>NZ_JBIRWQ010000001.1:0-416649 GCF_044388125.1 Actinoplanes sp. NPDC020271
ACCGTCGCCACCCCCGGCGGCATCAGCTTCCCGCACGCCCTGCAGGCCGTCCGGATCACCCGCACCCGCATCGTCGCAGGCCGGACCAGCCGCGAAACGGCATACCTGACCGTCTCACTACCCGCCGGCCACGCCACCGCCCACGATCTACAGATCTGGATCCGGCGGCACTGGCACATCGAAAACAAGCTCCATCACGTCCGCGACGTGACGTTCCGTGAAGACCAACACCAAGCCCGGACAGCCAACGGACCCGCCATCATCGCAACGCTGCGTAACACCGCGATCGGCTGGCATCGCCTTACCGGCGCCACCAACATCGCCCGCGCCATACGCCAAGCCAACCGTCGCTCACACGACCTGATCACCGCCGTGACCAGCAGTTACCCGACAACGCAATGACCCTGGTCGCGGGGGCCGGTAACTACAATCGTCCAGTTGTCAGGATCCCTTCCCCCCGGGGCAGCCCAGTAGATCGAGTCTCCGTTATCAGTGGAAGCCACCTGCAACAACTCGTCCGGGCGGTAAGGAAGCGTCTCGCCCTTGGCCGCAAAGTATTCGAGCCTCTCCCGTCCCTCTTGAACAGCCTTCGACAGGTCGACATGATCCCGGGATTCGTCGGGAACGTGAACAAGGACGTAACGGTCGAACAAGCCGGCTCCGTAAACCTCCGCAAGCTCCTTGTAGTCATCGGGCAGCGTCCTGCCCAACTCATTCTCAACACTGTTCCAATCGAATGCCTGGCGATTCCCAACAGGCGGCGGAACCAACTCCTTCAGACGTGCGACCGCATCGTTCGACATGGTGGCTCCCCAAAAATGCCTTGCACTCTATTCGCCACTCCCACCAGGATTGATGATACAGAGCTCCAAGCCCTTGATTCCGTTTACGCGACCGTGTTCATCGACGCCATCGTCGTCAAGGTTCGCGAGGGGCAGGTCGCCAACCGGCCGATCTACGCGACCATCGGGGTCACCGTGGACGGCCACAAGGACGTCCTGGGGTTGTGGGCCGGCTCCGGCGGCGAGGGCGCCAAGTTCTGGATGAGCGTGCTGATCGATCTGAAGAACCGTGGCGTGCGTGATGTGTTCTTCGTCGTCTGCGACGGCTTGAAGGGCCTGCCGGACACCGTCGAGGCGGTGTGGCCGGAAACGATTGTCCAGACCTGCATCATTCATCTGATCCGGAACACTTTCCGCCTGACCTCCCCGGCGGATTCCGACGCGATCAAACGCGACATCAAACCGATTTACACGGCGGTCAACGCCGACGCAGCGCTCGCCGCACTGGACGATCTCGACGAGAAAGGGGAAAGCAAATACCGGGCGATGATCCGGTTGTGGCGTAACGCGTGGAACGAGTTCATTCCGTTTCTTGACTACGACGTTGAGATCAGGAGGGTGATCTGCTCGACGAATGCGATCGAGTCGTTGAATGCCCGCTATCGGCGGGCCGTCCGCGCTCGCGGGCATTTTCCGAGTGAGCAGGCCGCGCTGAAGTGCCTGTATCTTGTGACGCGCAGCCTGGAACCGACCGGGGCCGGCCGTGCCCGATGGACGATGCACGCTGATCCCGATCGACCGGGTCGCTGAACAGCGGACGTACTACTCCGGCAAGCACCAGCGGCACGGCGTGAACGTGCAGGTCATCGCCGACGCGGCCGGTCAGCTTGTGTGGGTATCGCCGGCGTTGCCGGGCTCGGCCCACGACCTGAGCGCCGCCCGGGTCCACGGCATCAGCGACGTGCTGACCAGTGCAGACGTGATGACGTTTGCCGACAAGGGCTGTCAAGGGGCCCGTGGCAGCGTGCGCACGCAGTTCAAGCGGTGCCGCTTCCGGCCGAAGCTGTCACGCCGGCAGAAGGCGATCAACCCGGCGCACGCGAAGATCCGCGCCTGCGGCGAACGAGCAATCGCCACGCTCAAGACCAAGGCCCATTGACTCGGGCATGCCGGCTCTGATTGAGATCACGGTCGAACAAGATCCTTCATGCCACGATGATACGCCAAACCCTGACCGCCGGCCTGCATGCGAAGTTCATCAATATTTTCCAGTGAGTATCGCCCATTAATGCCAGAAAGGAAGTTCACCACTTCCACCTGACTCGCGAACTCGAATGCAGCCCAACTCGTGTGACCAGCAGGAGGAACAACATGCGATCGATCCATTTCCATGGCAACTTTAAACGCCGATCCTACGACTCCAGAAAGGCGATCCAACTCATCAGATTCATCATCCAATATTCCCGATATAACATCCATCGCCGCAGCCGCAATGAGTGATCCCGTACGACCTGAAGCCATGATCCTTTGCCGCGTGACGGGCAACTCGGTATTCAGCTCCTGCACGAGAGAAGCTACCGCCCCGAAGCCATTAAGTTCCTGCCACTTCATCGAAACAGCTTGCTGGGGGTTGAACGTGTCAGTACTGTACGGCTTCTCCAGCGCCTCGAGGAAGGTCGCCAAACCAGTGGTAACTCGATCCGCAGTGGCCACCGTAAGGGCTAGTTCTGCGCTCGGCGCGGATGTAGGCGCCGGAAACTCACTCATGACTACTTCCCCCCACTTCGCTCGCGTGCGAGTAAGAATACGACCGCCGAGTCGCTCAATAAGCGGAGCGCAGTATTCATCGCAGAACGGACGGCTTGCGATCAGCATCTTGGGCTCGACGCCCATACCGACCGCCTCAGTCAACACCTTACCTTCAGCATGGTCGCGACCCAGCAGATGCGGATCCACCTTGGGGGACGGCAGGCCTGGGTAGATACGCAGTGCTTCGTCTCCGTCGTCAAGGAGGTTGATTCCCTTTTCGGAGATATTCGACCGAGCGCCTACTGCGAAGAGATCGACTCCCTCGACAACATGCAGGCCGCTTGCTGTACGGCGAGATGCTCCTGCGCCCAGCTGCCGTTCCAGCGCGTCGACCCTCTGCCGGAGCGCACTCGGGTTGAGTTCGCCGTCTTTCCCACAGTTGTGGACGAGTGCGGGGGTGTCCCCTACCAGGACGTAATACGTATGGATGTAGTTGACCGTGAGGTCGTCCATCCACTTGAGGCCGGTCCAGACCTTGATCGCGGCGACGGTCTGGGTGGTCTCGCCGTCGGCGTTGCGGAGTTTGTCGCCGGCCTTGAGGTCCTTGGCCTCGGTCCACTCCTGGGTGGTGGCGTTCCAGAACGGATGGTTCGCGGTCGCCTTGACCACACTGGTCTTGCCGGTCTTGTCGTCCTTGACGGTGACGTCGGCGAAGTCGCTGTCCTCGTGATGATGCAGGACGGAAACCTGCTCGCCGTCGGTCTGGCCGGTCTTCGGGTCGGTGGCCAACACCTTGTCACCGAGCTTGACCTCAGCGATCTTCTTCGTCGAACCGTCGGCCATCAACACCTGCGTCGACGGGTCAAAACTGTGACACCTCGTCGCCCCACCGGTGACCGCACCGATGATCGCACCGGTCTTGGTTGCATTGGCGGTCTGCGCCCAGTTCACATGCCCGGTCGTGGCCAGCTGCTCAGCAGCATCCGAGATACCACCCCCGATACCACCACTGATCGCACCCGTGATCATCTTCCCGGCCAGGCCGGCACCGAGCTTGCACGCCGCGTACCCGGCGATCTTCCCGCCGATCGCGCCGCCCAGACCACCGGTGACCAGCCCGATCGTCGCCGACACCGCCGAACTCGCCAACGAGCTACCCAGATCGGACAGGCTGTGGATGTTGCCGGAGGCGGCGTCCTTGACCAGGTTGATCGCAATCCCCGCGACCATCCCACCGACCGGACCCAGCGCCACCGACGCCGCAATCGTGGCCACCGTCGCCGCGATCGCAATGATCTGAGTCTTGTGCTCCTTGACACACTTGGACAGCCCTTAATGAAGAGCCGAGGTTAAGCGGCATTGAGATCGAACCACCCTGTGTCGCATGGGCGAGCCACGTTAGGGTAAGGCAGTACGGAGCACTGCAGAGATCCTGTCAATTCGCCCCACAGCCTCTGATCGCACGCTATCATTCAGCCAATTGGCATACCATTTTGTGGCAGTTCCAGTGACATGACGCAAAGCGCGGTTTGCCAGAGCCACCACCTCATTGCTCGGCTGATGAAGCAGGGCTGGATACCATTCTTCTTCCGCTTCGGCATCCGAGTCCAAGTCCAATTCAGCGTCTTCGACCGACACCACGCTACCTCCTCCGGGAAGCACCAGCGCGATGAGCGCGGCCGCTGCAATTACTTCGTCAGTCCAAACATATTCTCCCGGCTTTGGATTAAGCGCATTTTCGAATATGCTCGTCAGATGCCTGGACTTCTCTTGATCATCCAGTTCAGAAAAAAGGTCGCACAGGTCGAGGGCAGTGTCATTCCCAAACGGATGCGAGCTGAAAGTTCCCACACTTAGTCACCTTTCCGGCCGATAAAATCGAACAACTCGCCGAAAACTCAGGCGACTAACTTTCGTCATTCCAGCGCGTGTTACCCTGCGTGCAGAACGGCACATGCGGACGGACCTTGTCATATCATTCATCCGTGTGCCGAGATGGCCCTTCAAACTCAGGATACTGCGCCGGATCAAAGCATAGGGCGGCCGTCACCTATCATCTGTACGTCCGCGATCAGGAGCCAGAACAAGCGCATCTGCGACAAAGAATCTCGCCACGGCTCGCCTTCCGATAAGCATCGCCACCGACGCGTCAGCATCGAATCTTGCGATAGCCAACAGTCATATCACCGGACACTCTTGCCAATCTATACGTCATGGCACACCGCATTACTTGCCAAAAGTGAGCCCTTTCCAACCGGGCCTTGCAGGTCAGGACCGGTAAGGCGGGACGGTGATCGATGAGGGCGAGGCTCCAGGTAGGACGGCAAATCGACCAAAACACGATGCCCCGACCGGGAGCTTCGCCATGCTGTCTTACCCGTCCACGAGGTCGTTGTACGAGGACCGGTTAGGTGCCGGCGATTACATAGTACGTGTGGATGTCGTTAACCGTGAGGTCGTCCATCCAATTGAGGCCGGTTCGCAGTTTGATCGCGGTGACGGTCCGGGAAGGCTACTGCGTAGCGGCTTTGGCCATGGTTACGGTCGTTTTCCGGCGGTCACGGCGGTAATGACGTCATGGTGGCGTTCAGGATGGTTACCCAGGAATAACAGTGAGCGCCCGGAACAGGGCAGCCAGATATCTCTCGTCGGCCAGCACCAGGCGGTCGTCGACATGCCGGCAATGAACTCGCTTGTCAGCACTCGCGGACGCTGCCAAGATTCCACGATGAGGTGTGGCAAGCTGCCCCATGTCAGCTAACCAGTCGATACAGAGGATTCCTTCCGCACAGGGAGCAATACCGCTGCTTATAATAGCGGCGCATTCGTCACGATAATCGCCACATTGCCACAGCACCCTAGCGACATACATCTGCTTGAAGGGCACCGCGGAGCCGAGCATGGATGCCGCTACCATAGCGATCCGGCGCGCATGGTTGCGCAATTCTTCTGGCCATCCAAGATTTGCCAGGAATTTCAACACCAACGGCGCGACATCGCGATCCCCGAGCATGGACAACAGGACGGCGATTGCCTCATCAAGGTTCTCCTCACCACGAATCAATCCGGCTGCTGCTGTAATTCGCCGTACCGGAGGGATTTCATGACCACGGATCTGGCCGAGCAACACATCGACAGCTTGTGAATCGACCGGGCCGATCGCAGCGGCCACCTCCACGACGGCTGACTCGGCAACACCGGCCGCCAACAACATTCCCAGTTCCGGGATCAGCGGAGCAGCCGCAGCGCCCCAAGCTTTCACCCCTGACAATAGGCTCGCGACGCGGCGGAGGGTATCCGTGTCCGCACCGGGATCGAGGGCTGCACGCAGGCCAAGCTTGACCTGCTCTGCAATATCTGTAGCGGCGTACGACGCTTCGGCGATCACCTCACTCAGGGAGATGCTGCCGTAAGGCGCAGCCAGGTAAGCATTGAGTTCAGGCACAGCTTCGTCGCGGTTCCCAGCAACCAGCGACCCGAGAGCCGTCGCGCGAAGCATGTCCATCAAAGGTGCTGGAGCCGCCCCGCTCAGACCGGCGGCGGGAGCAGCGAGCAAAGCTGCGATGTCGTCGAGAACGCGGAGCCCCGCCTGCCCCGATCGATAGATGGCTCCGACGGCAGCAGCCCGGACAGGTGCAGTGGAATCGTGGAGATGTTCGGCCAACTGAACGACCATCTGACCGGGGGCATCGCGCCACGTCTCCATGATTCGAACGCACTCGCCGATGTTCTGGTACCGGGTGAGTGGATGGCCAGCCCGGGAAGCACGCACGAACATCGGAATCTGTTCAGCGAATCCGTCGGTCACTCTTCGGATCGTCGAACGGGCATCGCCAAGGTCCTCAGACAGTTCATCGCCAGGAAACGTAGGGCTGTCAAGAAGCATTTGAAACACTCGGCTCACCGAGTCCGGAAGCCGATGACCCGTACTCATTCGTGCTACTGCCACCGCAGCGCCCACTTGGACGGAAGAAAACGTATGCTGGGACAAAAGCTCGCCCAACCTGCGCTGAAGACCGGGATCGTTCTCCCGGGAACGCGATACCGGCGCCAGCGCATCCAGCCAGTCGCCGTCCTGGACAAGATCCAACCAGAACAACGCCAGGATCTCCGACCCGCCTTCGCCGTTCACCGAGTCGGCCACTCGGTGCACCAGGAGTGATCGGATCTGGCGGGTCCGCAGATCGAGGGCGTCGATGTGAGATACGACTACCCGGCCAGTCGCAACTGCTCGCAACAGCTCCGACAAAATCCGAAGACTGGTCGATTGGGTTGCGACATCACCAGAGACACCCCACTCAGCAAGCACCTGCATCTGGTCCACGGAGTCATCGTCCACGACATCGTTCGGAAAAAATACCGCCTCGACCGCACGGCGCAGGTCAGCACGAGAAGCACCGTCCAGGTCCGCGACAAGACCTCGAAGCAGTTCAGTCACCCTCATCCTCCGAACAATCGCCGGACCACTCCCGTTGCACGCCCAGCGGGGGCTTCCTCGGATGTGAAGCTCCAGCTGTGTTTCGCGGATGCCCATCTCGAATCAACCATACCTCCGCACACATCACAGAAGTTCTGCTCCGAGTAGACGCGGTGCACCTCGACCTTCTTACCGTTCTGTTCCAGATCCTCAACGATGTCCTTGAACTGCTTCTCTGAATGGAGGTTCTGTCCCTTGCTGACAATGGACTTGAGAGGCTGCCGGACGCCATCGACACTGTAGTCGAATACTCCGATGTTCCTATCGTCGGCAACCTGCCGATTGACCCGATGGTCAAGCGCGGCCTTGCTCAAGTCGGTTGAGTCATAGTCCACCCGGTTCGCATCGCTCTGGCAGAGCTTGTTGTTGTTGTGAACCAGGACCGCTTCGGTGCCGGCGAGCACATAGTAAGTGTGGATGTCGTTGACCGTGAGGTCGTCCATCCACTTGAGGCCGGTCCAAAGCTTGATCGCGGCGACGGTCTGGGTGGTCTCGCCGTCGGCGTTGCGAAGTTTGTCGCCCGCCTTCAAGTCTTTGGATTCGGTCCACTCCTGGGTGGTCGCGTTCCAGAACGGGTGGTTCGCGGTGACGTGGACAACCGCTTTTTTACCGGTCTTGGCATCTTTGATTACGACCTCGGCAAGCTCGGCGTCCTGGTGGTGGTGCAGAACGCTGACCGTCTTCGCTTCGGTCCTCCCAGTCTTCGGGTCAGTAGCGAGCACATGGTCGCCGAGCTTGACGTCAGCGATCTTCTTCGTGTGGCCGTTCGCCAGCAGTACCCGAGTCGACGGATCGAAACTGTGTCTTGTCGGACACCCTCCGCCGCTCTTCTTTCCTCCGCCGCTTCGGGCACCGACAGCAGCGCCGATCAATGCTCCTGTCCCGGCGGCCATCGCGGTCTGCGTCCAGTTGACCTGACCCGTGGTGGCCATCTGCTCAGCAGCATCCGCGATGCCGCCGCCGACCCCACCGGCGATACCACCGGAGATTATCTTGCCGGCCAGGCCAGCACTGAGTTTGCCCGCCGCGTAGCCGGCGACCTTGCCACCGATCGCGCCGCCGATGCCACCGGTGACCAGCCCGATCGTTGCGGAAATGGCCGCGCTGGCCAGCGAACTTCCCAGATCCGACAGGCTGTGGATGTTGCCGGAGGCGGCGTCCTTGACCAGGTTGATCGCAATCCCGGCGACGATCCCGCCGACCGGGCCCAACGCGACCGACGCCGCGATCGTGGCCACCGTCGCGACCACCGCGATGATCTGGTTCTTGTGCTCCTTGACGTACTTGACGGTCTTCTTCGCCGCGTCCTTGACCTTCTTGGCCACCTTCGTGACCGCCCGGACCACCCGCTGTTTGAGCGCGGCACCCTTGCGTTTGGCTTCCTGGTGGGCTTTGACCGCCTTGTGATGCTGCTCGCGTGACTTCTTCGCGTTGCGTTTGCGGCCCTGCTCAGCCCACTTCGCCACCCGCTTGAACCCGGTGCGCTTGGCGACCTTGGCCACCACGTTGTACGCCTTGGCCTTCACCGCGTAATACGTGCTGGCCACCGAGTGATACGCGTACGACACGTAACTACGCGCATAGTCCATCGCCTGCGACGCATACGAGGTCGCCGAGTGGTAGACCGACGACACCGTCGAAGTAACCGACGACACCGCGGACTTGGCCGCACCCCACAGGCTCCAATGCCCGGTCGGGTCGGTGGTCGTCAACGGGTTCGCGCTGCCGTACTGATACCGGTTCGCGTTGATCGAATCCGGAACCGGACTGTTGGCCATCGTGTCCCGGTTGTCGAACTGACCCGTGCCGCTGTTGTACCAGCGCGCCGCCATGTTCACCCGGCCCGTCGAGGCCTCGGTGTACTCCGACTGATAGCCCAGATTGCCGATCATCCCGCTGGTCGACACCACCGAGCCGAGCGGGTCGTAAACCGTCGACCCGGACAAGGTGCTGCCGGTGGCGGTGAACTGGCCGACCACGTCATCGTGCAGGTCCGTCCAGACCAGCCGCGTGTTACCGCCCGAGGCAGCACCGACAAGACCAGAACCCGGATCACGTACGTACGTGGCACCCGAATCATCACCGGCCAGATCGTTACCGGTACCGGTGTAGGAGAACCCGGCCTGCAACGCCCGACCCAACGCGTCGTACCCGTAGGTCTCGATACCGGAGCCGTACGACTGGGTGATGCTCTGATCGAACGCGTCCGACGTCGTGGTGTAGGCGGCGTTCGGGCCGACCACGTTCTTCAGCGTGCCCCGCGGCGTGTACCCGTAGCTGACACCGGCCGAGTCGCTGACCAGACGGTTGCGCTGATCGTAGGTGTAGGTCGTCGACCCGTTACCGGTCCGGTTGCCCGACGCGTCATAGGTGTAGCCGATCGTCGTGTTCCCGTTGTCCCACGAGGTCAGCCGGTCGGCCAGGTCGTACCCGTAAGTGTTTTTGATCGTCTTGCCGCCGAAGCCGGTGGTGGTCTTCGACGTCTCGTTACTGTTCTGATCCCACTCGTAGTCGATCTTCGCGATCGACGATCCGGCCGACGTCTTCAGCTCGTCGGTCTTGAGCCGGTGCAGACCGTCGTAGGTGAAGGACTGCTGATTCCCGGTCCCGCCGAAGGTGATCAGCTTGACCGCGGACGTCTGGTCGTAGGAGTACGTCAGATCGGTGCCCGCGGTGCTGTTCTTCAGCGAGAACAACCGGTCGGCGTTGTCGTAGACGTAGTTGGTGGTGCCCGCCGCGTCGCTGCGCGAGGCCATCAGGCCGTCGTCGGTGTAGGAGAACAAGGAGTTACCGGACGGTCCCTTGACCGACGTCGGCAGGCCACGGTCGTCGTAGTCGACCGTGTTGTCCCCACCCGGCGAGGAGAACGTCGTGACCCGGCCACCCAGGTCATACCCGAACTTACGAGTTGCCGTCGCCGCCTCAGCACCCGAACCCGTCTGGGTCGTCAGGTGACCCATCGAGTCGTACGCGTACGTCTGCTCGATCCCGCCCGGCGAGGTCATTTTCACGGCCTGACCGGCCGCGTCGTACGTGGTGGTGTATTTGCGGTCGGCGAGGGACACGTACTGGCTGGTGACCGGCTCGATGCTGTCCTCGGGCAGGTTCCAGCTGTTGTACGTGGTCCAGAACGCGTTGCCCCGGCCGTCGGTGTACTGCGTCCGGTTGCCCACCAGGTCGTACCCGAACGAGGTGCCGATCTCCGCGGTCGACGACGTCGGCTGGTGCTCGGTGAGCACCATACCGGTCGGGTCGTAGGTGAACGAGGTGACCGTGCCGCGCCCGTCGGTGCTGGTCAGCACGTTGCCGGCGGCGTCGTAGGACTGCTTGCCGCTGGTCAGCGCGGTGCCGCTGCCCTTGGCGGCGTAGGCGGCGGTCGCGGTGGTCCGGCCGAGCAGGTCGTAGCTGGTGGTCCGGTAGGCGCCGTCCGGGGCGATCACGCCGGTGACCCGGCCGAGGCCGTCGTACTCGTTCTGGGTGATCTGCCCGGCGCCGTCCTTGATGGTCAGCTGGTCGCCGGCGTTGTTGTAGGTGAGGCTCTGCGTGACCCCGGCCGGGGTCTTCGCCGACTCCAGCAACCCGGCCGTGTTGTACGTGTTGTGGCTGGTCAGCGACTTGCCGGTTTGCCGGACGGCCTGCGTCTCGTCGACCTTGCGGCCGAGGAAGTCGTAGGTCATCGAGGTGACCGCGCCGGTGGGGCCGGTCACCGTCAGCGGCTCGCCGACCTTGTCGTAGGTGACCGTGGTCTTACCCCCGTTGGGGGTCACGGTCGTGGCGATCCGGCCGAGCTGGTCGTAGGTGTAGGTGGTCTCGTTGCCGAGCTCGTCGATCGTCTTGGTCGGCTGGTCGAGCTTGTCGTATTCGGTCTTCGACACCGGGTTGATCGTCACGCCGCCCGGCGTGGTGTAGGGCGCGCCGTGCGTCTCCAGGACCCGGCCGGCCCGGTCGTAGAACTTGGAGGTCTTGTTGCCGTTGGCGTCCAGGGTTTCGGTCTGGTCACCGAAGGTGTCGTAGCCCGCCTTGCTGACCGGCCGCGCCAGGACCTTGCCACCGCTGGTGAACGTCTCGGCCTCGACGGCCGGTGCGGTGGTGACCGTCGGCCGTTCGGCTTCGTCGTAGTCGACGTCGGTGACGTTGCCCAGCGGGTCCTTGGAGTGCAGGGCCAGGCCGCTCTCGTCGAGGGTGCTGCTGGTGCGCGAGACAGTGGCCGAGGCCAGGGGCGCGGTACCGCCCTTGATCGCGGTGATCTGAGTGGCGTCCAGAGCGCTCTGGTACGCCTGCACGTCGGCGATCGAGCCGGCAAAACTGCTGCTGGATGCCTTGCCGATGTAAATAGTCGAGGCGGCGGTGTTGAACGTCTGAGTGCTGGTGAGCGTGGTCTGGGCGGCGCCGTCGACGTAGAGGACAACCGTCTTGCTCTGCGGATCGACCGTGACCGCGAGATGCGTCCAGGTGTCCAGCGCGGGCGACGTGGTGCTGTCACCACCGGTCGCCACGATGCTGCCGTCGGTCTTCTCGGCGCCCACCGCGACGTGCCACCGGTCGGTGGAGGCCTGGTAGGACAGGCTGAACGGCACCGAGCCGGAGCCGTTCTCCAGGCCGATGACCTGGCTGTCCTTGCTCTTGCCGGTCAGTTTGACCATGGCCGAGACGGTGTACGGGCGGGTGGTGTCGACCGGCGCGTCATCGCCGCTGATCGCGGAGGTCGTGCCGTTGAACACGGCGACCTGGCCGCGGGTGGTGTCGTTGAACCAGGTGATGTCGGTGGCGGTCAGCGGGTTGTTACCGGAGCTGTCGGCGACGGTGTTGCCGCTGGTCTGATTCAGTTTCCAGCGGGCAACCGGGGTGGTGCCGGGATCACCGTTGTACGCGGTCTGCGCGCTGATGCGGCCTTCCCGGTCGTAGCGGTAGCGGGTGGCGTTGAGCGCGCTGCTGCTACCGCCGGCTTTCTGAATGGTGCTGACCACGTTGCCGGTCGCGTCGAATTCGTTGATGGTGACCCGCTTGACCCCGTCAGGGTCGACGATCGTCTGGGTCTGCCGCCCGGCACTGTCGTACTTGAACTCGGTCTTGGTGACCCCGTTGTTGGACCACTGCGTGATCAGGTTGCCGTCGTTGTCGTACTCGTTCTTCTCCTGCAGATACGAGTCGGAGTCCTTGGAGACGGTGACGGTCGCGGTCAGGCCGTTGTCGGTGTACGTGTACGTGGTCTTGCGACCCTCCGCGTCGGTGCGGCTGATCAACCGGCCGGCCGGGTCGTAGATGTTGGTCTCGGTCGTCAGGTCGGTGGCGTCGACCGGCTGGTTGGGGTCGCCGGTCCAGCCCTTCATCGTCTCGGACAGCACGTTGCCCTCAGCGTCGACCTGGAACGCGGTCACTCCGCCGTCCGTGTCGGTCTCCGCGACGACCTGCCCGTACGCGTTGTAGGTGAAGCTGGTCGACTTGCCGGTCGCGTCGGTCTGCGACTGCTTCTGCCCGTGGTCGTTGAACGTCACCGTCTGGGTGCGGGCGACGTCGCCGCCGGTGCTGTCCGCGATCGTCTGCGACGTCATGTTGCCGTCGTCGTCGTAGACGTTGGTGGTGACCGCGGTGTGTTTGGCGCCGGTGACCCGGTTGGTGATCGTGGGGTCGGTCTCGGTGAGAACCCGGCCTTGCGCGTCATAGGTGAAGGTGGTCGTCCGGGTCCCGAACGTGTTCGTGGTGATCGTCTCGGAGAGCTTCCGGCCCAGGTCGTCGTAGGTGTAGGTGCTGACCTCACCGGCCGGGGAGATCGCCCGCGCCACGTCACCGTTGGCGTAGTAGGAGATCTGCTGGACGCCGCCGCCGGCGTTGACGATCCGGTACGGCAGCCCGGGTGGGGCGAAGAGCGTGTCCGAGCCGTACGCCTTGATCGTGGTGCCGTCGGTGAACAGCGTGCTCGTGGTCCCGCCGAGCGGGTCGGTGGTCGTGAGCGGGTTGCCCTTGGCGTCGTAGTCGTAGGTCGTGAGATAGGTCTTGTCCTGGTCACCCGACGATCGCCCGTCACGGCTGGTGATCATCACGTCGTTGCGTGGATCGACCGGGTTCGACGCGTTCAGGTAGTAGCCGAAGTACGTGCTGGCGCACTTGCCGGATTTCTGGTCCTGGCAGGTGACCTGCTGGATCGTGTTGCCGCGGGCGTCCTGGACGGCTTGGGTGCGCACGCCGTTCGGGTCGTAGACCAGGCTCTCGAAACCGCCGGTGTCGTAGCCGTACTTGGTGACGTTGCCCAGCGCGTCGGTCTCGGCGATCTGCCGGTTGTTGATCAGGTCGTACGCGTACGCGATGCTCTTGCCGCCGGGGTCGGTGACAGTCACGTTCTTGACCGGCATGGTGATCGTCTTGACCGTGGTGTCCACGGTGGTCAGAGCGGTCGCGACCGTCTGCTGGCTCGCAGCGAACTGGCCCTCGACCTGCGCCGCGTTCAGCTCGGTCGGGAAGAACGCCGCTTCGGCCAGCTGGCCGGAGTAGTAGGAGGTGGTGTTCGCGGTCAGACCGGACCAGCCGCTGCCGGTGTGCCCGGCGCCGAGGTAGGCGTACGGCCGGTCGCCCGGGGCGAACGCCGCCGCGCCGGCCCCGCCGAGGCTCGCGGTCTCCGCTTCGCCGTCCAGGTACAGGGTCTGGCTGGTGCCCGACGAGGTCAGGACCGCGCTGTGCCACTTGCCGTCGTTGACCGCCGCCTCCGACGACAGCGACATCGTCCACTTCTGCGAGTCGGTGTTGTTGCAGGTGTAGATCTGCAGGGACGTGCCGTTCGGCAGAGCCGGCAGGTCCAGGCACTTGCCGGAGTTCGGGTTGCGGAACCCGCCGCTGTAGGACTGCCAGATCTGGCCCACTCCGGCGTTACACGTGTTGAGCTGCAGCGGGGTGCGGTCGACCTTGCCGGCGCCCTTGACCTCGACGCACATGCCCTGGAAGCGGATCGTGCCGTCGGCGGCCAGGGTGAAGTTCTGCGGCGTGCTGTTGTTGCAGTCCCAGATCTCGATCGCGGTGCCCGCGGTCATGCCGCCGTAGTAGTCGTCCATGCACTTGCCGACGTAGGCCGAACGCAGCGGCCCGGTCGGCGTCGTCGACGGTGAGAGTCCGCGGAGCTTGCCGTCCGCGGAGATCCACAGTGCCGGCATGCCCGCCCCGGTCGTGTCACCGAGGACGCTGCTCTGGGAGCCGAGCAGCACCTTGCCGGTCGCGGTGGTGTTGAACCACAGCCCGACCGAGTACGGAGCGGTCGGTGTGACGGTGTTCGGCAGGGCGACGCTGGAGGTGCTGCCGTTGAAGCCGGCTGCGGTGGACCCGTTGAACGGGCCGGTCGCGCCGAGCGTGACGCCGTTGTAGGTGGCGGTGTCACCGGCCACCTCGTTGACCGCGTCGGTGGTACCGGCGTCGATGTCGTCGAGCCGCCAGTAGTTGGTGGGTTTGCCACCGAGCACGGAGGCCGCGTAGACGTCGCTGCTGCCGGAGACGGTGGGCTTGCCCATCGTCCAGGAGCCGCCGTTCTCGTCGACCACCGAGGTGACCTGGCCGGTGACGTTGCTGACCGCGACCTGCGCCTGCACCCGCCCGGCCGGCGAGGTGATCGTCTGGATCGTCGCGTTCGGTTTGGCCGCGGCGTTGTAGAGCAGGCTCACGTCGGTAGCGGTCAAGGCCTTGGCGAAGAACCCGACGTCGGCGATCGAGCCGTTGAAGTAGGTGGCCTTGGCCGGGGACGCGTTGGTGTTGACGTGGTCGGGCCAACCGCCGCCGATGAAGCCGGCGCCGATGTACTCGTATGCCGCACCGGTCGTTCCGGCGACCGTGATCGTGCCCGACAGCGGAGTTCCCTGAACGTTGTTGTCCAGGTACAACGTCTGGGTGTCACCGGCGCCGGAGAGCACCACATGGTGCCACGCACCGTCGGTCACGGTGGTCTTCGACTTGATCGTGGTGCCCGAGCCCTGCCAGAACTCGCCGCGCAGGTAGCCGTTCTTGTCCACGTACAACGACGGCGTGTACGTCGTGGCGCCGTTGCTGGTGATCGGGTCGTTGTTGTAGCTGAACAGCACCCCGCCGGTCGTGGTCGTCTTGAACCACATGGAGACCGTCTGGTACGAGCCGTCCGTGACCAGTTTGCCGGGCAACTGCACGTACGACGACGTGCCGTTGAAGGACGCGGTCCTGGCGCCCGAGGCCGGCAACGACGGATCGCCGCCGAGGGTCACGTCCTTGTAGGTGCCGTTGTCGACACCCGCGTTGGTCAGCACGCTGCTGACCGCCGACGGACCGGACTCGTCGTTGAGCCGCCAGTACGAATACGGGTTCAGGTTCAGCACCGTGTTGGCGTACTGGTTGTTGCTGTTGCCCCACGCGTAGGTCGTGCAGGCGGTGGTCGTTCCGGGCGGGCAGACCTTGGTCAGCTGATCACCCGCGGCGTACGAGTACGTCCAGGTGTAGCCGGCACTACCCGCGGCGGGCGCGGGCGTGGTGACGGTCGCGACGTGCGGCGCGTCACCGGCAGTGGCCGCGGCACCCCAGGTCAGGGTCAGGGTGCGGCCTGACGCGTTGGTCATCGATGTGACGTGACCGCTCGCGTCGTACACGAAAGTCAGTTGCCGCCCGTTGGCGTCGATGATCTTCGCGATTCCGAACACCTTGCCGCCCGCGGCGCCACTGAACACGTACTGCGTGGCGTCCTTGTCAGTCAGCGTGTAACCGGTCGTCCCGTTCTGGGTCAGGATCGCGTAGCGACCCGAGGGCGCGGTGAACGTTCCGTCCGCGTTGCGGCCGAAGGCAACCTCCGAGCCGTTCGGATACGTGATCACGACGGTCTGCACCGCGCCGTTCGCGTCGGTGCGCTCGGACGCCTTGACGTCCAGGATGCTCGCCCAGCCCAGGCCGAACGCGCCGGCCCGGCGAGTGTCCAGGCTGTTGTAGCTGCGGGAGATCTCCAGCGACGGCCCCACACCCGCGACCTGTGCGTCACTGGCCGAGGTGGTGTAGTTGCCGTTGCTCGGATCGAACCCGGCACCCGGGTTCTGCGCCAGATCAGAAGTCAGCCGTGGCTGCGGCACGGGTGTGGTGAAAGCGAAGGCGTTGGACTCCGCCGACGTTCCGACAAGGTCGCCGATCTTGACCGTGTAGTAGTAGGTGCTGTTCCACGCCAGCTTCCCGGCCGGGACCTGCCAGCTGGAACCCACCGTGCCGGAGCTGACGACCGCGTTACCGGCACTGTCGTACACCGTGAAGGCGTAGTTCACACCCTTGCCCGGATAGCCGTCCGGGTCGTGCCCGCGCGCCACCAACTGCGGAGTCAACGTCTCCACCACGGTGTTGTCCGCCGGGAACCGCGTGTCCACCTGCGGCAACACATTCGGGGTGTAAGTCAACGACAACTGCGGTTTGTACGCGCCGGAGCTGTACTCGGCCGACGTGAACCGCTTCCACGCGTACTTGTCGGTCTCCGACGCCAGCAACGCCAGACCATAGTTGGGGCTGCCCGAGGTCCAGCCGTTGAACGTCGCGGTGTCCAGCGGAACGGTGACCCACTTGCCGACGCTTCGGTTCGCGGCCGTGTTCGTGCAGGCCACACCGGGATCGGTCACCGTCAGCGTGCCCACCGGTGTGTTGTAGACGCTCGGGCCGGGCCAGGTCTGTGTCTTGACCGCGCTGACGTCCCACGCCTGACTGGCCGCATAGACGCCGAACACGCGGTTGACATCACAGGAGAGCTGCCACGTCAGGTACAGCTTCAAAGACGCCGAGGTGATCCGCTGTCCGGCCACCGCGTTCGCACCGGTGAAGTGCAGGAACGAACGGGTCTTGGTCGTGGCGGTGCCGTCCCACGTGCCGACCGGCAGGTTGTCACCGGCCTGATCCGATGGCCCGGTACTCGCGTCGTTGTCGACGTAGACGTCACTGGTAGCACCGGTGGTCAGCGTCGGGTCGACCCGGACCGGGTACACCCGCGCCGGATCGTTCAGCCAGGCCCGGTCAGCGACGACCTTCAGCGCCGGTTCGCCGTCGACCTGGATCAGCGACATGTCCACCGCCGACGAGTGCGCCATGTCGCCACTGTCGGGATTGAACTTCGAGTCCTCCATCGACCCGTGCGGGAACGACGCCTGGACCTTGCCGTCCGAGCCGACCAGCTCCACCGAGCCGTCCGCGGCCATCCGCGCGGTCAGCCCCTCCAGACGCAGCGGGAACACCCACTCGTTGGCGGCCGCCGGCGACGCCAGGACCAGGGTCTCCTTCACCCCGTTGGCGAACGTCTGCAGCTCGAGATCCGTCTGCGGCAGCACCGCCGGATAGGTCGCGACAGCATCCGTCACCGTCGGGGTCACCGCGGCCGCACCATTCAGGTCGTAACCGACCGACGCCCCGGACGCCAGCTCCATCGACACCAGCGGGTCGGCCTCCGCGGTCTCGACAGCCTTGGCCGACGGCGCCACCGAAGCGGAAGGCGAAACCGACGCGGACGGCGCAACCGATGCAGACGGCGAGGTCGAGGCGGACGGCGAGGTCGAGGCGGACGGAGACACGGACTCGGCCGGAACTGCCGCGGCACGCGCGGTAGCGGCGGGCTCCGCGGCGACCGCGGCGAGCGACACGTCCAGCGAATTCGCCTTCATCGTGTAGTGATCACCGGAACGCACCAGCGTCGGATCGATCGGCTGCCACGACCCATCGGCGGCCCGGTAGTTCTTCTGCCCCGCGGTCAGCACCTGAGTGGTCGAACCGTCCGCGTTCGCGAACTGGTCCATGCTCGCCCGCGACTTGTCGGCCTGGCGCTTGCTCGTCTTTCCGACGTAGCCCTGACGGCCCTTGGTGGTGACGGTCTTGCCGTCCCCCGCCTGGTGCGTCCGGTAACCGTCGAGACCGCCCTTGGCCAGCTTCTGCGGCGAGCCGTGACCACCGTTCGCGGTCGAGGCCGAGGCCGGGCCGTAACCACCACGACCCGCGTCCCCGTGCTCCTGCACCGGCAACCCGGTCACCGCGGCAAGCGCCTTACGCAGCGCGAACAGGTCGGTGAACCACGACAACGGGAAGTTTCCCCCGGGCTGCACCACCTGAGCGGGAACCGCTACGGAGAGCCCGAAGACAACGCAAACGAGCACGGCACAACGCCGCCACCAAGACATCGCGATTGAACTCCCCCGTGCGTGATGCGGTGTGCACGGAGAGTCTTCGCTGGACGGATGATCTCGGTCAATAGAGAGATCCCTGAATGTTTTGTAACGAATCGATAACTAGAGTGGACAGTTAGTTGCGCACGTCACTTCTTCGTTGTCAGTACGCTCTCGATCACTGAGGTCAGCTGACCGGGGTCCACCCGTGACACATTCGCGGTGGTGGGCTCGGCACCGCCGACGACCACGAACTTCTGCTGCACCTGCTGACCGGCGACGGCCCGGACAGCATCGTCGGCGATCCCCGGCGCCGCCACGATCACCGCGCAACGACCCAGCACCAGCGTGCCCACGAAGGTCTGCGCGTTCGCCACCGACTGCTCGCCCGACACCGCCAGATACTGCACCTGCCCGAGCGTGCGCTCCGACGCCGCCTGCATCGACGCCCACACCGGAGCAGCCGCCGCCCCGGCGACCCCCTTCTGGTCGGTGAGCAGGCAGGCGGTCACATCCGCATACTCCCGGGGCCGCGGCTCGGCCTCATCGGCCGGCCACGCCGACCAGACCACCCCGGCGACCGCGAGCAGACCAGCCACCCCACCAGCCAGCGCCATCTTGCGGCGCCGCGTCCATCCTCCACCGGTACGCCGATCACCCGATCGCCGAAGCCGCTCATCCACACGTCCACCCAGCACGCGCCGAAGCGTAACGGGCTTGTCCAGACCTACCGATCGAGACGTGCTGAATGCCGGACCCGGTTCCTGCCGCCGGGAAAGGCGGCAGGAACCGGGATTCCCCCCAGCAAAGTCTCGTCAACTAATTGGCGCGCGCGTCATTTCCGCGACGGTCGTCGGCCATATTTTTCACCCGCGAATCCGCCGCCGCCACGGCACGCGTCCGCGGAACCGGCTTCGTTGTGGCATCGTCAGCGTTCTGCGGCCAGATCCAGTCCTGATCCGGCCCCGCGAACGGGATCAACGGACCAGCAGCGTGTAGTTGGGCGCCACCCCGGTCCGGCATCGGTAGGTCACCCAGACGCGCAGCGCCACCCCGTCCGCCCCGACCCGCTCGCACTCGGTCTGCGGCGCCGCCACCTGGTCATATCGAGCGGTGTACACCGCCTGCTCCGCCGCTGCCGGCGCGAGTCGCGGCCGGTAGGTGACGACCAGGTCGTCACCGGCGAACCCGGAGCGGACCGAAGCGCCGGTCCAGACCCCGGCCGCTTCTCCGGCGGCCCCGATCACTGCGGCGCGGCCGAAGTCGTAGGTCCCCAGGACCCCGGTCTGACAGGCGCCGGGCGTGAGAACGGCAGGCAGAATACCCGCCACGATGAAGCTGCGCATTTCCGAGTCCTTTTCACCGATTGCGCCGCGAGGATCTCCCGCGCACGCCATGGGTGACCGCCGGATGGTTTCTCACCCGGCCGTCCGGATTCCCGAAAACGAACCTACACCGAAACCGCAGGCGAATATCGAGCCCGGCAGAGAACAACTATTAACGATCGTTAAGGGCGTCGATCAACGCCGCGACCGGTCCCGGCCGGGCCGCCGCATGACCGACTCCGGCCCACAGGTTCAGAGCCGAGGCGTCATCGCGGGCCGCCGCCGCGGCCCGGATCGGCGCGGTCAGGTGGTGGATCGCCGGGTAACCCACCGGCGCCAGCGGGGAGTACGTGTCCACGAACCGGTTCCGCAACGCCCGCGCCGGCTGCCCGGTGAACGCCCGCGTCACCACCGTCTGCCGCGACCCCGCGGAAAGCGACTTCCCGGAAAGCGAACCCCCGGAAAGCGAACCCCCGGAAAGCGAACCCCCGAGAAGCATCACCGCCCGCTGGGCCGGCCTCGTCCCCGCCTCGTCGGCCAGCAGGAACGCGGTCCCGGACTGCACCGCCACCGCCCCGGCGGCCAGCAGCGCGGGCGTGCTCCCACCGGCGGCGACGACCGGCCGATCGGTGACGGCGCGAACCTCGGCGAGCACGTCCGCGGCGGACCGGTCCCCGCGGTACGCCGCCGGGCTGAACGTGGACGAGTGCCCGCCCGCCCCGCCGCCCTGCGCGATCAGCCCGTCCGGTTCGACGGTCAGCGCCTGCCGGGCTTCGTCGCCGCTCGTCACGGTGATCAGAACCGCCGAGCCGGCCGCGCGCAACGCTCGCACCACGTCGCGCGGCGGCACCCCGAAGGTGAAGCTGACCAGGGGCACCCGGTGCGTGACAGCCAGTTCCACCTTCGCCGCGAAGTGATCGTCGTCGGTCAGCCGGACCGGTGGCAGCTCGACCTCGTAACGGTCCGCCTCGGGACGCAACACCTCGCGGTAGCGCTCGACCGCGCCCGGGTCGGCGAGCGGGGGCATCGGGACGAACAGGTTCAGCCCGTACGGCGATGAGGTTGCCCGGATCTCGGCCTCGACCGCCTCCGGGGTCTTGTATCCCGCGGCGAGGAAGCCGAACGCCCCGGCCCGGTCGGCGGCGTCGACGAGTTCCGGGGTGGACGGCCCGCCGGCCATCGGCGCCACCACGACCGGCCGCAACAGGTCCAGCATGGGCCCAACCTACCGGCAGACCGGGCGTACGCCTGGGACATCGGTCACGTCACAGCTGCCCACATACCGGAACGCGGGCAGCGAAAGGCCCCGCCCGGACGACTGCCGGGCGGGGCCTGCCGAGGGCGGGAACGCCCTACTTGACGACCACCGTGCTGACGATCTTGTCGGCCAGGGTCTGCTTCTTCGCGTCCCAGAGCGGGAACAGGTAACCGATGAGGCAGATCGCGCCGTCGGCGATGTGCGCCAGGTCGCGCAGGAACGCCTTGCCCGCGCCGATCGGCTGGCTGGTGCTCGCGTCCACCAGGCGCAGGCCGAGCGCCTTCTTGCCCCAGCTCTGCCCGGTCTTGCCGGCCTGGAACCACCGGTTGTAACCGCTGACGACCACGGAGAGCAGGACGAAGACCCAGTAGAGCGCGTTGTACGTGGGCAGATTCGTCACCGGGTCGGTGTCGATGCCGACGATGCCGCCGATGATGCCGAACGGCAACACGGCGAGCATGTCGACCAGGTACGCGCCGACGCGCTGCAACCAGCTGGCGTAACCGGCGACGGCCGGCTGGCCGTAACCGGGTGCGCCGTACGGGGGCTGGCCGTAGGGCGCTTCACCGTAGGCCGGCTGACCGTAGGCGGGCTGACCGTACGGCTGCTGCTGCGGCTGCTGCGGCTGCTGACCGTACGGCTGCGGCGGCTGCTGGCCGTAGGGCTGCTGCGGCTGCTGGCCGTAGGGCTGCTGCGGCTGCTGGCCGTAGGGCTGCTGCGGCTGCTGGCCGTACGGGTCGCTGGGAGGGGGGTTGTATGTCATGACGCATGTCCTTCGTCAGGCCCAGCTCACGCCGAGCCGGTGCAGTTGAAAAAACCAGCTAGCCGTGGCCAGCAGGCCGGCCGCCCATCCCATCCGTCGACGCCGGGCGGGCGACCACGGTTTCGGTAGTGCCAGCACACCGGTGGCGCGTGCGACCACCAGAGGTCCGACGGCGACCGCGAGGGCGGCGAGGCCGAAGATCACGGGGTTGGCCTGGAACGCCGCCTCGAAGTCCCCGCGCACCAGCGCCACGGCCGCGGTGGTCAGACCACAGCCGGGACAGGGCACGCCGGTCAGGGTCCGCAGCATGCACGGAACCCCGGCACCGGTACGGGCGGTGAACGTGGGCCAGAGCGTGGCCGCTCCGGCCACGAGCACGCCGAAGCCACCGATCCGCTCGGGGACGGAGAAGCTTCGCACCGGTGCACCTCGTGATCACGGGAAGGGGTCCACGGATTGTAATGGTCGACATCGAGCTATGGCGACCCTGTTCACCAGGACTTTCCTCGTCATTCGGCCACGACGCGGTCGCGTCCGGTCTCTTTGGCCCGGTACAGCGCGTGGTCGGCCCGGGCGAGCAGCTCGTCGAGCGTGCTGTCACCGTCGCCGAGCCGGGTCAATCCGATGCTGATCGTGACCGTCAGCGGGCCGGCCGGTGTCGGGATGGGCTCCCCACCGACGGCGACGCGGACCCGCTCGGCGAGTTCGGTCGCCTCCCCGTCGTGGTCGGGCAGGACGATCGCGAACTCCTCGCCGCCGTAACGTCCGAGCACGTCGGAGTGGCGCAGCACGCCGCGGATGCGCCGGGCCACGGTGCGGATCACCTCGTCGCCGACGCCATGGCCGTACGTATCGTTGACGTTCTTGAATTTGTCGATGTCGAGCATCGCGGCGGCGAGCGGACGTGCACCGCGGGCCGCGGCTTGGACCAGCGCCCCGGCGACGGCGTAGAAGTGCCGCCGGTTGTGCTGCCCGGTCAGCTCGTCGGTGGTGGCCAGCTCCTGCACCCGGCTGAACAGGCGCGCGTTGTCGTAGGCGCTCATGCCCTGCGAGGAGAACGCGGCCGCCAGCTGCCGGCTGGTGTCGTCGAGCGCACCGCCGCCGAGCAGCGCCACCGCGGCCCGGCCGTCGCGGCCGTCGAGTGGCACGGCCAGCGCGAAGGGTTCGCCCGCGAGCAGGCGTTCGCGCAGCTTGCCGGTGCTGGCCGGGTCGAGCAGGGCCGGTTCGGTGAGGGCGCCGAGCAGGGCGGTCTCGTCGGCGGTGAGCCGCTGACCGGCGACCTCCTCGGGTTCGAGGACCTCGCCGTCGGGCGTGATCAGGCAGCCGGCCGCGGCGCCGAGCGAGGTCCGCAGGGTGCCGCTGAGCCGGCGCAGCAGCCGTTCGGGTTCGAGGATGCCGGTCAGTTCGGCCAGGCTGGCGCGCAGCATCTCGGCGAGTGCCTGTTGCTGCTGGGCGGCCTGCACGGCGAGGTGCAGCTGGGCGGCGCGCGCGGTCTCCAGGGAGATCGCGACGTGGCTGCTGACCGCGGTGAGCACCTCGACGTCGTCGTCGGTGAAGATCCCGCGGGCGAGCCGGCTGTCCAGGTAGACGACGCCGACCAGGCGGCCCTTGAACTGGACCGGGGCGGCCAGGATGCTGCGCAGGCCGTGCACGACGGCGCTGCGCGAGCCGAGCGCGGCGCCCTGGTCGGTGCCGGTGACGACGAGCGCCTCGCCGGACTCGGCGACCTTGCGGACCAGGGAGGCGCCGTACTCGGTGGTGTCGTCGAGGTCGCCCTGCGCGTCGCGCCCGGCGAAGCGGACCGGTTCGCCGGCCTCGTCGAGCAGGAAGAACAGCGCCCGTTCGGCGCCCAGGATGCGCAACATCTCGTCGAGGGCGACCTGGGCCAGCTGCCGCGGGTCGAGGACTGTGGCGGCGGCCGTGCTGACCTGCTGCAACGCCTCCAGCCGCCGGTTGCGGCCGGTTCCGCCGCCGCGGCGTTCGGCGACGGTACGCCGGTGCGTGCTCGCCCCCTCGTCCACGCCGAACTCGGTGCGGGTCTGCCGCCGCCGCTGCTCCCAGCCGTAGAACGAGGCCAGCGCGAGTGCTGCCCGGGCCTGCCGGTCGGCCTCGTGGTTGTGCCCGAGCGCCCGCAGCGCGCGGGCCCGGATGCGCAGGATCTCGTACTGGCCGAGCGGCGCGTCCAGATCGCGGGCGGTCCGTTCGAGCTCGTCGGCCAGTTTGATGGCCCGTTCGTGGTCGCCGGCGAGCTGGGCGAGCGATGCCTGGGACATGCCGTAGACGAGCCGGATGAGCGGCGAGCCGCCGGCCTTGCCCAGTTCGGCGATCGCCTCGACGGCCGCGGCCAGTTTCGCCGGGCGCTCGTCGTCACCGGCGTAGCGGAGCTGGATCAGCTTGGCGTGCGCGTGATAGACGAAGATCCACCTGTGCTGCGGCATCAAGTCGCCGGGGCGCAGCCCGATCGCCCGGAACTCGGCCATCACGGCGTCGAACGGTTCGCCGACCTCGCCCTGTTCGAGCAGCGCGCAGGCAGCGGCAGTGAGAGTGTTGGCCCGCTGCACCGGCGTGCCGGCGCCGGCCGGGAACGCCTCGCGCAACTGCCGGGCCGCGGCGGCCGCCTCCCCGAACCGGCCCTGGTAGGCCGGGATCATGACGCCCAGCATGTCCAGCGAGGTGCCCTGCGCCTGGGCCGGGTCGGCCAGGCAGCGCAGCCCCCGTTCATACTCACGCTGCGCCTCGGCCGGGTAACCGCGCAGCAGCAGCCGCAGCCCCTGGGAGGCATGTCCGGGCAGCAGCTGGGCCGGCTCGTACCAGCGGGCGTTGCGGGTGATCGTCTTCTCCCACATGGTGCCGTCGTCGTAGCCGCTGAAGAGCGAGACGAGTCCCCGCATCCACTCGACGTAGGCGATCAGCGCCGGATCGCCCAGCTCGGTGGCGACCCGGGTGGCCCGGCGCAGGCACCGCTCCCCCGTACCGCGCAGCTTGGCCATCGAGGTGATGTAGCCGACGAGGGCGTAGACCCGGGCGTACTCGGGGCACGGGCCGAGGCGGTTCACCGCGTACAGCGACCGCAGTGCGAACACGCCGGCCTCCTTCAGCCGGAGGCCGACCGCCGCGGCATAACCCCCGGCGTCCAGCACCGCCGTCAGCGTGGCCAGGGTTTCCCGTCGACGGCCTTCGGCAGTTCCCGAACCGATTCGCGTACGCCGTACCAGCCCACCCGCGAACGCGTGCGCCAGCGTCGACAGCGTCAGCGTCACCGGGTTGCCCGGCAGCGGACGGCCCAGTTCGCGCAGGGCGTCGCGGGCCGCCTCGACCGCCTCGGTGTCGTTCCAGACGGTGTGGTGCAGTTCGATGCGGGTGGTGAGCAGCCGCGCCCGGGCCGCCCGGTCCGGCTCGGCCGCGAGCGCCCGTTCCAGCACCTCGTCGGCCTCGTCGAAGCGACCGGTCCGCAGGCACGCCTGAGCGAGCGGGTGCAGCAGCGCGGTGCCGGGCGACGGGTTCCCGTCGATCGCCTCGGTCAGGTAGCCGATCGCATCGGCCGGCGCCTGGTCGGCGAACGCGCGCAGCCCGGCGGCCGCCGCGGCGCGACGACCGGCCCCCTCCGGGGCGGCGTTGCCGGCGCCCTCGTAGTAGCGGGCCAGCGTGTACGCGTGCGCCTCGTCCCGCAACTCCTCGGGCAGTTGCTCCAGCGCCGCGGCCAGCCGCGCGTTGCACCGGCACAGTTCGCCGGGGGTGAGCCGGTCGAGCAGGTTCTCCCGCAGTTGCGGGTGGACGAACGCGTACCAGCCGCCCGGCCGTACCTCCAGGACGTGCCGTTCGAGGCCGGCCGCGAGCGCCGCCAGGGTGTCCTCGTCGTCGGCGCCGGGCAGTCCCTCCGGCCGGAACCGGATGCCGGCCACCGCGGCGGTGGTGAGCCGGTCCAGGATCGGCACGGGCAGCCCGTTCAGCCGGGCGGCCAGCAGGTCCCGCACCCCGGCCGCGGCCGGCAGCGCGTCGGCGCCGGCCGTGTCGAGCCGCCACGTGCCCCAGAGCGGGCCGAGCAGCCCGGCGTCGAGCAGCCGCATCAGGTAGCTGACCACGGCCAGCGGGGTGCCGTCGGTGCGGACGGTGACGTGCCGGGCCAGTTCGGCCGGCACCCGGGCGCCGGGCAGCCGGGACGCCACCACCTCGGTCACCGCCGCGGGCGACAGCGGCGTGCAGGTCAGTTCCAGCGTGCCCGGGACGCCCAGGTCCGGGCCGTCCTGCTCACCCCGGTCGGTGAGCACCACCAGCAGCGGCAGCGCGGGCAGGTCCGGGCCGAGCACGGCGAGCAGCCGGCGGGTGGCGGTGTCCAGCAGGTTCGCGTCGTCGATGACCAGCACCAGGCCGTCCGAGCGGCGGGCCAGGTCACCGAGGAACGCCGCGCCGGCCGCGAACACGTGCTCGTCGCCGGCCGCGGCGTGACCGGTGGCGTCGAGCAGGCCGAGGTCGCCGAAGAGCTTGACGACGTTCGCGACCCCGGCGTCGGTGGCGGCCTCGACGATGTCCCGCTCGGCGTTGGCGCGAGCCGCTTCCGGCAGCCGGTGGACCCGGGCCATCGAGGCGCGCACCGCGTCCCGGAGCACGGCCAGCGGCGCCGGCTCGTCCGGGCGGCACGTGCCGGAGAGCACCGGGCAGCCGTTCGCGGCGGCCAGCCCGGCGGCGTGCTCGGCCAGCCGGGTGCGCCCCGACCCGGCCGCTCCGTGGATCATCACGACGCCGCCGAGCCCGGCCCGCGCCCGCTCCCAGCGCCGGGCCAGACGGTCCGCCTCGGCGTCGCGCCCGCACATCGGCCAGCGGCTGGCGGCTGGCTCCTCGGCGGCCGACCCGCCGGGGCAGTGCCGGAGCGCGCTGAGCAGGGCGCCCGCGTCGGGATAGCGGTCGTCCGGGTCCTTCGCCAGCAGCCGATGCACCACGGCCGCGAGCGCAGGATCAAGATCGGGACGCTTTTCCCGTACGTCCGGAACCGGCGCGGCCAGGTGCAGGCGCAGCAGTTCCCCGACGTCGCCGGCCTCGAACGGCAACCGTCCGGTCAGGCACTCGAAGAGCACCACGCCGAGCGAGTAGAGGTCCGATCGTCCGTCGACCGGCCGGCGCAGCATGCCGGACTGCTCCGGCGAGGTGTAGAGGAACGTCCCGACGGCCTGGTCGGAGTCCCCGCCGACGTCCCGGCCGAGCTGGGCCAGACCGAAATCGATCAGCTTGGCCCGGCCGTCTTTGTCGATCATGATGTTGTCCGGCTTGATGTCCCGGTGGACCAGCCCGACCCGGTGCGCGGCGGCCAGCCCCCGAGCCAGTTGCGCGGCCAGCCCGACCACCCGCTCCTCGGCGAACACCCCGTGCAGCAGCTCGGAGAGCGCGCCACCGGACAGGTGTTCCAGCACCAGCGCGGGCACGCCGTCCAGCTCACCGACCGCGTGCACGCCGACCACGCCCGGGTCGTCGATGCAGGCCAGCAGGGCGGCCTCACGCTGGAAGGCGGTGCGGATCTCGGGCAACTCCCCGGCGTCGGCCAGCGGACGCTTCAACGCATAGTCGCGATCACCGTGCCGGACATGGTGCACCATGGTGAACGCACCGCGTCCGAGCTCCTCGATCACGTCGAGACCGGTCAGCTCAGCGGCGGGTGAACCGCTGAGGCGCGCCTGGGGGGTTTCGGTCACCGAAAGCACTCATTTCGTCGCCGTCTGCACCTCTGCTGATCGACCGGTGCCACCGGGATCTGAACATTCCCGCGTGCCGCCCTACCGCCGTACGCCGGAAGGAATGTGATCCTCTCCTGCTGGCCGGCACACAGGCAGCCGGAACCGGCGGTACCCGATCTGCTCTACGCCGCCGGCGCGTGACGCCAGGCTCAGGACGTGCGCAGCGCCAGCCAGAGGGCGACCGAGAAGAACCACAGGTTCGTGCTCAGCAGGTAGACGCGCTCGGCCAGGCCGAACACCGCGCGCAGCGGTGTGGCGAGCAGGGTGACGACCACCGCGACCAGGCCCGCGGCGGCGAGCCAGCGCAACGTGATCAGCCAGACCTCCAGCGCGTTCGGGGCGAGTTGGCCCAGCGGGGACGTCAGGTCGGCGACCACCAGGTAGACGAAGGTGAACGACGCGACCGCCAGCAGCAGGTGGATGCGCCCGTTGACGGTCGGGCGTTCGCCCTCCAGGTCGGTCGGGAAGAGCGCCAGAGCCAGCCGGGTCACCGGGATGAGCAGCAGGAACACGAAGTCGACGGTCGGGATCGGCTGGTCGGCGAGGGCGCCGGTCAGCGCGAGGATCCCCAGGCTGTTGGCGACGACCGCAATCCGGAACAACCCGGCGGCCGGGCCGACGCCGTAGTCACTGACCGCGTTGCGGACCGGGCGGTAACCGGTGGGCCGAACGTGCAGCACGACGAAGACGACGAGATAGACGAGAAGCAGCAGAGCGGCCACGGCGGCCAGCAGCGTTCCGGACAAGGTGACAGCCCCCGTATTGGCCTTACCGATAGCGACGAAGGCCGATCTTAGGGTAGGCATGTGACATGACCGTCTACCGGATCAGTCGCCGCCGTCTGTTCGTGACCGCCGGGGCCGGGGTCGTGAGCCTGGCCGTGGTCAACACCGTCAGTGCGTGCTCGTCGTCGTCCTCCCCACCGTCCCGGCCGGTCGCGACGACGGCCGCGCAGCCGGTCTCCACCGCGCTACCCGACGGCTGGCACCGGGTCGACCGTAGTTACGTGTCGGCATACCTGCTGCTCAGGGGCGAGGAGGTGGCGATCGTCGACACCGGGACACCCGGCTCGGCGGCCGCGATCGAGGACGGGTTGAAGGCGGCCGGCAGTGGGTTCGCCGCGGTCAGGCACGTCATCCTCACCCACTACCACGACGATCACATCGGCGGGCTGGAAGGCATCGAACCGCAGGTCAAGGCCACGATCTACGCGGGTTCCGGGGACGCCGCCAACATCATCACGGACAAGCCGGTGAAACCGTTGAACGGTGGCGACGAGGTCTTCGGGCTGCGGATCGTCGACACGCCCGGGCACACGGCCGGCCACATCTCGATCTTCGAGCCGGCCACCGGGACCCTGGTCGCCGGGGACGCGTTGCGCACCCAGAACGGGCTGGAGAGCTCCGACCCGCAGTTCACCACGGATCAGACGCTGGCGAGCGCGTCGGTGAAGGCGCTCGCCAAGCTCGACGTCAAGGCGATCCTGCCCGGGCACGGCGAGCCGCTCACCACCGGCGCCAACGAGGCCTTGCAAGAACTGGCGGCGTCCCTCTGACCGAGGTCCGCCGCCAGGTCACGGTCCGCTGTTATTTCTGCCGATCGAATTTCTGTACGGCGGCACGCGTGATCGCCTCGAGTTCGCGCTGGTCCGGCTGTTCCAGGTTGGCGAGCAGGACGGTCAGCGCCACGCCCCGCACGGACACCGCGATCATCTTGCCGTGCACGGTGACGCGCGGGCTGTTCAGGTCGACCTCGAAGCGCACGCCCGCGGTGCGGTTCCCGAACTTCGGCACCTGCAGCGGGTACGTCGCCATGTGCAGGGCGTCGGGCGTACCGGGCGTGCCCTCGTCGTAGGCCGGGCAGCGCCGCGGCGCGTCGGCCACCGCGTCGACGACCGCCTGGGCGGCGCGATCGCCGGCCGGGTCGATCGCCTCGATCAGGACCGGTCCGGTCTCGCCCTTCATGAACGCGACCCGCACGGTGCCGCTGTCCTTCTTGTTCCCGGCCTTGACCGGCTCGTGCCCGGCCTTGACCGGCTTGCCGGCCGGTTTGCCCGCCGGCGCCGCGGGCTTGACCGGGTTGCCGCCCGGCTCGGTCGATGCCGGGCCGGGCTGACCGGGCGGCGGTGCGACCGGTGTGGCCCGCCCGGGATCCGGCTTGCCCGGCGGCATGTCCATCGGGTTCGTCGTCGGTTCGTCCGACAGGGGCGCCGGCGGGTTCGCCGACGCTTCGGCCGGCGGGGAGACGGCGACGCGCGGACTCGGGTTCACCGGCAGACCGGGGCCTTCGGGACCACCCGAGACGACGGCCCGGTCCGGAACGGTCGCCTTCTTGTCACAGGCGCCGATCCGGGATCCGGTGTCCGCGAACGCCTTCAGCGCGTCCGGCATCGGAGCGTAACCCTTGGGCAGGTCAGCGACGGTGAGCAGGGCCGCTTCGAGGCGACCGGGCGCGGGCTCGCCGGTCGCCACCAGCAGCCGGGCCGCACCGGGGAACGTCGCCCGCGCGCCGGTCTCCCCGGCGGCCGGCGACGGCGCGACCGCATCGACCATGAGCTGCGCGAGCGTGGTGTTCTTCGTCGGCGTCCAGGTGGATCCGCCCCGATCCACGTCCCGGATGGCCTCCGGCCGAGCTCCGTCTCCGGTGGCGGCCTGCGCGGGGCCGGCTGTCACCGCGAACACGAGCGGCAGCCCAAGTACCGCTTTGACCGTTTTATGCCGAATAATCTGCATTTCCTCACCTTAACCGCGTCTCTCCCCCGGCCAGCCGATTTACCCAAGAACCAGCCCGGCCGCCGGAACAGCTCCCAGCGGCAGCCGGGGGGCGCGGGGCCGGCGGGAAGGGAGCGGAGGCGGCGCGGGTGGACGGGGGACAAGTCCGGAGGTGTGCCGGCGGGCGCCGAGAACACGTACAGGAAAAGGGTTTTTGGAATGGTTTGGGGTGGGACGATCTCGGGATGGAGCAGGACGTGCTGGCGGCCCCGATCGACGGCCTGACCGCGGCGCAGGCGGCCGACCGCAAGCGGCGCGGGGAAGCCAACACGCAGGTCAAAGGCGGTTCGCGGAGCTACGCGGAGATCCTGCGGACGAATGTCTTCTCGTTCTTCAACATCATCCTGTTCGTGATCGGCGTGGCCCTGCTGACCTTGCAGCGCTACAGCGACGCCCTGATCAGTGTCGGACTCGGTCTGATCAACGCGATGATCAGCGCAGCCCAGGAGATCCGGGCGAAGCGGAAGCTGGACCGCCTTCAGCTGCTGGATCGGGGCGCGGTCACGGTCATCCGCGACGGCGTGGAGAAAGCCGTCCAACCCGACGAAGTGGTACGCGGTGACGTCCTCCACGTGCGCGCCGGCGATCAGATCGTGGTCGACGGCCCGCTGCTGGACGGCGGCCAGGTCGAGGCGGACGAGTCGCTGCTGACCGGCGAGTCGGATCCGGTCGCCAAGCAGCCCGGTGATGATTTGCGGTCAGGCAGTCTCTGCGTCTCGGGCGAGGGCCGACAGTTGGCGCGCGATGTCGGGGTGAACAGTTACGCGGGGCGGCTGACCGCGGAGGCGCGTCGGTCGACCACCGACAAGACGCCGTTGCAGCGCCGGATCGAGTTCATCGTGCGGCTGGTCATGGTCTTGACCACGCTGATGAGCGGGGCGATCCTGGCGCAGGCGGCGATCGAGGGGTTCACGCTGCTGCGAGTCGTGCAGATCACCGCGGTGCTGTCCGGGCTGGTGCCGTACGGGCTGTTTTTCCTGATCGCTCTCGCCTACACCGCCGGTGCCGTCCGGATCGGGCGGGCCGGCGCCCTGGTGCAGCAGGTCAACGCGGTGGAGTCGGTGAGCAACGTCGATGTGGTGTGCACCGACAAGACCGGCACGCTGACCACCGGGCACCTGGCCGTCGACGAGATCGTGCCGGTCGGCGAGCGGGAGTACGCCGAGGTCGCGCACGCCCTGGGCGGCGTGGCGCACAACGTGACCACGCCCAACCTGACCGTGCTGGCGCTCGCCGCCGAGCTGGCCGGCCCGGTGTGGGAGGTGCGCGACGAGGTGCCGTTCGCGTCGTCGCTGCGCTGGTCGGGCCTGGTCACCGACGAGGACACGTGGGTGCTGGGCGCCCCGGACGCCCTGGCTCCGCGACTGCGCAAGCCGCTGCCGCCGGAGCTGATCGCCGAGCGGACCCACCGTGGCCTGCGGGTGCTGCTGCTGGCGCGGGCCGAGGTGTCCGGCGCACCGCTGCGGGACGCGGAACAGAAGCCGGAACTGCCCATGCTCGAGCCGTACGGCCTGGTCGCGCTCGGCGACGAGCTGCGTCCCGAGGTCTCCGGCACGGTCCGCAAGTTCCGTAGTGGCGGCGTCGACCTGAAGGTGCTCTCCGGTGACGATCCGCGAACCGTGGCCGCGATCGCGGACCGGGCCGGGCTGGACGCGGGCGAGCCCGTTCCCGGCGCCGACCTGGACGGGCTCGACGACGCGCAACTGGACGCGGTGGTCGCCCGGACGACGGTGTTCGGCCGGGTCGCGCCCGAGCACAAGGAGCGGATCGTCCGGTCACTGCGACGGCAGCGGCGGTACGTCGCGATGATCGGTGACGGCGTGAACGACGCCCGCGCGCTCAAGCAGGCGCACGTCGGCGTGGCGATGCGCAGCGGCAGCCCGGTGACCCGGGACGTGGCCGACATCGTGCTGGTCGACGACTCGTTCGCGGTGCTGCCCCCGGCGCAGGAGGAGGGGCGGCGGATCATCAACGGGATCGGGATGTCGCTCTACGTCTTCATGGCGCGCGTCGCGAGCCAGGGCCTGGTGATCCTGGCGGTGACGATGCTGGGGCTGGGGTTTCCGTACTCGCCGACGCAGGTCGGTCTCACGCTGTTCACGGTCGGGGTGCCGACGTTCTTCCTGACGTTCTGGGCCAAGCCCGTCCCGCCGGACAAGATGCTGTTCAAGAGCATGGCCCGGTTCGTCCTGCCCGCGTCGATCATCACGGCCGGGGTCGGCACCACCGTCTACACCGCGCTCTACGAGGTGATCTCGCTCGGCTTCAGCTCCGGGCGCACGCCGGCCGAGGTCATCCACGAGTTCGAGCGATACACCGGCCTGCACTACGGCACCGATACGGACTTCGCGACCGCCTCGGCCACGATCGCCGCGCAGACCGGCCTGTCGACGTTCTTCTGTTTCGCGTCGTTCATCATGATCCTGTTCCTGGCGCCCCCGAGCCGCCTTTTCGCCGCCTGGACCCCGCCGACCGACGACAAACGGCCCGCGATCCTGGTCGGCGGCCTGATCATGGTCTTCCTGGTGGTGATCAACGTCCCGGCGCTCTGGACCTACTTCGGGCTGATCGGGCCGGCCCGCCCGGTCGCCGCGATCGTGCCACCGGCGCTGCTCCTGTGGTTCCTGTCGCTGACCGCCGCGTTCCGTTTCAAGCTGCTCGATCGCGCGCTCGGCGTCCACAACCTCCGCCGCTGACGTCTTCACCCCCGGCACCGTTTCCCGCGTACGTCGTGAGAACAGCTCTCATCGTGACCCTCCCGTGACCATTCCGGGTGTTCGGGTTTCCTGTGGATCCCCTATGGTGAGCCGTTCTCGAATTCGGTTCACGGGGGAAACATGTACGTCGCACTCGCCTGGTTCGCCGACCGTCGCCTGCCCGAAGGGGCGATCCGCGCAGCCCGGGAACGCTTCGACGCCTCCGTGGCCGGCGTCGTGCCCGACTCGTACGTCCGCCACGACTTCGGCGGTGAGGACTGGGGCATCACGTTCCTGACCACCGCCGGGCCGGGCCACTACAAGTGGCCCCTGGTCGCCACCGAGGGCCCGGTCACCGCGCTGTCGCTGGGCCTGCCGGTCGGCGTGACGACCACCGGGCCGGTCGCCCTGGCCCGCGACCTGCTCGGCGGCGCGGACATCCACCGTGACGTGACCCCGCCGTTCGCCCTGATCGCGCTCGACGGCGACCGGCGTGTCGTGATCCAGCAGGACTGGCTCGGCATGGCCCGGCTGTTCACCGGGACCGCCGACGGCATCACCGCGTTCTGCAGCCGGCCCAGCCTGCTCGCCACCTTCCTCTACGGCAAGGTGGAGCCCGATCTGGAGGGCTGGCGCTCCTACGCGGTGAGCGCGTTCTTCGGCGCCGACCTGTCACCGGTGCGCGGCACCCGGCTGCTGCAGCCCGGCCAGCGGGTCACCGCCCGGCACCGCGACACCGGCGGGTGGGAGCTCGGCAGCGAGACCCGGTACACCGTGGACGACATCGTGATGGCGGGCTTCGCGGGTCAGGGCCGGCCCGTCGAGGAGTCGCTGGACCTGGCCGCGGAGTCGTTCCGCAGCACCGCCGCCAGCATCCGCGGCCTGTACGACGGCCCGATCGGCCTCGGCCTGTCCGGCGGCAAGGACTCGCGCCTCATCGCGTCCTCGCTGATCGCGACCGGGCACATGCCGAAGTTCCACACCAACGACGACACCGCCGTCGAGGGCGAGACCGCCCTGCGCCTGATGCAGATCCTGCGCGACGAGCGCGGCCTGCAACCGGAGCACCGGCTGACCAAGACCGGTCTGCCGGCCAATGTGCTCGCCGCCGGCCTGGTCGAACGCACCGAGAAGCTGCTGCAGCGGTACGACTTCCAGTTCCCGTCGAGTTACACGATCCGGCCGGCCGTCGACACCCGGCTCCCGGAGGAGCTCACCGCGGTCAACTTCAGCGGCGTCGGCGGCGAGCTCGCCACCGGCTACTGGTACCCCAAGGTCGAGGGCCGCTCGCCGGAGGACGAGGTGCTGGGCCGCCTGACCAGCGCCGTGCCGAAGAACGGCGTCGCCCCCGAGGTGATCGACGCGGAACGCGCCCGGGTCACCGCGCTGTTCGACCACGCCCGCGGGCTCGGGCTCAACGACCTGCACCTGGTCGACTACGGCTATCTCGTCGAGCGGGTCCGGCGGTGGTACTCCTCGGCGTACTTCATCGGCAGTGTCACCCCGTTCCTGTCACCCGGCTTCGTCGCCGCCACGTTCGGGGTGACCGCGCGGCAGAAGAGCGAATTCCTGCTGCACACCAGCCTGATCAAGCGGTTCGTCCCGGAGTGGGCCGACGTCCCGTTCGTCACCGCGTTCACCGGCGCGAGCACCGCCACCCGGATCTGGGACGGCGACGGCATCAAGGCGATCTCCGACCTGGTGGACACGGCCCAGGGCCCGATCGCCCAGCTGATCAACCGGGACCAGGTGGTGAAGACGCTGGCCACCGTCGTGCAGACGGACAAGTCGCCGGAGAACATCCTGCGGCAGTTCACCTACCTGGCGGTCGCGTCGACGATGCTGGAACCCGGCACCGTCACGGAGCCGACCGGGACGACGTACGCCCGGGTCACCGCCCCGCCGAAGATCCCGAGGCCCCGCCGGTCGCCGGAGAACTCGACCCCGGTGCCGCGGTACAAGAAGACGTGGCTGTGGAAGGCCGCCCGTCGCGTCCTCAAGCCCGCCCTGCAGCGGGTCCGCTCATAAAGGAGTAGCCCCGACCACGACACCGACCACCGGGTCCACCTCTACGGCGGACGGCGGCGCCCCCGCTCGGTGTCGCGAAGCTGAATGACGGCGGCCGTCCGGCACGGGAACTCCGGTGATCGCGGTCGTCACCATTCCTCAGCGTGATTGACTCGTGTCAAATGCCGCTGGTAGGCACGGAAGGGTGACCTTCCTGTGGTCCTACACCGACGCCCTGGCCGCCGGCGACGACGGCTGGTGGCGGGCCGCGACCCGGCACACCGCCGACCTGCTCGAGGCCGACCACTGGTGGCTGGACCCGCCCGCGCACATCCCGGTCCAGCATCTGCTGGTCGAAACCACAGCCCTTCTCTCGTACGCACTGGCGCGCAGCCGCGACGACGACCCCGGCACGGTGACCGGGGCGCACCTGGCGGCCTGGGCGGCGGCCCGGCCCCTGCCGATGCTCGACGAATCGGTGCCGGACACCGTGGAAGGGTCGATCTCACTGCTGCAGTGGAGCCGGATCTTCGAAGAGCAGCGGCTCCGCCAGCAGAACGACCTGGCCGACCTGCTCCACGCCGCCGGCCACGACCTGCCAGGCGCGCTCGGCCACGAACTGCCGGGGGCCGCCGGGCATGAGATGCCGGGGGCCGCCGGGCATGAGATGCCGGGGGCCGCCGGACACGAACTGCCGGGGGCGGGCGGTCACGAAATGCCGGGGACGGACGATCCGGTGACCGGGCTCTGGCGGGACCTGGTCGATCGGGACAACCCCGGCCGGCGATACGGCCTCGACTCCCGTCTGCCCGGCCCGGCCCTGACACTCGGCCTCGGCGCCGTCCTCCACCAGTTCGACCGCCCCTGACCCCGCCCTCCCCGGAGCACCTCCCACGCCCGCCGACCCGAACCGGCTGGGCACCATCGGTGTCCCCGGTGCTGAAGGATCTCCCGCAGCCGACCGGCGGCGGAAGCTGAGGAGTGGTGGCGCGCCGGCGGTCAGGGGCTCGGGGTGGGGAGAGTGCGGCGCAACGTCAGGTGGGCGGCGAGCCCGCTGGGCAGGATCAGCCAGAACGAGATCAGGCGGTAGATCAGGACGATCGCGGCGGCGGTGCCCTGCGGGGTACCGGCGGCGATCAGCCCCGCCAGCATGCTGGTCTCGATCAGGCCGATCCCGCCCGGGGTGAGCGGGATCTGCCGGACCACCTGGACGGCCAGGTAGATCAGGGCCAGGCGGCTCCAGCCGAGTTCGGCGTGCAGTGCGTCGGCCGCGAAGAGCAGGCAACCCATGTCCAGCAGCCAGTTGACCACGCCGGCCAGGGTGACGGTGAACCAGGTGCGAACCTCGACGGATCGGGCATCCCGCAGGGCCTGGGTAACTGACGGCCACCGCGCCGGCCGGGCCCGCAGGCCTGCGACCAGCCGCTCCACCAGAGCAGCGGCCGGCCGAGAATAACGAGCAGCGGCGGCCGGCTGGGGAGAACGGGTGGCGGGCGGCTGGGGAGAACGGGCCGGGACCGGGCCGCGGATCCTCCGGTAGAGCCAGAACAGCAAGGCGGCGAGAACGGCCCCCGCTGTCGCCGGAAGGGACCACGTCGCGGCGTAGAGCAGCGCCAGCGACACCACCGTCACGACCGTCGAGATCAGCGTCGCGGTCGCGGAGATCGCCGAGGTGGCGCCATGCCGGCGATAGAGCTGGAAGGCGTACGCCGCCGAGGCCGCCGACCCCGCGGGCAGGGCCATGCTCAGCGCCGATCGGACGTACGTCATCGCCACCGCCCGCCGAGGCGGAACCCGCACCCCGAACGCGGCGAGCAGCCGCCGCTGCTGTTCCGCGTACGCGACCTGGGACAACACTCCCGCCGCGAGCGCCGTCACCGCCCACCGCCAGTCGGCGGCCCGCAGCGCCCCGAGGAACTCTGCCGGCCCGGGCAGCCGCCCGCGCAGCGTCACCACCGCCACGATCGCGACCAGCACGAACGCCAGGTAGCCCAGCCAGCGCCGCCGCGCGGGGGCGGCTTGCTCAACGGTCAGGGTCACGCTTCCCAGGGTTCCGGACCGATCGTGGCCCGTCGTCATCCCTGGGAAGGCATTCCGGCGTACCGCGATCGCGGTACGTCCCCGGGGCCCGACGGCCGGACCCCGGGTGACCGGCGTCAGAAGTTGATCATGTGGCCGGCGAGACCGTGGACGGCCTCCTTGACCGCTTCGCCGAGCGTCGGGTGCGCGTGCACGTTGCGGGCCACCTCGTTGACGGTCAGGTCCCACTGCTGGGCCAGGGTCAGCTCGGGCAGCAGCTCGGTCACGTCCGGCCCGATCAGGTGCGCGCCGAGCAGCTCGCCGTACTCGGCGTCGCTGAGGATCTTCACGAAGCCGGTCGCGTCGCCGAGGCCGTGCGCCTTGCCGTTCGCGGTGAACGGGAACTTCGTCACCTTCACGTCGAAGCCCTGCTCGCGGGCCTGCGCCTCGGTCCACCCGAAGCTGGCGACCTGCGGCTGGCAGTAGGTGGCGCGCGGGATCATCCGATAGTCGAGCGCCATCGTCTCCGCGCCGGCGATCGTCTCGGCGGCCACGATGCCCATCGACTCGGCGGCGTGGGCCAGCATCAGCTTCGCGGTGACGTCACCGATGGCGTAGATGCCGGGCACGTTCGTCCGGCAGAACTCGTCGATCTCGACCGCGCCCCGGTCGGAGATGCCGACGCCGGTGCGCTCCAAACCGTACCCCTCGATGTTGGGCTTGAACCCGATCGCCTGCAGCACCTTGTCGGCCTCGATGACCTCGGATCTCCCGCCCTTGGAGACGGTGACGCGGACCGAGTCGGCGCCTTCCTCGATGCTCTCGACCTTGGTGCCGACGCGCACGTCGACGCCGAGCTTGCGGTACTGCCGGAGCAGTTCCTTGGAGACGTCCTCGTCCTCCAGCGGCAGCATCCGATCGAGGAACTCGACGATCGTCACGTCGACGCCGTAGTTGCGCAGCACGTAGGCGAACTCGACGCCGATCGCACCGGCGCCGACGATCACGATGCGGTCCGGAAGATCAGCATCGAGAATCTGTTCCTCGTACGTCACCACGCGCCCCGTGACGCTGGTCCCCGGGATCAGCCGGGTGCCGGCGCCGGTGGCCAGGATGCAGTTGTCGAACGTGATCGTCCGGTCGCCGACCCGCAGGGTGTGCGCGTCGGTGAACTCGCCCCGCCCCTGGATCTCGGTGATCCCGTTCTTCTTCATCAGGAAGTGCACACCCTTGACCCGGCCGTCGGCGACCGCGCGGCTGCGCTGGTGCGCGACGCCGAAATCGAAGGTCACCTTTCCCTCGATGCCGAACGTCTGGGCCTGGTGGTGGAAGATGTGCGCCAGCTCCGCGTTGCGCAGCAGCGCCTTCGACGGGATGCAGCCGACGTTGAGGCAGACGCCGCCCCAGTACTTCTCCTCGACGATCGCGGTGGAGAGGCCGAGCTGCGCGCCGCGGATCGCCGCGACATATCCACCCGGACCGGCGCCCAGCACGACAAGATCGAAATGTTCGCCCATGAGCCCGACAGTACTTACCGTCCGGGTCGGCGGACATCCTTTCGCGTCACAGTCCAGCGCCCGGGGCGCCGGGGCAGATCAGAAGAATCTGACGGTACGGCTCCACGCGCTCACCACCAGGGCGACGATCACCAGCCCGGCGACGACGCGGATCGCGACGCGGGCGTTGCGCTCGTTGCGGCGCTTGGCGAAGTTCGCGAGGACCAGGCCGACGATGGAGATCAGCGGGCTGCCGACCAGGATTCCGAAAGCGCCCAGTGCGTAGGCGAGGATGCTCAGGGTCTGGGTGTTCGCCTGCTTGTACCCCGGGTAGGGCTGCTGCCCCGGGTAGGGCTGCTGACCCGGATACGGCGGCTGACCCGGATACGGCGGCTGACCCGGGTAGGGCCGGCCGGGCGGCGGACTGTACTGCGCCGGCGGCGTGTAGGGCTGCGGAGCCGGCGGGAACGGCTCGGTCGCGGCCGGCGCCGGAGTCTGGAACGGATCACCGGTGGTCGGGCCGGTGAACGGGTCGACCGGCACGCTGTACCCCGACGCGGGGAAGACCGGCTCGGTCAGCGGATCCGGCAGCGGCGCCGCCGGGGCCGAGACCGGCCGCGCGCACCCCGGGCAGGTACCGACCGTCGGCGCGGCCGGCGAGCCGCAGTGCGGGCAGATCATGCCCGGCCCCGGGCTGCGACCTCGTCGTAGATCTCCTCGAGCCGCCGGGTCTGCTCGACCAGGTCGAAATGCGCCGTGACGTGCTTGCGCGCCTGCTCGCCGAGCCGCCGTTGCAACTCCTCGTCGGCCAGCAGCCGGGTCAGCGACGCGGCCAGCGCGGCCGGGTCCGCCTCCGGGCTGAGCAGGCCGGTCTCGCCGTCGACAACCGCTTCCGGGATGCCGCTGTGCCGCGTCGCGACCACCGGCAGACCGAGCGCGCCCGCCTCCAGGATCGTGGTCGGCAGGCCCTCGGTGTCCCCGTCCGGCGCGGTCTTCGACGGGCAGGCCAGCAGGCGGGACTCGAGCAGGTGGCGTCTCACCTGCTCCGGGCTCTGACTACCGGCGAACGTGACGTCCACGCCGAGCTCCTCGGCCCGGGCGCGCATGGCCGGCAGCAGCTCGCCGTCGCCGATCAGCAGCGCGCGGGGCCGCGGCTCGACGCTCGCCAGCGCGGTGAGCAGGTCGTCGACGCCCTTCTTGGCGACGAACCGGCCGATGAAGACCACGTCCCACTGTTTAGGCCGCGGCGGTTCCTCGGGCGGGACGGTGATGCCGGTGTAGTGCACCCGCACCTTCGCCGGGTCGGCACCCCACTTCACCGCCTGGCCGCGGATCACCTCGGAGACCGCGACGACCAGCGACGCCCGCTGGAAGACGGACTGCAGGTTGCGGCGGTAGCGGAGACCTTTCGCGCCGGGGCTGGACGGCTGCCGGGTCACGTCGTGGCCGTGCACGGTGACGATCAGGGGCACGCCGAGCTGCTGGGCGGAGTGACTCACCAGCCATCCGTCACCCCCGAAATGGGCATGAACCAGATTCGGCCGTACGCCGGAAAGCGTCTTCTGAAGTTGCGGAGACGTCCCGGTGAGTCGCAGTCGCAGGAACCCCTTGCCGCCCGGGAAGGCGATCACGTCGTCGGGGCGGGCCAGCACCGACTCGTGCCGGGTGGCGCCGACGTAGACCGGGGACCAGCGGGTCAGCGCGTCGGCCTGATTGCGGACGAACGTCTCGGAACCGGGCAGCATGGCGCTGCGCCAGATCGCGACGCGACGGTCAGCCGGCATTGTCGCTGTTCTTGTTCCCGCGGCTGACCACGGCGTCGCGCAGGCGGTGCCGGACGCTCGGCGGGAGGGCCCAGATCTGCATGTGCGTAAGGTAGTCGACGGCGGCCGGGTCGCCGTGCTCGCGGGCCTCGGCGAGCAGCTCACGGAAGAGTTTCGCGTCCCGTGTCGGCGCGGCCATCGAGCTGAGGACACTGAGCGTGAACGCGGCGTAGGCGCGCGGGGTGAACAGCTCGCGGTTGCCGCGCAGCCACTCCAGCTGCTCGCGCCACGGGTTCTCCAGGCTGATCCGGTCCCGGTTCTCGTCCTGGTGCCAGAGGACCAGCGGCTCGGGGACGTAGAGCAGCGCGGTGCCCGGCTCGCGCATCGCCCGCAGCGTCCAGTCCAGCTCCTGCGCGCGACGCAGGCCGACGGTGAACGGCACCTTGTGCCACAGTGCGGTCGGCGCCATGATGCACGAGGTCTGCACGAACCCGTCGCCATAAAACAGACCACGCCTGACCAGCAGATACTCACTGATGGGCTCGCCCGGCTCGGGCAACCGGCGCGGCATGACGGTGTCGGCGCGCGGCGTCCGGCTGATCATCTGGCAGGCGATCACCGGGGACTCCACGGTCGCGGCCGCGGCCAGCTCCAGCTGCCGCTCGATCTTGGTGGGGAGCCACTCGTCGTCGTCGTCGAGCATCGCCGTCCACCGCCCGCGAGCAGCCCGGGCGCCGGTGTTCCTCGCGTTCGGGGCCTTGCCGCGCTCGGGCAGGACGATCACACTGAGACGTGGATCACCGATCGCTCCCAGTGCCGCCGCGGTCGCCTCGTCGGGGCCGTCGACGACGACGATCACCTCGAGGTTCTGATGGGTCTGCCCGAGCGCGCTGCGCACCGCACGAGCAGCCAGCTCCGGGCGGTTACACGTCGGTATGACGACACTGACATCCGGCTCTGAGGACATGGCGACTCGCTTTGGGCAACTTTGTCGGAACCTCGGGGGCCCGGGGCCGTGTGGACCGTAGGTGGTTCTGGTGGTGCGAAGGTTAACGGAAGGTGTCTCGTGGGGGTGCGCGGGGGAAGCAACAGCCAGCGACGAAGCGCGCACCAGCGCGACGTTCACCTTCTCGTAACCTAAAAGACAGCAAAAATCTAGTTTCCGAAGGCAATCTTTCCGGCTGCGGCGCCCGTCTTCATGGGTGGAACGACCGTCCTAGATTGCCAGGGGCGGATCCACCGCCCCGATGTGAGGAGACCCCTTGCGTAAGACCAGCAAGCGCAGACGCCGTACGCCGCGCTGGGCATTCTGGACCGTGGTCGCCGGCTCGTTGCTGCTGGTCGCCGGGGGCGGCGGTGCGATCGGCCTCAACGCGACGGTCGCCGCCGCCACCTCCAAGGTCGGTCAGGAGTCCCTGCTCGGCTCCACGAAGCCGGAGGAGGAGAAGAAGAACGCGAACCTCGACGGCGCGAAGAATCTCCTGCTCGTCGGCATCGACCAGCGCCCCGACCAGACCAACGGGGAGCCACTGCGGTCGGACTCGATCATTCTGCTGCACATCAACAAGGACCACAGCAGCGGTTACATGATTTCACTCCCCCGTGACAGCTACGTCTACATCCCGGCGTATGACAACGGGAAGCAGAAGTGGGGCGGCGGCAAGACCAAGATCAATGCGGCGTTCGCCTTCGGTACCCGCGGGCTCGAGGGCAACGAGGCGTTGAAGCACGGCTTCGAGCTGCTCACGATGACCGTCAAGGAGCTCACCGGCATCACGCCGGACGCGGGCGCGATCATCGACTTCCAGGGCTTCCGGGACGTGGTGAACGTGCTGGGCCGCGTCTGCATGTACGTGGACACCACGACGAAGTCGATCCACCTCGGCAAGGACAAGAACGGTCAGACCGCCAAGCCGTACGTGATCAACTCGGACGGCACGATCAACCACAAGATCGCGGGCGTCACGCCGAACACGTACAAGAAGGGCAACCAGTGCTTCAACCCGAGCCAGGCCCTGGACTTCGTCCGCCAGCGTGACCTGCTCGAGGACAACTCGCTGGACTACGGTCGCCAGCGGCACCAGCAGCAGTTCTTCAAGGCGATCATCAACCAGGCGCTGAAGGACGGGCTGGACTCCCCGACCAAGCTGCCGAAGCTGCTCACCGCGTTCGGCAAGTCGATGACGGTCGACAACGGCGGCGTCGACCTGGCCGACTGGGCGCTGTCGATGCGCACCCTCAAGCCGGAGAAGCTGATCACCATCAAGACCAACGCCGGCAAGCTGAACTCGCAGAACGTACCCGGTTCGGGCAGCGTCGAGATCCTCAGCGAGGACAGCATGGCCCTGCTGAAGTCGATCAAGAAGGATCAGATCGACAGCTTCCTGCTGACACACCCGGCGTTCATCTCCAACAGCTGACCCTGCACCACCCCCGATGCCCCGCGGCTTCCCGGCCGGCGGGGCATCGTCGTCCCCACGGGCCGGACGGTCACTCCGGATAGGGTCGTCGGGTGCGGACCAAACAGGAGCACAGTGCGGACATCCGGCGCGACCGGCGGGCAGTGCTCGTCGTCAACACGCGGTCGCGGCGGGGGCGGCTGCTCTACGACGAGGCCCGGCAACGGCTGGCCGCGGCGGGATTCGAGCTGCTCGGGGCGTACGCGCTGGAACAGTCCGGCGGGCTCGACGACCTGATCACCGAAGCGCTCGGCCTGCAGCCCGACCTGCTGATCGCCGGCGGCGGCGACGGGACGATCAGCACCGCCGGGCGCATGCTCGCCCACCAGGACGTCGCCCTCGGCCTGCTGCCGCTCGGCACCACCAACAACTTCGCCCGGACGGTACGGATCGAGCCGGACCTCGACGCCGCCATCGCCACCCTCGTCGACGGCAAGGTGATCGACGTGGACCTGGGCATGGCCGGGGACGTGCCGTTCACCAACCACGTCGGCATCGGACTCTCCGCCGAAGTGATGATCAGCGCGCCGCCCCGGTTGAAACGGGTCGCCGGGCGGCTCGCCTACCCGATGACCGCCCTCGGACTGCTCGCCCGCCACCGGCCGGTCCGCGCCACGATCCGGGCCGACGGGCGTGAACTGCGATTCCACACCCACCAGGTGTACGTCGCCAACGGCGGCTTCCACGCCGGCCGGCCGATCACCGCGGACGCGCACGCCGACGACCGGCTGCTGGTCGCCTACCCGGTCGGCGGGGCCACCCGGCGCGAGCTGCTGCGCGAGACGGCCCGGAACGCGGCGACCGGGCATCGGCGAACCCTGCACGAACGCCCGTTCCTCGCCGTCCGCGAACTCTGGCTGGAAACCGACCGTCCCGTGGCCGTCGAAGTCGACGGCGAACCGCGGGGCACCACGCCGATGCGCATCGCCGTCGATCCGAACGCGCTCCGCATCATGGCCCCCGCCGACAGCCCCGACCTGTAGCCCCGCCACCCGCGGCGCCCGCGTTGCCCGGGCCGCCGGAGCCACCCGCTCGGCCAGGTCCCCCGCTCGGCCGAAGCCACCCGCTCGGCCAGGTCCCCCGCTCGGCCGAAGCCACCCGCTCGGCCCGCTGGACGCGAGCTCCGCACAGGGCACGGCAGCAGCGCGACTCAGGGTCCCGGCCGGCTCTCATGGGCGTACTCAAGGCGGAACGACGACCATGAGAACCGGCCGGGAGAGCGGGCCACGCGGCTCGGTCTCCCGGCATCGGCTTCGCGAACTTTCGCGGCGGCGGCGGGCCGAGAGACGGGCACGATCGGGCGGCCGGGAGCGGGCGACCGCGAGCGGGTCAGCGGGAGCGGGCCAGCGGGAACGGGCCAGCGGGAACGGGCCAGCGGGAACGGGCGGCCGGGAGCGGGCGGCCGGGAGCGGGTCAGCGGGAACGGGCGACCGGGAGCGGGCGGCCGGGAGCGGGTCAGCGGGCGTCGGGGGTTTGGTGATCGGAGTGGCCGAGGTCGCGGTCCGGGGCTACGCGGTCGCGGACGAGGCGCTTGAGCTGGGCAAGGTCGGGGAAGCCGTCGGGTTTGCGGTTCCAGAGGATCTCGCCGTCGAGGCGGATCTCGAAGACGCCGCCGATGCCGGGGACCAGGGCCACCTCGCCCAGGTCGCGGGGGAACGTGGTGAGCAGTTCCTGGGCGAGCCACGCGGCGCGGAGCAGCCAGCGGCACTGGGTGCAGTATTCGATCTCGAGGCGGGGTGTCCTGGTCGTCACAACGATCGAGTATGGATCAGTCGCAGGTAGAGCAGTACGGCGGCGGAGGCCACGGCTGCCACCAGCAGGGACGTGACGGCGGGGTCGTCGCCGCGGGCGTGGGCGGCGGCCAGGGGCAGGGCGAAGCCGGCGGTGAGGAGCGGGGCGGTGCGCCAGGCCCGGATGCTGGGTGTGCGCGCCGGGGAGGAGAGCAGCAGGAACGCCGCGGCTGATGCCGCCCAGATGCTCAGAGCAATGACCACCGCACCCATCATCGGAGCATCACATCAGACCACGGGGCGTGGTACGGGCCGGACCGGGATTTCAACCACCATGGGTGACCCCACCGGGTTTTGTGCCTTGACCGCGACCACCCACGGACGTCGCCCTTGCGGGCCTCGCGTTCTGGGCCGGCCACGGCCCTGCGAGGCCCGGAAGGGTCCCCGCGGGAGCGACGGTCGGCGACCACAGCGGAGATGGGACATGAAGATCTTGAAGTTGATCCTCGGAATGGGAAAAGGCCTCGCCCCGAGAGCCAGGGCGAGGCCTTTGATCCTTGTTGATCAGTTCATGCCGGGCGGGTCGGTGGCACGGACGCCCCGCCACGCCGCGGTCTCATAGGGAGCGAGCACCATCGCGCAGACCGGCTCGCCGTCGGAGACGACGCCGTGGACGACGTAGTCCGGGCCGTCGAACTCGTCCTCGTGGCCCTTGACCAGGTCGCGGAGGCTGGCCTTGATCTGCTCGCGGACGAACGCCTCGCTGGTGCCCTCGTGCTCGACGAAGAGGCCGCCCTGGCCGTCGCGGCGCTGGACCCAGCCGATGCCGGCCCACGCCTCCTCGCCGGGCTGGCTGGCGTGCTGCTCGGCGTAGACGCAGTAGAGCTTGTCGCCCCACGCCCCGACGGGGACGGGCGCCTTGCCGCTCGGGTCGACGGCGGTGCCCGGCGGGATGACGCTGGAGAGCCGGACGAGGTTGTAGAAACCGCACTCCATGGTCACCAGTGCGTCGTGGAAAGCGGCCAGCGAGGTGGTGCCGCGGCCGATGGCGCGAACGACGGGGATCTGGTCGAAGACGACGGAGTCAGCCATGGGTCTCCTCAAGGGCGGGTCGGTTGCGGTGGTGCCTTGCGACACCACAGTTCGGCGGTCCGCCCGTGGGGTTTAGCCGATCACCGGACGCTAACCGAGTCGCTCCTCACGCTGCACGGACACCCGCGTCACGTGCTCCAGCCAGCGCTGGACGACGGCTATCTCGGCCTCGTCGAAACCGGCCGTGAGCTGGTCGTTCAGGTCGTCGACGAGTTCCCGGGCGCGGGTCACGGCCTGGTGTCCGCGCGGGGTCAGCGCGAGGCGGACGGCCCGGGCGTCGGCCGGGTCCGGGGAACGGGACACGTAACCGCCACGTTCCAGGCGGTTGACCAGGCCGCTCATACCGGACGGGGACGCGCCGAGGGCCGCGGTCACGTCGCCGATCAGGGCATTCTCGTGCCCGGCGAGGTAGAACAGCACGCCGGCGCCGGACGCGCCGATCCCGGTGTCACCGGAACGGGCGTCGATCCAGCGCCGGACGGCACGGTCGGCGTTGAAGAGCAGAAAGATCAGGCGAGGCAGACGCACGCGGTCATCTTGTCGCCTTCGCCGCGTGGACGTGCAACCAGGCCAGCAGTTCCGGCCAGATCGTGTCGCGCACGGTGCGCCGGAACAGCCCGTGGTGGCCGATCATCGGGACCCCGGCGTCGGCCGGCGTGTAGGTCCGCCGCTCCACGACGGCGCTGGTCAGATGGCTGGTGAGGGCGTCCGTCTGGGCCGGGGTGGACCACGGGTCGTCGGACGTGCCGACGGCCAGGACCGGCCCGGTCAGGGTGGCGGACCGCTCGCGGGCGCGCATCGACGGGTCGTCGAAGAAATAGTTCTCCATGCGCGCCCAGCCGCCCCACTCCAGCATGGCGGCGGCCGGCAGATCCTCGCCCAGGCCCAGGCTCCTGGCCGGCACGTAACCGAGCAGGCGGCCGAGGGCCGGGCCGAGCACGTGCAGCATGACGCGCACCCGGATCCGCTCGAGCCGGCTCGGGATGGTGCGCAGCGCGGCGATGTGCGAGGCGACGATCATGGAGGCGGTCAGGTCCGTACCGGCCGCGCCGAGCGCGATCACGTGCCCGCCGAGGCTGTGACCGGCGGCCAGCCGGGGCAGGCCCGGGAAGCGCTGCGCCGCCCACGCCGCGACGGCCGGGGCGTCGACGCCGATCCAGTCGCGCATGCCGAGGTCACGGTGGTCGCGCGGGGAGCCGGAACGGCCGGTGCCCCGGTAGTCGTAGGTGACGGTGGCGATCCCGTTCTCGGCCAGGTATGTGGCGAACGAGGCGTAGAACCCCTGCGGGGTCGCGGTCGCGGGGTGCACGACCAGCACGGCACTCGCGGACTCGGGGGCGAACAGCGTGGCCGTGACGGCGCCGCCGGTCGCCACCGGGATCCGTACCGTCTCATTATTTCGCATGCGAAATAAGATAACATCCCACGATGCCGATCTTGTGGGTCGCAGTGCTGGCATTCGTGGTCGTCCTCGGTCACCGCTTCGTTCCGCACGGCAGCCTCATCGAGGCGTTCCTGCCCTGGACCGGCCTGGTCGTGCCGATCGTGCTGCTGCTCGCCCTGGCCCGGCGCTCGCTGCTCGGCCTCGCCGCGACGCTGCTGCCGACGCTCGCCTGGCTGATCACTTTCGGCGGTTACCTGCTCCCCCGCGACACCGGCACACCGGACCTGACCGTGGTGCAGCACAACGTCAGCGACGAGAACCCGGACCCGGCCGGGACCGCCCGCGCGCTGCTCGCGGCCCACCCGGACCTGGTCGCACTGGAGGAGTTGCTGCCGGAGGCCGCGCCCGTCTACGACCGCGTGCTCGCCGGGGACCTGCCGTTCCACACCGTGCACGGGACGGTCGGGCTGTGGTCACGCCATCCGCTGACCGGGGCGGAGGCGATCGACATCCGGCCCCACGATCTGGGTACGGACTGGAACCGCGGCCTGCGAGCGGTCGCGCGGACGCCGGCCGGGGACGTCGCGGTCTACGTCGTGCACCTGCCGTCGGTGCGGATCGGGATCACGGGGTTCGCGTCGGCCCGGCGGGACGAGAGCACTCGCAGGCTCGACGAGTTGGTCGCCGCCGATCCGGCCGCGCGGCTGATCGTCGCCGGGGATCTGAACACGACGGTGTACGACCGCGGGCTGCGCACCCTTTCCCCGCCGCCGGAGGACTTCGCGTTCACGTGGCCGGCGGCGGTGCCGGTCGCGCGGATCGATCAGGTGCTGGCGCGGTCGATGACGGTCAGCCGGGTGCGCGCCCTGCCGCGGACCGGAAGTGATCACCTGCCGCTGGCCGCCGAGATCCTTCTGCAGCCGTGACTCAGGCCTGCACGGCGCCGTTCTCATAGGCCCAGATGACCACGTTGACCCGGTCACGGACGCCGATCTTGGCCAGGACCCGGCCGACGTGGGTCTTGACCGTGACCTCGGCGAGGTTCAGCCGGCCGGCGATCTCCGCGTTGCTCGCACCGGCCACGATCAGGTCGAACACCTCCCGTTCACGGGCGGTGAACGTCGCCAGCAGCGCCGACGGGCGCGGCGGATCGGGCCGGCGGGCGGTCACCAGGCGATGGGTGGTCGACGGCGCCAGGACCGAGCCGCCCCGGTGCACCGTACGGATCGCCGCGGTCAACCCCTCGGCGGTGGTGTCCTTCAGCAGATATCCACTGGCACCGGCGGCCAGGATCCGGCTGGCGTACTCGTCGTTGTCGTAGGTGGTCAACGCGACGATCTTCGGCGGCTGCTCGGCACCGTCCAGAATGGCCCGGGCCGCGGTGATGCCGTCCACCCGGGGCATCCGGATGTCCATCAGCACCACGTCGGGGCGGAACTCCGCGGTCAGCCGCACCGCCTCGGCGCCGTCCGAGGCGGTCGCCACCACCCGCATGTCCGGGGCGGAGTCGACGACCAGGGCGAACCCCGTCCGGACCAGGTCCTGATCGTCGGCGATCAGGACGTCGATCTGTGACCCGGTCATGAGACCAGCACGTCCGGGCTGGCGAGCGGCCAGCGGGTGACCACGCTGAAATCCTCGCCGGTCACGATCTCGCAGTCGCCGTTGAACAGGGAGCACCGCTGCCGGATGCCGGACAGCCCACGGCCCTCTTGCGGCGCTCCGGGGACGGCGGCCGGGCTGGTCACGGTGACCTCCAGCCGCGTCGGCGCCCATCTCAGGCTGAGCTGCGCCCGCCGCTGCGGGGCGTGTTTGAGCACGTTGGTCAGCGATTCCTGGATCACCCGGTAGACCGCCAGGTCCATCCCGGAGGCCAGCGGTTGCTCCGGGCCGTCCACCTCCAGCGTCACGTCGAGGCCGGCGGCGGCGACCCCGTTCAGCAGGCCGGGCAGTTCGCGCAGCCCCTGCGCGAAGTCGTTCGGCGGGTCGCAGTCGATCGAGTTCAGCAGTCGCTTCACGTCGTTGAGCGCTTCGCGGCCGATCTGCGCGATCCGGTCGAACAGCGGGCCGGCGACCACCGCGTCCGCGCGCGCGGCGACCCGGCCGCCCTCGGCCTGTGCGATCACCGAGGCCAGCGAGTGGGCGATGATGTCGTGCATCTCCTGGCTGATGCGGGTCCGTTCCTCGATCGTGGCGAGCCGGGCGCGCATCGCGCTGTCCTGCTCGGCGAGGCGGCGGCGATGCTCGGCCTCGAGCACGTCGGCCCGCTGCCGCCGCTGCATCAGACCGGTCGACCACGCGGCCAGGGTGGCCGCGACGATCAGCGCGGCCGGCAGCGTCGCCGACGACGGCAACCCGTCGTGCAGCGCCCGGCCGGTCACCAGCAGGCTGCCGGCCACACCGAGCAGCAGGCCCAGGTGCCGCAGCCGGGCCGGCCCGTAGCCCGCGACGGCGTGGACGGCGAGCAGGTCGACCAGGTCACCGGGGAACGCGAAGCTGCCGGAATAGATCAGGTGGACCCCGGAGAGCGCCGCGACCAGAGCGAGGAACACCACCGGAGCCGCCCGCCGGATCACCAGGACGACGGAGACGAGCACCGACCAGTACCACTCCTCGACACCGGCCAGCCCGAGCAGCAGACACACCACGACCGCGGCCCCGGCGATCACGGCATCGACCGTCAGCGTTCTGGAGTCCCAGCTTCCCACGCTCTCAGAGTAAGGATCGCGGGCGCTCGCGGCACCATCCGCAGACCAGGTCGATACCTTGGTATCGGTTGCCGCGATGCCGCGGAGGGATGTATGCGGCCCGCCTCTTGCCTAACGTCGCAACGGTGACGATGCAGACGAAGAGCAGCTCCATGGTCAGTTGCCGCAACCTGCGCAAGACGTACGGGACCGGGGACGCCGCGGTGGTCGCCGTCGACGGGGTGTCGACCTCCTTCGCGACCGGCGAGTTCACCGCCATCATGGGCCCGTCCGGCTCCGGCAAGACCACGCTGATGCACTTGCTCGCCGGCCTGGACACGCCGACCGAGGGCGAGGTGAGCCTGGCCGGCACGTCACTGGCCGGGCTGGACGACCGCGCGCTCACGGATCTGCGCCGGGATCGGGTCGGCTTCGTCTTCCAGGCGTTCAACCTGCTGCCGACGCTGACCGCCGAGCAGAACATCGCGCTCCCGCTGCGGCTCGCCGGCCGGCCGGTCGACCGCGACCGGTTGCGCCGCATCGCCGCGTCGCTGCAGATCGCCGACCGGCTCGGGCACCGGCCGGCCGAGCTCTCCGGCGGTCAGCAGCAGCGGGTCGCGGTGGCGCGCGCGCTGCTCACCCAGCCGTCGGTGGTGTTCGCCGACGAGCCGACCGGCGCGCTGGACATCGCCACCGGCCGGGCGCTGCTCTCCGGGCTGCAGAACGCCGCCCGGCAGGCCCACCAGACGATCATCATGGTGACCCATGACGCTGCGGCCGCGACGTACGCCGATCGGGTCCTGATCATGGCCGACGGGCGGCTCTGGGACGAGCTGCGAGCGCCCACGCTGGAGTCGATCCTGTCGGTCATGGCCTCGGTGACGGTGGCGTCATGACGTTCGCACTGGCTTGGTCGCAGGTCCGGGCCCATCCCGGCCGACTCCTCGCGATCGTCGCCGCGGTCGTCCTGGCCACCGGTTTCCTGGCCGCCACGGCGACCTTCGCCGGCACCTCGGACGAAGGGTTGCGACTCACCGCGGCCGCCCCGCTGACCACAGCGGACATCGTGCTCGACGCCGGTGATCAGGTGCGCGACCCGCACTGGTACGAGGCGGCGGCCGGGGTGACCGGGGTGCAGAGCGTCGATCCGCAGTACGCGCGGACGGTCAGTGTCTTCGGCGGTGCCCGCCGCGGATCGGCCAACGTCCAGAGCATCCCGGCGACCCCGTCGGTGCGCTGGTTCAGCGTCGGCGAGGGCACCTGGCCGAGCGCCGCCGGGGAGGTCGTCGCCGATCGGCGCACCCTCACCGACCTCGGCGTCGGCGTCGGCGCCCGGCTCGACTTCCGGCAGGGCACGGCCGCGCCGGTGACGGTGACCGTGGTCGGCTCGGCCGATCTCGGCTTCCGGCCGCTGACCGGTTCGGACTACCGGTTCTACGCGCCCGCGGCGTTCTTCGGCGGCGACACCCCGCCGGCCGCGCTGCTGACCGTGACCGACCGGAGCCGCCTGAGCGAGACCGTCGACGCGGTCGGCCGGGCGCTGCCTGCGGGGGCGACCGCGACCGACGCGGCGGAGGCCGCCGACGCGGCGGCCGCCCGGTTCGCCGGCGGCAACACCCAGCTGGTCGTGCTGATGCTGGCGTTCGCCGCGGTGGCACTGCTCTCGTCGATCCTGGTCATCGCGAACACCTTCCAGGTGATCATCTCCCAGCGGATCCGCCAGGTGGCGTTGCTGCGGCTGGTCGGCGGGCATCGCCGGCAGGTGAGCCGGGTGGTGCTGGCCGAGGCGGCGATCGCCGGCAGCATCGGCGCGGTGATCGGCACGGTGGCCGGCGTCGGACTCGGGTACCTCGGGGCCGGCCTGCTCGACATCAACGGCGGCGGCCTGGCGGTCAACCCGGTCGTGCTGGCGCTCTGCGTGCTGACCGGGGTGGGCGCCACGGTCGTCGCGGCCTGGGCGCCGGCCCGGCGCGCGACCCGGGTTCCCCCGGTGCGGGCGCTGCAGGAAGTGCCCGACGCGCTGCCCGTACGGGTTCGTGGCGGCCGTCGCCTGGTCATCGGGCTGATCCTGGTCGTCCTGGCGGTGGGCGTGCTCGGGCTCGCCGCGGCCGGTACGTCGCTGCCGCTCGCCCTGGCCGGCGGGGTGCTGCTCGCCGCCGGGTTGCTGATCGCCTTGCCGCTGGGCATCGCGCTGCTGCTGCCGCCGGCCGCGCGGGGCCTGGAGCGGCTCGGGGTGGCGGCCGGTCTGGCCGGCAGCAACCTCCGGCAGAACGCCCGGCGGACGGCGTCGGCGACGATGGCCGTGGTCGTCGGCGCCGCCCTGGTCACCGGGCTGGCCGTGGCCTCCGCGAGCGGGCGGGCCACGGTCGAGGCCGATCTGGAGGCGCGCTATCCGGTGGCGGCCGGGGTGCACACCGACGGCGCGGCGATCGACGACCGTACGGTCGAGGCGCTGGCCGGGATCACCGGCCTGACCACGGGCACGGTGGCGACGGCGGCGGCGACGTTCCCGGCGGCGGGCAAACCCACGCCGGCCCGGATCGCGGCGCTTCCCGCCGACCTGGCCGGTCGGCTGGCCCCGGAGCTGGCCACCTCGGCCGGTGATCCGGTGCTGCTGGTGCCCGGCGCCTACCTGACCGCCCGCGGCCTGCACGACGGCGCGCCGCTCACGGTCCGGGTGAAGGACCGTGACGTGCGCTTCACCGCCCGCGGCTCGCGACTGGCCGACACCACCGGGCAGTTGCTCGGTGTCGCCGCCGCCGACCGGCTCGCCGCCGCCGGGGTCCGGACCGTGCCGACCGCGGTCTGGGGGATCGCTCCGGCCGGTTTCGACCGGGAGACCCTGGCCGCGGACGTCAACGCGGTGGCCGCCCGGGACGCCGGCGTGGAGGTGGGCGGCGGCATCACCGAGGGCGGCGACATCATGAACGTGCTGTCCATCCTGCTCGGACTCTCCCTGGGGATGCTGGCCGTCACCGTGGTGATCGCGCTGCTCGGCATCGCCAACCTGCTCGGCCTGTCGGTGATCGAACGGGCCCGGGAGATGGCGCTGCTGCGGGCGCTCGGCACCCGCCGGGGCCGGCTGCGCGCGATGGTCGCCGTCGAGGCGGTCACGATCACGCTGGTCGGCACGGTGGCCGGCATCGTCATCGGGGTGCCGGTCGGGCTGGTCGGTGTGATCGCGGCGGTGGGCCGGCAGGCCGAGCCGGTGATCATGCTGGCCTGGCCGCAGCTCGGACTCGTCCTGGTGGCCGCCGCGGTCACCGGGGTGCTGGCCAGCCTGGCACCGGCCCGGCGAGCCACGCGGATCGCCCCCGCGGAAGGGCTCGTGCGATAGGCCGGTGGGGTGGCGCCTCGGCGCCACCGGGGACGATCCGAGACGCCGGCCCGGGCGTCTCGGATCGTCGCCTAATTCACTTATGTAGATGTATGATGGGAAGTAAGGTAATTAGATCGGTTTGATGCACTATCGAGTCGCGTACGGCTACATTGCCCGGGGGAGGCATGGCGGACGTACTGGTGGTGGCCGAGGAAGCCTTGGTATCGATCGGCATCAAGATGATCCTGGAGACGATGGGTGGCTTCGCCGTCGTCGCCGCCGACCGGCACGGCGCGCTCGCCGCGATCGACGAGCACCGGCCGGCGGTCGTCCTCCTGGACGCCCACGTGACCCTGCCGGAAGACGTGCCACTGCTGACCCGGCTGCGCGACCTGGAGTCCGCTCCGGCGCTGGTGGTCCTGGCGACACTGGCCGCACCGAGCATCGTGCTGGAGTCGCTGCGCGGCGGCGCGTGCGGGTTCCTGCTGCGGGACAGTCAGCCGGAGCAACTGGTCGCGGCGGTTCGCGCGCTGGCGTCCGGGGTGACCGTGCTGGCTCCCGAGGCGTCGTCGATCATGCTGGGCGAGGCCTGCCGGGGCACGCCGGCGACCACGGTCGACGAGATCAAACAGCTCTCCGACCGCGAGCAGGCCATCGTGGGCCTGGTCGGGCAGGGGCTGACCAACGCGGAGATCGCCCGGCGGCTGTTCGTCAGCGACTCCACCGTCAAGGAGTACGTCAGCGTCATCCTGCGCAAACTCGGGGTGGCCAACCGGGTGCAGGCCGCCGTGCTGGCGTACGCGGCCGGGCTCTGTACCGGTGACCTGGCCTGACGACCCGCGTCAGACCGGGGCGGTCAGCCCGAACTCGGCGGCCAGCAACTCGTAGGAGCGGTGCCGGGCGGCCACACCGGGACAGTTCGTGGTGAGCATGACCTCGGGCACGTCGTACACCTTGCGCAGCCGCCGGATCTCGTCGCCGACCGTCTCGGCCGTGCCGGAGATCTGCAGACAGGGACGGCTCGCGCGCAGTTTCAGGTCCTCGCCGGTCAGCGTGTACCGCTGGGCGTCGGCCAGGTTCGGCACGCCGCCCCGGTAGTCGTCCTCCGGCCGGACCTGGGCCCGCCATCCGGTGGTGCAGGACATCCAGAAGCCGGTCGCCAGTTCCTCGGCCTCCTCGGCGGTGCCGGCCGCGAGCACCCGCAGCGCCAGCATCGCCTGTGGTTCGTCGAGCCACGGCGAGGGCCGGAAGGCGTCCTGGTAGGCGACGATCGCCTCCGGGCACTCGCCGGTCGCGATGAACTGCGCGAAGCAGAACGGCACGCCCAGCATCCCGGCGAGGCGGGCGCTGCCGGGGCCGGAACCGAGCAGCCACGGCATCGGCGGGTCCGGCACCTCCGGCGTGACCGAGACCCGGCTGACCGTCCGCGCGTCACCGAGGAACGCGAGCAGGCGGCCGACCTGCTCGGCGTACGCCTCCTCGGTGGCGATCGCGTACGGGTTGAGCAGTTCCGCCATCACCGCCGGTCCACCCTTGCCCCGCCCGAAACCGAGGTCGACCCGGCCCGGGTACAGCGCGGCCAGGACCCGGAACGTCTCCGCGACCTTGAGCGGGCTGTAGTACGGCAGCAGCACTCCCCCGGTGCCCACCCGGATCCGTCCGGTGGCTCCGGCGACGGCCGCGACCAGAACCTCCGGTGCCGCACAGGCGTTGGCCGCGCTGCCGTGATGCTCGGCGATCCAGAACCGGTGATAGCCCAGCGACTCGACGGCCCGGGCGAGTCCGACGGTCTCCCGCACCGCCGCGGCGGGGTCGTCGCCGCGGAACACCGGCACCTGGTCCAGGACGCTGAGCATGGCTGACACCTCGGCTTTCAGGTCAGTGTCGAGTCGCGGCGGGACTGTCCCGCGGCGGTTCCAGCCAGGTCACCGCGGGAACGCCGGCGGGCGCGGCCAGCCGGAGCAGGCTCAGGCCGGCACCGGCGGCGCCGAGCATCAGGCCGGGCATCCGGATGCTGCCGCTCAACCCGCAGCGCAGGCCGGTCCCGGCGATGTCGCGCACCACCGTGGCCGCCCGGTCGTCGTGGCCAGCCGACCCGGGCCATCCGCGGTCGGCCAGGTCGAGCAGGGCCAGGGCACCGAAGTCGCCGTGGCAGAGGCTGTGGTTGTGGCCGAACCCGTGCCGCCGGACGAGCGACACCGCGGCGTGCACCTCGGCGGCGAGCGTCTCGTCGGGACGGATCCGGTGGATCAGGGCCCGGGACAGGCCGATGCCGGCGGCGCCGTGACACCAGAGTGCCGGGTACGCCTCGGCGCCGGCCATCTCCGGCCGCAGGTCGCGCCACGCCCCGTCGGCCGGGACGAACAGCCGCCGGTCGAAGTCGACCGCCCGGCCGGCCAGCTCGCGCAGGTCCCGATCGGCGAACTCGGCGGCGAGTTCGTGCAGCGCCCAGGCGACCCCGGCCGAGCCGTGCGAGAACCCGCCCAGCATCACGCCGGTGCGGGTCGCGTACCAGCCCGCGGTGCCCTCGACGTCGACCGCGGTGGCGGACAGCCGTGCACCGCAGATCTCCGCGATCTCCCGGTACCCGGCGATGCCGTGCCGCCGGTACAGCGACAGCGCGACGACGGCACAGCCGGCCAGACCCGCGATCAGATCCGGGCACTCCTCCCGGGTGACGCACTCGCGCAGCCATGGGAGGGCGGCGTCGACGTCCTCCAGCAGCGCCGCGTCACCGGTGGCGTGGGCGACGTGGTCGAGGGTGTAGAGCAGACCGGCCATCCCGCTGTACGCGCCGACGGTCTCCACGATCCGGTGCTCGGCCAGGTAACGCAGGTAGCCGGAGACGAGCCGGACCGTACGCCGGGTCAGGTCGAGGTAGCGCTCGTCGCCGAGCGTGCGGGCGGCGTAGGCGTACGTCAGCGCCATGCCCGCGATGCCGTCGTACAGACCGGTCGCCATCGGTTTGTAGCTGAACGAGTCCTGGTCGAGGCCCTCGATGCTGACGCCGATCCAGCCCGCGTCGTCCGCGCCGAGGATCGCCTCGTCGGCGAGTTCCCGCAGGAGCCGGTCCCCGAGCGTGGCGGCCTCACGGGGGTCGAGGCCGCCACGCCGGTCGGAGGGCCGTTCCGGCGACCCGGCGATCGGTCCGGGCGCCGGCATCGTTCCCATCGACTCGCGGATGATCCGCACCTGTGCGGCCCGGTGCACCGGCCCGAACTGCCGCAGGCGGCCGGCCAGCACCTCGACGCCGGGAGCGTCGAAGAACTCCGCCGCCACCGGCCCGGCCACGGTCCGGATCTCGGTGGAGCCGGCCCGCGCACGGAAGCACGGGATGTCGCCGGCCAGCAGCTGGCGCTTCTCCGACTCGATGATGGGGATCAGGTCGGTACGGGCCCCCGCGGCGGTCCACAGCTTGTCGAGCAACCGGTCGCGATCCCGGGCGTCGCGCAGATGGTCCGGGTGATAGCTCTCGGTCAGGAACATGCTGTATCGGCGGGTCGGGCGGGGCAGATAGCGCACCTCGACGTCACCGAAGCCGGTCAGCAGCGCGGCGAAGTCCTCGCGGTGGGCGACTATCAGGTCGTACACCTCGGTGAAGCCGGCCACCACCGCCTCGGTGTACAGCTCGGGCCGCACCTCGGCACCGGTCAGCACCGGCCGGTTCTGCGCGCCCAGCATGGTCGCCTCGACGGCTTCGATCCGGGCCACGTCGGTGAACGGCTCGATCACCATCGGCACCGGCCGCGGCGCGGTCTGCGCCTCGCCGCCGCCGATCGCGCTCACGTCGACGCTCTTGCGCTGCCGTCCGCCGAACGCCCGGGCCGGCAGGATGCCGATCGCCAGGACGCTCTGGTTGAGCAGGTCGAGAGCCCGCGAGTAGGCGTCCGTCGCGTCACCGGCGGGGACCCCGGGCTGCAGCAGCGTCTCCAGATCGATCGGCATGCAGGACGAACCGGACGCGATGACGTTCTCCATGTGCACGTCGACGGCGCCGAGCAGCAGGGTGGTGGCCAGGACCGCGCCGGTACGCCGGTAGAAGCACTCCACCTCGGCGGGATCGGCGCACGGTTCGTGCCGGACGAACTCGCACCAGCCGTAGTCGCCGCGGTCGAGCACGTCCACCGCGGTCAGCGGCAGGCTCAGCCCGAGACGGTTCAGGGCGGCCGCGGTCTCGGCGTACGCGCGTTCCGGCCCGACCGGCCGCGGCTTGTAGACGATCCGGGCGCCGGAGGAGAAGCCCAGGATCGCGACGGCGCGACCGCTGTTGTGCGGGTCCCCGAGGTCGGGCCGCAGCTCGGTGAGCTCGCCCGCGCCGTCCGGCAGCAGGCCGGCGTCGTGCAGGGCGGCCCGGTCGGTGTCCAGCCGCCGCAGCAGCTCGGTCATCGCCGACGCCCACCGGCGGCCGCATTCCACCATGGCCCGGCCGAGCACCGGGTACTCGCCGAAGAACGAGCGCAGATAATCCGGGTCGGCGAGCAGCACCCGGTCGTAGTGGTCGTAGCGCTCGCCGGGGGTGGCGCCGGTCAGGCGGCCGTGCACCCGGGCGACGTTGAGCTCCAGCAGCAGGGTCCGGGTGGCGACCGCGAGCAGGCGGTTGGCCAGGCTCTCCAGCAGGGACACGCGTACGGCGGCGGGCGTGCGCGGCAACCGCGGCTCGTAGTAGGCCAGGAACCGCTCGATCAACCCGGCGAACGGCAGCCGGTCGAAGCCCTGCGCCCACAGCTTGGTCGAGCGGGCGAATCCGGTGACCGCGCCGGTGCCGGTGGCGAGCACCGCGGCCAGTTCGCCGGCCCAGTCGAGGGCCGCGCTGTCGGCGTCGTACCCGCCGTCGGCCAGCAGCCGGCCGAACTCGGCCCGGGTCACGCCGAGCTCCCGGAGGCGGATGTCGAGCACCGGGTCGTCCAGGTAGGCCGATTCGCGCCACGACTCGATCCGCTCGTGCTCCACGGCGGGGTCACCGCCGGGGCCGGCCGAGCGTTCGTGCAGGTATGCGCTGGCCGGGGACGCGGTGATCGCGAAGGATGACATGCGGGCTCCTGCCGGGAGAGGGTGCCGGGACCGGGGTTGCGCCCCGGTCCCGGCAGGTGTCGGACCGTCGATCAGCAGGCGCAGACCAGCGTGCCGCACTCGATGGTCAGGGTGCAGACCCAGCCGCTGCTGGCCGCGTAGAGGGTGCGGTCCTCACGCAGGTCCTCGAAGCTCAGCTCGCCGAAGCCGAGGCCGGCGGGGTGAGCGGTGAGGTCCGCCCGGAGGTCGGTGTTCTTCCAGGTGGTTTCCACGGTGATCGCCGACATGATGTCTCCTTCTGCGGGGGAACTCCGGACAGGTGGGCCCGGAGTACTTCGGGAAAGATTCCGTGGTCACGGCGCCATGGCCACGGAGGTTTCTGCCGAATGCCGCGGAGGTATCCGCTGCGGTATCGACGAGAGCCATTGGAGCAACCCTGATCGGCGAATGCCTACCCGCACATCGGGCACCAGCCGGATGCGGTCGGCCGCCGGTCGGCCGAAGGACGTCGGGATCTACCCGTAGATCGGCGGGTTGACACGCAAGGAAGGTCAGCACGATTCCGTCAATCCGACCGATTTCGGAGCACGGTAATCACCGAAATACGGGTGCCCGAAATCTGCAAGTTGCATACTGCGCACGATCCACGACATAGCTCGGAATCGATCCCCCTTAGGGTCGGGGGCCATGAAAGTCCTCACCGTCGGCGTCGCCGCCGTCCTCGCCATGGCCGGGCTCACCACGCCGGCCCACGCCGCCGGCTCCGCGCCGTCACCCGGGTCGGCCGGCCTCGGCGACCGCCTCTACCCGCTGCTCGGCAACGGTGGCTACGACGTCCTGGACTACGACCTCCACCTGCGCTACCCGCAGAAGGACCCGGAACAGGTCGTCTCCGGAGACGTGACGATCACCGCGGTCGCCCGGCAGAGCCTGTCCCGGTTCAACCTGGACTTCGGCGGCGGCTCGGCCGGACGGGTCTCGGTCGACGGGCGGCCGGCGGGTTCCTCCCGGGACGGCGACGAGCTGACCGTCACGCCGTCACGGCCTCTTCGGCCGGGGCGAGCGTTCCGGGTCACGGTCACGGGCTTCACGGCCGCGCCGGCCCGGGCCGGATCCGGCTCGCCGGCCGGCCTGGTGCCGACGCCGGACGGTACCGTGCTGGCCGGCCAGCCCGACTCGGCGCACCTGGTGTTCCCGGCCAACGACCATCCCCGCGACAAGGCGACCTTCACGATCACGCTGACCGCGCCGGCCGGCTGGACCGGGACGGCCGGCGGCCGGCTGGTGAGCACCACCGAGCACGACGGCTACGTCACCTCGGTCTACCGGGAGTCCGCACCGATGGCCACCGAGCTGGTCCAGCTGGCCGTCGGTGACTTCGTGGTGGAGCGGCGCGCCCCGGTCGGCGGCACCGCCATCCGTGACGTGGTGCCGCGCCGCCTCGCCGGCACCCTGCTGCCGGCGATCACCGGGGAACGGCGGCAACTCGCCTGGATGGCCGAGCAGGTCGGTCCCTACCCGTTCGACGGCTACGGCTCCCTGGTGATCGACGACGACCTCGGCTACGCCTTGGAGACCCAGACCCTTTCGCTGTACGGCGCCGCCCTGTTCACCGGCCCCGAGGCGACCCGCGGCCCGTCGATGACCCATGAGCTGGCCCATCAGTGGTTCGGTGACAGCGTCTCGCCGTACTCGTGGAGCGACGTCTGGCTGAACGAGGGGCACGCCACCTGGTACGAGATGCTCTGGTCGGAGCAGACCGGCGGCTTCCCGCAGTACACCGGGCTGGCCGACCGGGAGGCGTTCTTCAAGGCGGTCTACGCCGCCGGGGACATCTTCCGCCGCCGGTACGGCCCGGTCGCCGCACCCCTGGACGCGACGACCTCGTGGGACGTCTTCAACCCCAACGTGTACGCCGGCGGGGCGCTGGTCCTCTACGCGCTCCAGCAGAAGCTCGGCGCGGCCAGGTTCCAGCAGGTCGAACGGGCCTGGGTGACGGCGTACCGCGGTCGTTCGGCCTCGACCCGGGACTTCGTGACGCTCGCCTCCCGGGTCGCCCGCCAGGATCTGCGCCCGTTCCTGACCGCCTGGCTCGACGGCGCCACGACCCCGCCGATGCCGAACCACCCGGACTGGACGGTCGCCCCGCCACCGGTCGGCGTCACCGCACGGAGCTGACCACCGCCCGGCGTTCCTCGACGGCCAGACCCGCGGCGGCGAGCGCGCCGACCAGCCCGCCGATCATGCACATCCACAGGCCGGGCCCGATCGTCGTGCCGCTGTCCGAGGCGACCAGCGCGGCGGTCATCGACGTCAGGTGCCGGCTGTCCCACAGCCCCAGCGCGAACAGCACCAGACCGGCGCCGACCGAGAAGAACGTCTCCCGGCCGGGCAGGCGGTCGCCGCGGACAGCCGGCACCGCATACCCGGCCAGGACCACGCCGAAGAACGCGGTGAACAGATCGGAGAGGAAACTTCCGGAGATCTCGCTGCTGCCGGTGACCGGAAAATCCATGTACGCCCAGGGCAGGAACGAGCCGACGACCGTGGCGACGCCGGCGGCCAGCATCAGCCACGCGAGCACCCGCCTGACCGTCATGACCGGAGAACTTACGCCATGGCCCGGCGGCGGTTCCGGCGATGGACCCGGGGCCGCCGGTGAGCGGGGTGCCGCCGATGCTGACGCGGAGCGTGGCGAACGTTGCTGTCGGACAAGTACCCAGGTGGGGGGCATCGACATTTCCGCGAATCCCACCGGCCCGGGCAGAGCGCTGGATAGCGTGAGCAGAGGCAACGACGGGCCGAGTCGTCGTCGGATTCCTCCTGCACCGGGAGAGGAACGATGTGGAAAGCAACCGAGCGGCAGGGCCCGGTCGTCCTTCTGGTGGAGGACGACGAGGACCTGCGTGAGCTCGCAACACAGATGCTGGAGATGCGCGGGTTCGACGTGCTCGTCGCGAAGGACCCGGTCAGCGCCATCATGACCTGCCGGGTGCACAGCGGAGCGATCGACGTGCTGCTCACCGACCTGGGCCTGCCCGGAGTCTCGGGCGGGGAGCTCGCCCGGTCGGCCTCCGAGGTCAGGCCGGGCATGAAGATCGTCTACGTCTCCGGTGTCCCGGAGGAAATCGCCGTCAAGAAGGGGTTGATCCGTGCCGGGTCGCCGTTCGTGGCGAAGCCGTACACGGCGGACCGGCTGGCCGGGATGTTGCGTATGGTTCTCGCCCAGGGCGCGCAGAGTACCGCGCGATAGCCGGGGCGCCGCGGCCCTGGAGACCGCCATCGTGATGCCGGTCATCCTGCTGGTCCTGTTCGGCATCATCGACATGGGCCGCCTGCTGCAGCAGTACATCCAGCTGACCGAGGCGGCCCGGGAAGGCGCGCGCCTGGGCGCCCTGAACGGAACGGTCGCCGGGGTCCAGGCCAAGGTCACCGGCATCGTCGGGACCGGCGGGACGTCACCGGTCACCCAGACCGTCACGGTCTGCACCGCCGGCTCGCAGCCCGGCACCGACGCCAAGGTCGTGCTGACCCGGCAGTACCAGCCGATCACCCCGATGGTGGCGCTGGTCAAGCTGGTCGGCGGCCAGACCATGAGCACGATCACGATGAGCGCGACCGGCGTGATGTCGTGCGTCGGGTGATCCGGGCCCTGCTGCCGCCCCGCGGCGAGCACGGCGTGATCACCTCGCTGGTGGCCGCGTTGCTCGGCACCGGGGTGCTGCTCGGGATGGCGGCGCTGGTGATCGACATCGGTGCGCTCACCGCCGAGCGCGAGCAGCTGCAGACCGGCGCCGACGCGGCCTCGTGGAAGGTGGCTCAGGTCTGCGCCGGGACCGCCGACAAGAACCTGACCTCGGCGGCGTGCACGGTCGCGGCGCAGAAGGACAACGTGCAGCAGTACGCCGACCGCAACGCCAAGGACCAGATCTCGGACGTCCAGTTCTGCATCTACAGCGTCTCCGCGGCCGGCGTCAGCACCCCCGACGCGGGCTGCCCCGCCGCTTGGACCCTTCCGGTCGGATGTCCGGCGCCGCCGAGCACGTCCGGGCCGTACCGCTACGTCGAGGTCCGGACCGCGACCCGCAACCCCGACAACACCCCGGTGGTGCCACCCCTGTTCGGCGGTGGACTGGCCGGCAGCTCGTACGCCGGTGCGCGGATGGGCGCGTGCGGCCGGGTCGCCTGGGGTGTCCCGGCGATCAGCGACGTCTTCGCCCTCGGCATCTCCCGGTGCGACTTCCTGCGCGTGACCAACGGCTACACCAGGTTCTTCACCCCGCCGCTGCCCGGCAACCTGAACCCGCTGCTCTCCGGCACCGGGGTGTACTCACTGCTCGGGCTGGACTCGCCGAAGCAGGACTACATCGCGCTCAGCAACGGCATCCTGTCCACCTCGTGCCCGACCACGATCACCGAGACCGTCGCCGGCTACGCCTGGCTGGGGCAGCCGAACGGATCGACGGCACTGCTGGGCCTGCTCCCGGTCAGCGCACCGAGCACCACGTGCGGGCTCACCGACATCCCGGCGACCGACGGCGCGGTCGACAGCTGGGTCGGCGGGTTCACGCTCGGCCTCAGCACCGCGACGGTCGCCGCCACCTGCATCAACCGGCTGAACGCGCTGGTCGCCTCCGGTCAGCCGGTCCTCGTACCGATCTTCGACAAGCAGGCGGCGCTGATCAACCTGCTGCCGTCGTACTACCGGATCGTAGGTTTCGCGCCGTTCGTCCTCACCGGTTACGAGACGCTGGTCAGCGGGCTCGGCGGCCTGCTCAACGGCAGCCTGGCGCCCTCCTCGTCGATCCCCACGTTCGTCTCGGGCACCCAGAAGCTGCTGTGCGGAGCGCAGTCCTGCATCTACGGCTACTTCACCAGGACGCTGGTCACCGACCACCTGCCCACGAAGTTCGCCACGTCGCAGTACTACGGCGCCATGGTGATCGGCCGCACCGGATGACCGTATGCGTCGCCGCGTCCTGATCCTGCTGGCCGCGCTGGTGCTGGCCGGGATCAGCGGGCTGGCCGTGCTCTCCTACGCCCGCTCGGCCGACCGGCGGGCGCTGAGCGGCAAGGAGGGCACCTGGGTCCTGGTCGCCAAGCGGCACATCCCGGCCGGGACCAGCGGCGCCGAGATCCACCGCCAGGACCTGACCGAGCGGATGCTGGTGCCCACCCGCACCGTGCCGACCGGGGCGCTGACCGGCTGGGACACCGCGCTCGACCGGCTGCGGCTGGGCGGTGAGCTGCAACCCCGGCAACTGGTCATGCGGACGCTGTTCGTCCCCGCGCCGCCGTCACCGTCGCACACCGGGCGCATCCCGGTGCCGGCCCGGTCACTGGCGGTGTCGGTGGCACTCAACGTCGCTCCCCAGGTCGCCGGGAACATCACGCCCGGGGACGAGGTGGCGGTCTATTACACGTACCAAACGAAGATCTTGGCGGGGCAGGACACCGAGACCGTCCCGATGACCGAGCTCCTGCTGCCGAAAGCACAGGTGATCACCATCGGGGAAGCGGAGCCCCCACCGGCCGGCACCGCGGCGTCACCGTCGTCCGCACCGGCCGGCGTCTCCCCCACCCCGGCTCCTTCGGCGTCGGCCGAGATGCCGAAGACGATTCAGCGGTACGTCGTGACCCTCGCCGTCGGTGACACCGACGCGCTACGACTGGTCCACGCCGCGCAGAGCGGGTCCCTCTACCTGGCCCTGCTCGGCCCGAGTGCCACCGCGAACACCGGCCCGGCCGTCGACACCAGCTGGGTGGTGCGATGAGCGAGCTTGCGAGCGAATCAATCAGCACAGTTTCACTCGTCGCGGCGCCGGAGCGCAGCGGAGGCGACGCGATGAGCGAGCTTGCGAGCGAATCAATCAGCACAGTTTCACTCGTCGCGGCGCCGGAGCGCAGCGGAGGTGACGCGACGAGCGAGCTTGCGAGCGAATCAATCAGTACAGTCGTCAACTCGTCGCGGCGGCGGTGACGCGATGAGCTTGTACGTCTACGTGGAGCCGGACGACGAGCGCCGGCAGCACTGGGGGAACGACTTCCGGGCGATCGGCGGCACGATGCTCAAGAGCATGAGCGAGCTGGAGTCCTACCTGCCGCGATACCCGGAGACGCTGCTCGTGGTCCTCGGCGCCGAGGTGGATCTCGATGAGGCGCTGATGTTCACGGCGTACCAGCGGCTGCAACGACCGGTGATCGGCGTGGTGCTGATCCGCCGCGCGATCGAGGCCGGCGTGGTGCTGCGCTGCCTGCAGTCCGGCATCCGGGAACTGGTCGCCGAGGAGGACGAGGAGGGCATCCGCAACGCGACGGTACGGTCCGTCGACCTCTCCAAGGCGTTGAGCACCAGCATGCGCGGGGCCGGCGACCGCGCCCCGTACGCCCGGGTGGTCACGGTCTTCGCCGGCAAGGGCGGTTGCGGACGCAGCGTGATCGCGGTGAACCTGGCCGTCGCGCTGGCCGGTGGCGGGCGCCGGGTGCTGCTGATGGACCTGGACCTGCAGTTCGGCGACGTGGCGATCATGATGAAGCTGGCCCCGGAACGCACCGTCGCCGGGGGCCTGCCGATGGCCGGACGGCTGGACGAATCCGGGCTGCGGTCGATCGTGACGACGTACCGGCAAGGTCTTGATGCTCTTCTGGCTCCGGCCAGTCCGGCCGAGGGTGAGCAGGTGCGCCGCGAGTTCGTGGTCGAGCTGCTGGACGTGGCCCGTCCGCTCTACGACTTCATCGTGGTCGACACCCCGTCGGTGGTCACCGACCAGGTGCTGGCCGCGCTGGACATGTCCGACTGGTTCGTCCCGATCGTCACCCCGGATCTGCCCACGCTCAAGTCCGTCCGGCTCACCTCGGAGATGTTCGACCTGCTCGACTACCCGAAGGACAAGCGGCTGCTGGTCTTCAACCGGGCGAACAGCGAGGTCGGCCTGAGCCCGTCCGAGGTGGAGCTGGCGGTCGGGATGTCGTTCGCGGTGCAGGTGCCGTCCAGCCGGGACGTGCCGGTCTCGGTCAATCAGGGTGAACCGATCGTGGTGACCGATCCGCTGCACCCGGTCAGCCGGGCGATCCGGGAGCTCGGGGACCGGGTGGCCGGGGTCGACACGGCACCGAAGCGGCGCCGTGGTCTTCTCGGGAGGTGGTTCTCGTGAGTCTCTCCAGCCGTCTCGGCGGGGCCGGTACGCCGGGCCCGCCCCCGGTCGAGTCGCGCGGCGGCGAACGCTACCGGGCGGCCGGTCGTCAGCCGGTCGACCAGGTCGGCGAGGTCCGGCTGCGGATCCAGCGGCGGCTCGCCGACGAGCTCGGGCCGACTCTCTACGGCAGCGGGTACGGCGAGGATCTCGACGCGAAGGTCCGCGAGGTGCTCAACGACCTGCTGGCCCGGGAGGAGACCCCGCTCTCCGGCGCGGACCGGGCCCGGATCACCCGCGAGGTCACCGACGAGGTGCTCGGCCACGGCCCGATCGAGTCGCTGCTGCGGGACCCGTCGGTGACCGAGGTGATGGTCAACGGGCCGCACTCGATCTACATCGAACGGTTCGGCCGGCTGGAGAAGGTCACCGCCGAGTTCGACGACGAGCAGCACCTGCGCCGGATCATCGACCGGATCTGCTCCCGGGTCGGCCGGCGCGTGGACGAGGCCAGCCCGACCGTCGACGCCCGCCTGCCCGACGGGAGCCGGGTCAACGCCGTGGTCCCGCCGATCGCGCTGGACGGTTCGACGCTGACCATCCGCAAGTTCGCCGCGGTCCCGCTGACCGTCGGTGACCTGTTGCAGTACGGCACGCTGACCCGGTCGGCGGCGGAGTTCCTCGACGCGTGCGTGCGCGGCCGGCGCAACATCCTGGTCAGCGGCGGCACCGGCTCGGGCAAGACGACGATCCTGAACATCCTCTCCGGGTTCGTCCCGGCCGACGAGCGCATCGTCACCATCGAGGACGCCGCCGAGCTGCAGCTGGTCCAGGACCATGTGGTGCGCCTGGAGTCGCGCCCGCCGAACTCGGAGGGCCGGGGCACGATCACCACCCGCGACCTGGTGCGCAACGCGCTGCGGATGCGCCCGGACCGGATCGTGGTCGGCGAGGTCCGGGACGCGGCGGCGCTGGACATGCTGCAGGCGATGAACACCGGCCACGACGGCTCGCTGACCACGTTGCACGCGAACACGCCGCGAGACGCGGTGTCCCGGTTGGAGACCATGGTGCTGATGGCCGGCATGGACCTGCCGATCCGCGCCATCCGCGATCAGATCAGCTCCGCGGTCGACCTGATCCTGCAGGTCAGCCGGTTCAAGGACGGCGCCCGCAAGGTCACCCACATCACCGAGGTGGTGGGCATGGAGGGTGACGTCGTCACGCTGCAGGACCTGTTCGTCTACGACTCCGCGGCCGGCGCCGAGCTGCCGGGCGGGTCCGGAGTGCTGCGCACGACCGGGATCCGCCCGCATTGCACCGACACCCTGGCGCGGTACGGCGTGACCCTGCCGTCCACGATGTTCGCGGCCCGGCGGCGCTGACCATGAACGCGCTGATCACGGCAGTCGTCGCCGGCGCAGCCGCGGTGTTCGTGATCGCGTTCGTGATCCTGCGGGTCACCGTCGGCCGCACCCCGATCCAGCGTCGTCTCGCCGCACTGCGGCACTTCTCCGTGCACCGCGACACCGCACCCGACCCGCCGCTGCGCCGGGCGCTCGCCGCCCTGGGCCGCCGGGTCGAGCGGCGCCCGTTCCTGGCCCGGCGGGCCGAGCGCAGCGCCCCGCTGCTGGAACGGCTCGGCGGCACCCTGCGACCGCCGGAGTGGCTGGTGGTCCGGGTGCTGGCCGCCGCCGGGGCCGCTCTCGCGCTCGGCGCGCTGACCCCGGTCGCCGGTGCCGTCCTCGGACTGCCGGCCGGCTTCTTCGGCGCCGACAGCGTGCTGCGGGCCCGGGTCCGCCGCCGGGAACAGGTGTTCTCCGACGAGCTGCCGGGCGTCCTCCAGCTGATGATCAGCTCGCTGCGGGCCGGGTTCACGCTGCACCAAGCGGTCGAGGCGTCCGTCCGCGACGACGACGGGCCGGTCGCCGCCGAGCTGCGCCGGGCGCTCTCCGAGACGCGGATCAGCGGCGAGTTCGAGGACGCCCTGCAGCGCGTCGGCGACCGGATGAGCAGTTCCGAGATGCTCTGGCTGGTCATGGCGTTGCGCCTGCAGAAGGAGGTCGGCGGCAGCCTGGTCGAGGTGATGCAGACGACCGCCGACACCATGCGCGAGCGGGCCTACCTGCGACGACATGTGCGATCGTTGTCCGGCGAGGGGCGGATTTCGGCGTACGTCCTGGGAGCCATGCCTTTCCTCGCCGCCGCCGGGATCTGGGCCACTCAGCCGGACTACCTCAAGCCCATGTTCCAGCAGTCGATCGGCATCGTGATGGTGGCCGCCGCGGTCCTCCTCATGGCCATCGGCGCGGTCTGGCTGCGCGCCGTCGTCAAGGTCGAGGTCTGAGGTGAACGCCACCGTCGTCGCGGTCGCGGCCGCCGCCGGGTCCGCCCTCGCCGTGGTGCTCGCCGCCCTCGCCGCGGTCCTGCCCGCGCCCCGCCGCGACCGCATCCTGCGCGCCCTGGCCCATTACGGCTCGGCCGGCCCGGTCCCGGCCGGGACCGCCCGTTCACCGGCGGGGCAGCTCCGCCTGCTCCTGCGCGCCCTGGCCGACCGCTGCGGCGACGTGCTCACCTCGGAGCGCGACCGACGCCGGCTGGTCCAGGGGCTGGACTACGCCGGCAACCCGCCGGCCTGGCCGTTGCCCCGGGTGATCCGCGTCCGTCCGCTCGCAGCCCTGGCCACCGCCCTGCTCGGCGCCGCGGTCGGCCACTCGCTCGACCGCGACTCCGGCGCCCTGCCCGGCACGCTGCTCGGACTCGTCGGCGGTTTCCTGCTGCCCCGGCTGCTGCTGCACAACGCCGGGGTCAAACGCCGGCAGCAGGTGCTGCGCTCGCTGCCGGACGTGATGGACGCGCTGGTCATCGCCGTGGAGGCGGGCCTCGGCCTGGACTCGGCGATGGACCACGTGAGCCGCAGCATGACCGGGCCGATGTCCGACGAGTTGCGCCGCGTGCTGCAGGAGATGCGACTCGGCGTGGCCCGCGCCGCCGCGCTGCGCGCGCTCGCCGACCGCACCACCGTCCGCGACCTCAAACGCTTGGTCACCGCGCTGGTGCAGGCCGGCGAGCTGGGCATCTCGGTGGCCAACATCCTCCGCGAGCACGCCCAGGACCAGCGGGTCCGGCGCCGGCAGCGGGCCGAGGAACTGGCCCAGAAGGTGCCGGTCAAGCTGATCTTCCCGGTGATGTTCTGCATGCTGCCGGCGATCTTCGTGATCCTGATCGGCCCGGCCGTCCTGCAACTCATCGCATCCTTCGAATAGCAGCAGCTGAACAGGCCGGGTCGACGCTGCCTAGAGCTGATTGATCCTGATCAGGTTTCCCGCCGGGTCACGAAAAGCACAGTCGCGGATCCCGTACGGCTGGTCGGCCGGCTCCTGCACCACCTCCGCGCCCGCGGCGACCAACCGCTCGAAGACCCCGTCCAGGTCCTGCGACGCGAGGGTCAGCGCCGCGAAACTGCCCTTGGCCATCAGCTCGGCGATCACCCGCCGCTCGTCCTCGGTGATGCCCGGGTCGGCGGCCGGCGGCTGCAGCACGATCGACACCGGCTGCCCCTTCGGCCCGACCGTGATCCAGCGCATGTCGTTGAAGCCGACGTCGTTGCGCACCTCGAAACCGAGCACGTCACGGTAGAACCGGAGCGCCGCCTCGGCGTCGTCGTGCGGGAGGAAACTCGCGTGAATGTTGATGTCCATGCCGCCCAGCCTAGGAACGCGACGCGGCCCGGGCTTCTCGATTCCTGACCGGTCTGGTCACCTGTTTCGCCACGCATGCCGGGATGCCTTCGACCGCGTCCACCCCCGTCTTCTTGTAGACGCTCGGCGAGATCCCGACCAGCTGGGTGAACCGGGTGCTGAACGTGCCCAGCGACGAACACCCCACCGCGAAACAGACCTCGGTCACGCTCAGATCGCCACGCCGCAACAACGACATGGCCCGCTCGATGCGGCGGGTCATCAGATAGCCGTACGGCGATTCGCCGAAGGCGGTCTTGAACTCGCGACTGAGATGGCCGGCCGACATGTGCGCGCCGCGGGCCAGCGCCTCCACGTCCAACGGCTCGGCGTAGTCGCGATCGATCCGGTCACGGACCTTGCGCAACACCTTGAGGTCGCGCAACCGCTGCTCGTGGCTCGTCACGCCTCATCCTGACACGCTCGTCAACGCCAGCGGGGGTCACGACTCCAGCGCGGACCCACCTCGGCCCACTCCCGCGCCCACGCCCGGTCCCGCCGCCGATCCAGCAGCCCACGCCCGGCCCGGTGCACCACGAACAGCACCATGAGCAGGCACAACACGGCTGCCACGGCGAGCAGGAGGCCCTGCGAGGCGGGACTGTGCCGGCTCGGCGGCAGGTGCAGACTGCCGCCGTCGTCGACCCAGACCGGGATCCGCGCGCCGGCCCGCGCCTCCGTCTCGGTCTGCACGATCCCGTTGCGTACCGAACCGTCCGGGGCGGTCCAGGTCGCCCGCGCGGCCTGCGGCGCCACCGTCCGCGGCCCGGTCCCGCCGAACGTGCCGGCATCCTCCACCAGCACCGCGTCGACCCGGAAGACGTGCGCACGCTCCCAGTCCCGCGCCCGCTCGTCCGACCGGTAGCCGGCCTTCCCGGCCCACCAGGCCAGCAGCGGCGCCCCGGCCAGAAATACCAGCACCAGCAGGAACACCAGCAGGCTCTCGATCCGGTCCTCGCCGCGGCGCAGGACGTTGCGGTCCCAGCCGATCATGTGCTTGCTCCCTCTCGCCCTTTGGGCGAAGCATCACCCGAAAGCAAGCCCCACCGACGCACATCGCCGCACTCCGCGATGAGGTCCCGGCTCGAGCCGGCGGTGCGCCGCCGGTCCCGGCTGCTTGCGGCTGGTCGGCCGGGGCGGAACTGGCGGCGGCGTTGCCGGCGCCGAGCACCGCGAGTGCGGTCGTGGCCAGGGCGAGGCCACGCTAGGAAAGCGTGAGCACGTGGAATCCCCACGGCGGCAGTTCGACATAGAGACCGCCGGTCGCCAATTCACTGCCGGACCGTTCGAACACCCGCCCGTCGAGCCGATCCGTCATCCGCCAGGCCCGCCCGGCCAGCCCCGGCCACGGCAGCTCCACCCGCCCCTGCGACGCGTGCCCGGAGAAGTTGACCACCACCACGGCCGCGTCCCAGGACCAGGCCAGCAGGTCACGGTGGGAGGGGTTGTCCGGCCAGCCGTGGGTCGCCAGCAGCCGCCACTCCCCCCGCCGGACGCTCGCCGCCACCTCGATCAGCCGACGGTGGAAGTCGCGCAGCCCCAGGTCGACCGGCTCCTCCGGGTAACGACCGAGGAAGACCGGCAGATGCGTACGCCGTCCCTCGAACTGCCCGTCGTGCCAGAGCGTCGCCCCGGGCAGGGTCGCCATCGCCACCGCCGCCGCCCGGTTCCGCCCGCCGGGCATGCTGGCCGCCGCCCGTGGCTCGTCATGGTTCTCCAGGAAGCGGATCAGTCCGTCCTGGTACTCCCGGCCGGCCGCCAGGTGCTCCCGGACCGCGGCCGCGTCCTCGTGCGCCAGCCGGTCGTAGAGCCGCTTGTCGTAACAGAAGTCGAACCCCTGCTGTTGCAGCAGCCACTCGGTGTCCCAGTAGACCTCGGCGATCAGCACCACGTCGGGATGCCGCCGGCGCAGCTCCCCGACGATCGCGGGCCAGAACTCGGCTTCCGGCACCGGGCCGGCGTGGCGACCCCACGTACGCGCGAAAATGTCGTTGGTGAGAAGCATGGCCATGTCGCACCGCATGCCGTCGCACTGGCCCGCGATGTCGATCATGCCGGCCAGGGTGGCCTCGCGCATGCCCGGCGCGAACGCGTTGAGCTGGGCGACGTCAGGCCAGGGCGGAAAGTAGGGGTCCCGCCCGTGCGCGATCACCCGCCCGCCGGCGTGGAACCAGCCGGTCGGGTCGTCGACCAGGTCCTGCTCGGTGCCCTGGATGAACCAGTCGGGGTGCCGGGTCACCGCGGGATGGTCCGGCGCGACATGGTTCGGCACGTAGTCCAGGATCAGCTTCAGACCGCGTTCGCGCAGCTCGGAGCGGGCCGCGGCGAGCCCGGCGGGCCCACCGAGCCGATCGTCGGCCCGGTAGCGGCGCACACAGTAGGGCGAGCCCACCACATCGGCCGGTTCCAGGTCGGGCAGCGCGTGCCGGAACGCCCGCTGCAACCCGTCGTCGACCCGCGCGACCGCGAGACCGGCCGGGCTGCGCTCCCAGACACCCATCAGCCAGACCGCGTCCATGCCGCGGGCGGCGACCTCGTCCCACACCCCGGACGGCACGTCGGCCAGGGTGACGGGACGGCCGAACCGCCGGGACAGGCCGGTCAGCCACGGCCAGGTGTCGATCTCATAGATCGCCGGAGCGGCCGGCCAGCCGGTCATCACGATCTCAGCCTAGCCTGAGTGGATGCCAGGGACGGCTGATCGGCACCGCCGGCGGGTGCCGGGTCACGGCTCGCGCGTCGTCCGTGACAGTCACCGAACCCAGCACCACGAGGCTGATCAGACCCGTACGCAGGATCCCCCGCATATCGTTCCTTTCCTCCGGGTTAAACCTCCGCGGGGATCAACGATCTTGTGAACGATCGGGCTGCGACTCCCGTACCCAGCGACGGCAAAGTCACCGAGGGGCATCGGGAGGACACCGTGGCACGGACCGGAATCGACACGTCGATCCTGCACAAGGGATCGCACAGCGCTTCCTACTTCGACCTTGCGAGAGCGGCCGGCGAAGGGGCGGAGATCGTCGACTTCTGCATCCCGTGCAACCCGTACTTCCCCACACCGGAGATGTTCGACGAGCTCACCCGCGAGCTGAAGAGCATCCTCAAGTACTACCCGAGCGACTCGGCGACCATCACGAAGAAGCTGGCCGCCGTGCTCAACCTGCACCCGCAGACGGTCGCGATGGCCAACGGCTCCACCGAGCTGATCACCTGGATCGACCACCTGCTGGTCAAGGAGAGCCTCGCGATCCCGATCCCGACGTTCGGCCGCTGGACCGACCAGCCCCTCGAAACCGGCAAGCGGGTCGACATGTTCCCGCTGCAGGAACGCGACGGCTTCCGGCTCGACCTGGAGGAATACGTCGAGTTCATCCGCGAGCGCCGCTCCCGGGTCGCGGTGGTCTGCAATGTCAACAACCCGGACGGCAACTACCTGCCGCGCCGCGACATCATCCGCTTCATGGACCAGCTCAGCGACCTGGACCTGGTGGTCATCGACGAGTCCTTCATCGACTTCTCCGACGCCGAGCGTTACCCGTCGGTCGGCCCGGACGCGGTGATCCGCACCAACGCGGTCGTCCTCAAGTCGCTCGGCAAGAACTTCGGCCTGCACGGCATCCGCTTCGGATACATGCTGTCCAACCCGGCGATCGCCGGCAAGATCGCGAAGATGCTGCCGAAGTGGAACCTCAACTCCCTCGCGGAGAAGGTCGTCCACATGATCCAGGACCACGAGATGGAATACGAGGAGAGCCTGCGCCTGCTCAGCCGCGACCGCCGCTCCATGGGCCGTGAGCTGCAGCGCATCCCCGGACTCACGGTCTTCCCGTCGCAGGGCAACTTCTACCTCGTCAAACTGCCGACCGAATGGTCCGGCGTCGCGCTGCGTGACTTCCTGGTCGCCAACCACGGCATCATGACCCGCGAATGCGGCAACAAACTCGGCATGACCAGCCAGTTCATGCGCCTCGTGGTCCGTCCCGGCCAGGACGTCGACCGCCTCGTCGACGGCATGCTCGACTACGCCCAGCGATTCCACGGACGCTCGGTCTACGACGCCGACCAGTTGGAGAGCACCAGCCGCCGCTGGGCCGAATCCTACGAGGAGCAGCGGGAACAGCGCAGCGCCGGCGAATACACAGCCCGTCGCGCCGCCGTCGGCTGAAACCTTCGAAGAGATCGATTGCCGGTCTCCGCTGTGGTCCCTCACCGTCGCTCCCGCGGGGGCCCTTCCGGGCCGAGCAGGGCGCAGGGCGCCCAGAACGCTCAGCCCTCCAGGGCGGCCTCCGCGGGTGGGCACGGTCAGAGATTCGTCAGGTTCTCCATCTGCTCGGGATAGCGCTCGCCGACCACCTTGACCCGGGCCGCCGCGGCCTCGATCTCCTCGAGGTCCGCGGCGGTCAGCGTCAGCCCGGCCGCACCGAGGTTCTCGTCCAGCCGCTCCAGCCGCCGGGTACCCGGGATCGGCACGATCCACGGCCGCTGCGCCAGCAGCCAGGACAGCGCCACCTGCGCCGGAGTCGCCCCGCGGGCCGCACCCAGCCGCCCGATCACCTCGACCAGCGCCTGATTCGCCGCCCGCGCCTCGGCCGAGAACCGCGGCAGCCCGTTACGCATGTCGTTCTCGGCGAAGACGGTGTCCGCCCCGATCTTCCCGGTCAGGAACCCCCGGCCGAGCGGGCTGAACGGCACGAACCCGATCCCCAGCTCACCCAGCGTGTCCAGCAGCTCCTCCTCGGGCCGGCGCCACCACAGCGAATACTCGCTCTGCACCGCGGTGACCTCCTGCACGGCGTGCGCCCGCCGGATCGTCCCGGCCGCCGCCTCGGACATCCCGAAGTGCCGCACCTTGCCGGCCTCGATCAGCTCCCGCACCGTCCCGGCGACCTCCTCGATCGGCACGCCCGGATCCACCCGGTGCTGGTAGAAGAGGTCGATCGCGTCCACCCGCAGCCGCCTCAGCGACGCGTCGGCGACCTTCCGGATGTTCTCCGGCCGGCTGTCCGTCCCCGGCTGCTGCTTTCCGTCCCCGTCGATCACGAACCCGAACTTGGTCGCGATCACCACCTGCCCGCGGAACGGCTCGAGCGCCTCCCCGACCAGTTCCTCGTTGACCCACGGCCCGTACACCTCAGCGGTGTCGAACAGCGTGACGCCACGCTCGACCGCCGCCCGGAGCAGCCCGATGTTCGCATCCCGATCCGGGCCCGGCCCGTACCCGTGGCTCATTCCCATGGCCCCGAACCCGATGCCTGAGACCGTCAGCTTCCCCAGTGCTCTCTGCTGCATCCCCTCAAGCTACCCAAACGATCACCCCGAGCCCGCCCCGTCGCTCCGGGTCCGCCACACGAGCCCGGCCGCCCGCACGCTCCGCTCCGCTCCGGCGCCACAGATCCGCCGCGAGAGCCCGGCCGCCCGCGAGACACCTCGCGTCGCCACAGATTCGCGCCGCACGGGTGGCCGTCCGCAAGGTCCGCCGGGCCGCCAGGTGGCAGCGCGCCTCGCGGTTCCGGCTGCGGGACGAAAGCAGCGTGCAAAGCCGGCTGCGGGCCGGGAGCGCCCGGAAATGACGACATCATGCTTCTGTCAACGTCATGGCGGCGAGTTCGGCTCGGAGGTCGTCGAGGTTGCCGATCAGGTGTTCCGGGGTCCGGGAGCGGTACATGTCGACGTAGTGGGCGGCGACCTCGCCGAGGTCGGCCGCCGCGAGGGCCGTGGCGATGGTGACCGTGCCGACGTGGACACCGCGGGGGGCCAACTGGTCGTGGAGGGACAGCGCCCAGTTGCGGAGGGCGGCCATGGCCAGGCCGGCGCTGCCGAGGATGCCGATGGGCAGGACCGACGACGCGCCGGTGGTGAAGATCAGGCTGCCGGTGCCGCGCGCGAGCATCCCCGGCAGTACGGTCTCGGCCGCGGTGATCGCCCCGAGGACGTTGAGTTCGAACTGGGCGGTGGCGGACTCCACGGTGGTGGTGACGGCCGGCGTGATCGGGGCGCCTTGCGGGCCGGGACTGTATTCGAGGACGTCGACCGGCCCCAGTGACTCCAGCGCGGCCCGGAGCGCGGGGCGGTCGCGGATGTCGGCGGGGTGGGCGGTAGCGGTCACACCGTCGGCCGCGAGCGTCGTGACGTCCGCGGCCAGGCGTGCGGCGTCGCGGGCGATCAGGCCCACGTGGAAGCCGTCGCGGCCGAAGGCGCGGGCCACGGCCAGGCCGAGTCCGGGTCCGGCGCCGACCACGGCGATCGTTCGGGACATGGCGTACCTCCGGTTATTTTTAGTGCCTTGCCTGATGCTCGGTGAGTGGCGGAGACGGCACAAGACGGCATGAAAAGGTGCGTTACGCACACGGAGGTAACCGATGTTCGAGACGGCCGACCCGGACGCCTGCAAGCAGGTCCTGAAAGTTCTCGCGCTGGTCGGTGACAAGTGGACGCTGCTGGTCATCGGGCATCTCGGGGACGGGCCGGTGCGGTTCGGGGCGTTGCAGCGGGCGGTCACCGGCATCTCGCACCGGATGCTCACGGTGACCCTGCGCGGGTTGGAGCGGGACGGGCTGGTCGAGCGGACGGTTCACGCCAGCGTCCCGCCCCGGGTGGAGTACGAGCTGACCGGCCTCGGCCGGACGCTGGTGCCGCCGGTGCGGGCGCTCGGCGAGTGGGCGTGGACGCATCAGGACGCGATCGCCGAGAACCAGAAGCGGTTCGCGGCCCGAACGGCGGACCAGGAGTCGGCCGTTCGCCGAGACCGGTGACCACATTCGGTCAGCGACCGGGCGACTGCCTAAAGTGACCAGCAGTCGTCGATGGGGAGAATGATGCAGAAGCTGATGCGTGGGATCGTCGTGCTGGCACTGGTCGCGGGCGGCGGGGCGGTGCTGGCGACGCCGGCCGAGGCCGCGGCCAAGACGTACAAGAACTGCACCGAGCTGAACAAGAAGTACAAGCACGGCGTCGGCCGTAAGGGCGCGAAGGACAAGGTTCGCGGTTCGACCAAGAAGGTCACCAACTTCTACGTCAACAACGCGCTCTACAACGCCAACAAGAAGTCGGATCGGGACAAGGACGGCATCGCCTGCGAGAAGCGCTGAGCGTTCAGCCTGCGGCCCGGGCCTCGGTCGGCGCGAGAGCGCTGCTCAGGGTCCGGGCCGTGTCGATCAGGGGCACGTGACTGAACGCCTGGGGGAAGTTGCCGACGAGGCGGCCGGCCTCGGTGTCGTACTCCTCGGAGAGCAGCCCGACGTCGTTGCGGAGCGCGAGCAGGCGCTGGAACGTCTCCCGCGCCTCCTCGTGCCGGCCCATCAGGGCGTAGTTGTCGGCGAGCCAGAACGTGCAGGCCAGGAATGCGCCCTCGCCGGGCGGCAGGCCGTCCACCTCGGTGCCGGGGTGCTGGGTGTAACGCTGCACGAAACCGTCGGCCATCAGGTGTTTCTCGATCGCCTCGACGGTGCCGCGGACGCGCTCGTCGGTGGCCGGCAGGAAACCGACGAGCGGGACCATGAGCATCGCCGCGTCGAGTTCCTCGGAGCCGTAGTACTGCGTGAACGTCTTGCGGGCCGGGTCGTACCCCTTCTCCAGGATGTCGGCGCGGATCGCGTCCCGCAGCGCGGTCCACCGTTCCCGCGGACCGTCCAGACCGAACTCCTCGATCGCCTTGACCGCGCGGTCGGCCGCGACCCACGCCATCAGCTTCGAGTGGGTGAAGTGCTTCGAACCGCCGCGGACCTCCCAGATGCCCTCGTCCGGGTCCTGCCAGTGCTCCTCGACGAATTCCATCAGTTTGACCTGCAGCCCCCACGACGGGTCGTCGGCTTTCAGCCCGGCCCGCCGGCCCTGGTGCAGCGCGTCCATCACCTCGCCGTAGACGTCGAGCTGGAACTGTTCGGCGGCGGCGTTACCGATCCGGACCGGGTTGCCGTCGTAGCCGGTGAGCCAGCCGGCGAGGTGTTCGTCGAGGCGTCGTTCGCCGGCCACGCCGTACATGATCTGCAGTTCGGTGGGGTTTCCGGCGATCGCCCGCAGGAGCCATTTACGCCAGGCGATGGCCTCGCTCTGGAAGCCGGAGAACAGCAGCGACTGCAGGGTGATGGTGGCGTCGCGCAGCCAGCAGAAACGGTAGTCCCAGTTGCGGACGCCACCCAGTTTCTCGGGCAGGCTGGTGGTGGCCGCGGCGACGATGCCACCGGTGGGCGCGTAGGTCAGCGCTTTCAGCGTGAGCAGCGAACGCACGACGGCGTCCCGCCACTCCCCCTCGTAGGTGCAGGCGGAGACCCAGCCACGCCAGTAGCCTTCGGTGACGCCCAGTTCGTGGGCGGGGTCGAGCGGCTCGGGCGGCGGTTGGTGCGACGGGCGCCAGGTCAGGACGAACGGCACGCGCTCCCCCGCCCGTACGGCGAAATCGGCTTTTGTCGTGAGGTTTCCGCCGAAAAGCTCGATCGGGGTACGGAGCCAGGCCGCATCCGGACCGGCGACCGCGACCAGAGCGTCGCCCTCGCGGTAGACCCACGGCACGACCTGCCCGTAGTCGAAGCGAAGTCGCAGTTCCATGCCGAAATGCACCTCGCCGCGCACGCCCTCGACGATTCGGATGACCGAGGGCGAGTCGGTGCGCGGCGGCATGAAGTCGATCACGCGTGCGACCCCGGTCGGGGTCTCGAACTCGGTCTCCAGGACGAGCGTCTCGTCGCGGTACCGCCGGCGCGTGGTCACGGTGTCCCGCGGGGCGATGGTCCAATGGCCGTTGTCGGCCGTGCCGAGCAGGGCCGCGAAGATCGCGCCGGAGTCGAAGCGCGGCACGCACAGCCAGTCGATCGAGCCGTTGCGGCCGACGAGCGCGCAGGTATGCGTGTCCGCGATGATCGCGTAGTCCTCGATCGGCAGGGGCATGTCGAATCTGTACCCCGGCCCGCCGACGGAAAACCGCCGCCGGGGGCGGTGAGGCCCCCGGCGGCGGCAATTCCGACCGGGGTGGTCAGACCCGGTCGGCGGCGATCAGGAGGTAGTGGAAACTACCTTCCTTGTACGCCGTGAGGAAAGCTTCTTCGATCCCGGTGGCGACCTCCGAGCGGGCGCGCATCTCCCAGTACGGAATGGTCGCCGCGGTCAGGTCGACCACGTTGATCGGGACGAGATCGTGCGCCGCGAGCGCCTTGAAGTAATCGCTGCGCGGGTGGATGTCGCAGGTGTAGTGCTCGTTGATCCGGCTGACGGACTTGGAGCGCCGCCCGGTCACGTCGTTCGCGCAACCGGTGATGCAGACGTAACGGCCGCCGAAGCGAAGCATGCGGGCGAATTCCGCGTAAAGGTCGAACAAATCGACGTACATCGTCGTCTCGTTGGTCCAGATCGCCTGCCGGCTGCCGGCCGCGATGCCGGAGTCCAGCATGTTCCGGAAATGGAATTGGACCTTGTCCGAGACACCGCGCAAGGCGGCCTGCTCATTGGCGAAACCGACCTGGTATTCCGAGATCGACACGCCGTCGACCCGGCAGCCGAAGCGCGCGTTGGCCATGATGCTGGTGCCGCCGCGTCCGGACCCGCCGTCGAGCAGCGCGTCGGTCGGCCTGATCGGTCCGAGATGGTCGATCAGCAGGTCGGCCTGGGCGTTCTCCAGCCGGTGCAGTTCGGCGACGATGCGCTGATCACGGGTCTCGGCCGGTCCGTCGAGGACACCCCAGTCGGGTTCGCCGACGCCGTAGTGGTGGTGGTAGAGCCCGTCGACCTCGCCGAGCCGCAGGTTGACCGGGTCGACCCGGTTGGTGTTCCAGTAGTTCGCCACCGAACGCTCGAAGTCGGTGCGCAACGGGGAGATGGCGGTGGTCGTCATGACCTTTCCTCCTTGGAATCGTGGTAGCGGCCGCTGGTCGCGTGCCACTCCCGGCTGCCGCCCAGATAGGCCCAGGTGTCGGCGAGGAAACGGCGCAGGGTGGGCGATCCGGTCGCGCTCAGGTGCGCGGCCTGACTCACGAACGCCCTCATCAGCTCGTTGTGGATCTGCACCGTGCGCAACACCGCTTCCCGGTGGGTGAGCCGGTCCTCGGCGACGAGCACGTTCGGCAGGTTGTGATCGGTCTCGGACTCGTTCTTGCCGGAGTAGAGGTCGTTGATCAGCACGGCGGCGGTGCCGGCGGTCGTGAACGCCTCGCGGACCCGCGGGTGGAAGAACTCGCCGGGCGGCAGCTCGTAACCGCCCAGCACGTCCATCAGGATCATCGGCGGCAGGTAGCTGTTGAGGTGCCGCTGCACCAGGTACTCCCAGACCGGCGGCGTGCGCCGGTTGTGATGCCAGTCGGCTTCCTCGGTCCAGGCCAGGAAGAGGATCGCCACCTGGTGCCGGAAGCGGGCCAGCTGAGTGATGCTCGCGTACCGCGCCAGGTGTTCCACAGCCGTGCGGAATGCCGTCGAGATCGGCTGGAGTTCGTGGTGCGCGTCCTTCTGAGCTGCGTATTTCCGTGGCAGCGACGCCGGATCGACCACCGCGTACAGGTTGGCCAGCCGTGACCCGACCACCGCCGGGTCAGCACCCAGCGACACCTCGTCCACGTAGTAGTCGTCCGCCGCCCACTCCGCGACCAGGCATTTCGTGGCGGCGAGCAGTCGGTCCGGGTCGCTGGTGTTCGGGTGCGCCAGCATCATGTAACGGCCGAAATCCGCCTGGCGCAGCTTGTCGAGCCGCCCGGCGTAGATCCCGATCTCCTCGGCCCAGCGCACCATCGCCTCGTTGACCTGCGCCCCGAGCGCGCGGTCGTCCCGCACCGGCCCGGGGCAGAAGAGCTGCGGCCCCTCTTCTGCCGACTGCGGCTTGAAGGCCCGCACCGCCGACGTGCCAAGACCCTTCAAATCAAGATCAAATTTCCGCCGTACGTCGTGAGAAGCCTTCATCACCACGCCGAGATCCGCGGGCGGCGCATGGTCGAAGTCGGACAGGATCGTGCGTCCGAGGTCGCGCAGCGACGGCTCGGGCGCCAGCCGGGTCACGATCATGATCAGTGCGACAGTTCGACGTGGTCCAGGATGCCCAGCGCGTCCGGCACCAGCACCGCCGCCGAGTAGTACGCGCTGACCAGGTACGACATGATCGCCTGCTCGTTGATCCCCATGAACCGCACGGAGAGGCTCGGCTGGTACTCGTCCGGGATCCCGGTCTGGTGCAGCCCGACCACGCCCTGCTCCGCCTCGCCGGTCCGCATCGCCAGGATCGACGTCGTGTGCGTCTCGGTCACCGGGATCTTGCCGCAGGGCAGGATCGGCACGCCCCGCCAGGACAGGAACGTGCCGCCGTCCCGCTCCACCATCGGCGGGTAGATGCCACGCTTGGTGCACTCCCGGCCGAACGCCGCGACGGCCTGCGGGTGGGCCACGAACATCTTGGTCGAGCGGCGCATGCTCAGCAGCTCGTCCAGGTCGTCCGGGGTCGGCGGGCCGCTGCGGGTGTGGATGCGCTGCCGCAGGTCGGCGTTGTGCAGCAGGCCGAACTCGCGGTTGTTGATCATCTCGTACTCCTGGCGCTCGCGCAGCGCCTCGACGGTCAGCCGGAGTTGCTGTTCCAGCTGGTTCATCGGCTCGTTGTAGAGGTCGGCGACGCGGGTGTGCACGCGCAGGATGGTCTGGGCGACGCTCAACTCGTACTCGCGGGGCGTCTGCTCGTAGTCGACGTACGTACCGTCGAGCTGCGGCTCCCCCTTGTGCCCGGCGGCCACCGCGATCGCCGCCTCGCCGTGCTTGTTCTGCGGCCGGCGGTTCTTGGCCCGGAACTTGTCGAAGTGCGTACGCAGCTGGTCGCTCTGCCCGAGCAGCTCGGTGAAGGCCGAGCGGGGCATGGTCAGCAGGGTCACCGCGGTCATCGCCTTGGCGGTGTAGTCCCAGATCCCGGCGTCGTCGGTGAGCGACTGCTCGCCGAACGCCTCACCGTCCGCGACCACGCCCAGGTTGACCGGGTCGCCGTACGCACCGACGCCGATCTTGCTGACCTTGCCGTGGGCGATCAGGTAGACCTGGTCGGCGACCGAGCCGAACTCGACGATCACCTGGCCCGGCTGGTACTCCTGCTGGACGAACCGGTCGGCCATCGCGGCGAGCACCTCGGCGTCGTCGAACTCGCTGAGCACGGAGAGTTCCCGCAGCTCAGCCGGGATGACGCGGACCTGGGCCCCGACGTTGGTGAAGCTGAGACGGCCGTCCCCGATCCGGTACGTCATGCGCCGGTTCACCCGGTAGGCACCCCCGGCGACCTGGACCCACGGGAGTTTGCGCAGCAGCCAGCGGGAGGTGATCTCCTGCATCTGCGGAACCGTCTTGGTGGTGGTGGTGAGGTTCCGCGCGGCCGCCGTGCTGAGGCTCTGCCGCCGCTGCTGTTCCTGCTCGTCGTCGCGGATCTCGGACTGCGTAGGAGTCGCCACCGTCGTACCCCGTTCGTCGGTTTTCAGACCTGCTGCCTCTTGGTCGTTTTATCGCACCGTCCGGGGAGTTTGTCGGGTTTCCCGGAATCTGCACACGGGTCCTGACCAGCACTTCTAGGCTCGATCTCGGTTCTTACCCGTACAGAAAGGACACCGCAGGTGTTTCGTGCTCTTCTCGCCACCGCCTCGCTCGCGGCCGGCATCCTCACCGCGCCCGGCGCCGCGCTCGCCGCCGACACCACCACACCCCTGACCGCCGCGGAGATGTCCGCCGCGCTCAAGGGCGTGGCCGGCACGACCGCGCCGGCCGAACTGCCCGGCTACGGCGGTGACCTGCAGGTCAGCTACTCCGAGGGCGGCACCGCGCAGAAGGGGACGGCCAAGTTCGCCAGCGACCCCGCGCACGGGACCGGCTACTTCAGCGTGACCGGGGCCATCGGCACGGCCGGCGTCTTCGCCCAGGCCGGCAAGGGCCAGTGGATACACTTCAACAGCAAGAACGAGCGGGCCGCGGTCGCCATGGCCGGCCACCCGGCCGCCCGCTACGTGTTCGAGACGGACACCAAACTGACCCTGAACGACTGGTCGAACGGCAACCTGCCGGTCCCGTCCCTGCTGGTCGTGCAGGACGCCGCCCACGCCGGCACGAAGACCGTGCACGACGACGGGACGACCGACTACTCGTACACCGACGACGAGCACCTGTCGATCACCTTCATGGTGAACTCGGGCGGGGTGCTGACCGCCGCCAAAGCCGTCGAGGCCGGCACCCTCGACCAGGCGTTCACCTGGAACTACGGCCCGCAGACGATCACCCTGCCGACCAACGCGCAGACGATCAGCGTGAAGAACCTGGTCCTGGCGCTCGCCTACCTGGACATGGCCGGCAAGGTGAAGAAGGCCGCCACCGTCAGCGCCAAGGCCGTCGAGACCAAGTCGAAGAAGAAGACCGTCAAGGTCGCCGACCTGCGCAAGTGGACGCGCTCGGAGGTCACCGCGCTCAACGACACCTTCGACGCGAAGGTCCTGCTGGTCACCGACATCAAGGGCGGCGTCCGGATCAGCGCGAAGAACCCGTTCACCAAGGCCGCCGCGGCCTGGACCGTCACCGCTTCCGGCAAGCACGCCGTCGCCCGCAAGGCCTGAAACCCTTTCCGGGTACGGCCGGACGCGGCTCCGCCCCGCACGAGTGACGGTCCCGGCGACACCGGGCTCCGCTTCGCCGGGGTGTGATGATCCTCAGCAATGCCGGGGCGGAGCCGATGGTCAGGCATGAGCGACGAGGTCGACGACGAGGCTCGGCTGGCCGCCCTGCGGACGTACCAGGTACTGGACCAGCCGCGGCCGCCCGTGCTCGACGAGTTGACCCGGCTCGCCGCCACCATGTTCGACACCCCGATGGCCGCGGTCTCGCTGGTCGACCGGGACCGGCAGTGGTTCGCCGGCAACGTCGGCCTGGCCGACAAGGAGACCCCGCTCGACGTCTCGTTCTGCGCGACGCTCGTCCCGTCCCGCAAGCCGCTGATCGTCCCCGACGCCACGCGGCACCCACGATTCTCGGCCTACCGCAACGTGCTCGAGGCGCCCAACATCCGGTTCTACGCCGGAGCCCCACTCATCGACGAGGACGGTTACGTGCTCGGGGCGATGTGCGTGATCGACGAGGAGCCGCGGGACGTCGCCGACCGGCAGATCGACGCGCTCACCACCTTCGCCGGGCAGGCCTCGCAGCACCTGGCCGCCATCCGCAGCCGGCTGCGGATGGCCGAACTCGGCGACCACCTGGCCCGCGCGGCGCAACGTGAGGACGATCTGGTCGCCACGATCACGCACGAACTGCGGACCCCGGTCGCCAGCATCCAGGGATACCTCGAACTGCTCTCCGAGAACGACGACCTGGAACCGTACCGCCGGCTCGTCGAACCGATCCACCGCAACGGGCAGCGCCTGGTCGCGATGGTCGACCACATCCTGGCCGGCACCCGCCCGGCCGACGTGCCGCTGCCCGCCCCGATCGGCCCGGTCGACCTGAACACCGTCGTCGCCGCGGCGCTCACCTCCTGCCGGGCGCTCGCCGCGCTGCGGGCCGAGCCGATCGACGTCCGGCCCGGGCCGCCGGTGCCGGTCCGCGCCGACCTGGCCCGGCTCGCCCACGCCGTCGAGCAGCTGCTGCGCAACGCGATGCTCTTCACCCCGGCCGACCGGCCGATCATCGTCCGGATCACCGGCACCCCGCAGCCCACGGTCGAGATCGTCGACCGCGGCGTGGGAATCCCCGAGGACGAACTCCCGTACGTCTTCGACCGGTTCTACCGCGGCCGGCACGCCCGTGAACAGGCCGTCCCCGGCGTCGGGCTGGGCCTGACGATCGCCCGCAGCACGCTGGCCGCGCACCTCGGTTCACTCGAGGTGACCGGCGACCGGAATGGCACCACCGCTCGCGTCACCCTGCCCGGCGCGGTCTGAGCCCGGGATACGGTAGATGGATGGAGCCGCCGATGACCCCGGACGACGTCGTCGCGGCGATCATGCGGCGACTCGCCGACCAGGGGCGCGTGGTCCCGCGATACGTGATCCGCGACGCGGTCGACGCCGCCCTGCGCCGCGAGTTCCCCGGCGCCGGCTCGGGCGACCGGCCGATCCCACCCGCGGTCGCGGCCGAGATGATCACCAGCTTCGGCGACAGCGCCGCCGCGGTCGAGGACGACTCGGCGACCATGCCCGCGGTGCTCAGCGGTGACGAAACCGGGCGGTTGATGGCCGGCCTCGGGCTCGCCGTCCACGTCGCCGCCTTCAACCTCGACCGGGACCGGCTGCACGTCGCCCAGATCCTCAACGGCTCGGCCGCGGCGCTGGTCGCGCTCGGCGCCGCGTCCCGGGCCGCGCACGCCGACGGGACGTCGGCGGTGCTGCTCTCCCCGGCCACCCTGCGCACCGTGCGGACCACGATGATCGCCGTCCTGCAGGGGGTGCGCAGCCGCGGGTGGCAGGCCGAGCACCTGAACCCGGTCGCCACCACCACGATGTTCACCGACATCCTCACCATGCTCGGCGCCGTCCCCTGACCCATCCCGCCGCGACCTCCGCGCCCGGGCCGGCAAGCGGCGCGCGTCGCTCCCAGGGCTGGTTGTCAGGGGCGGAGCGGGGCGGCCAACTCGGCGAAGCGGGTGGCGGTGGTGGGCTCGTCCGGGAGGGCGAGGACGGGGGTGAGGGCGGCGGCCCAGCCGTGGCAGAACAGGGACCAGCCGTCGTACGGCACGAGGGTCTTCTGGGTTTGGGCGTGACGCAGAAAGGCCAGGTCACCGCGGTAGTTGAGCTCCCAGACGACGGCGGCGGGCGGGAACGTGACGGCCGGGGTGACGGGGCTGCCGGGGCGGTCCTTGCCGAGGCCGGTGGCGTTGACGACCAGCGTGCCGGGCGGGCCGGAGGCGACCAGCGCGTCCCACGGGCCGGGGCCGGTGACGACGTCGAGGGCGGCGCCGGACCGGGCCGCCCACGGGGCGAGCACCTCGCGCAGGTGGCGGCCGGCCGCGGGGTCCGGGTCGGCGAACGTCAGCCGGCTCGGCGGGACCGGGCGGGACAGCAGGTGACGTCCGACAGCGATCGCTGTCCCGCCGGCGCCCAGGCAGATCAGCTGGTCGCCGGAGGGCCAGATCTCGTCGGCGACGCGGCCGGTCGAGAGCGGGTCACGGGCGTACGCCGCAATGGTCGTCGCCTTTCGCCGCAGCACATTGACCTCGCCGCACTCGGCCGCCAGCGGATCGAGTTCGTCGATCAGGTCCCGGGCGGCCCGCAGCAGCGCCAGCTTGTGGGTGGTGATCACCGCGCCGAGCGCGTTGTCGTCGGCCCGCAGCTCCTCGACCAGCGTCCGATACTGGTCAGCCGACGCCCCGACCGGGAGGTCGCGCCCGACGAGCCGGACGTCACGTCCGAGGTCGGCCATCCAGAGCGGGAACGCCCGGTTGATCAGCGACTGCCCGGTCGACACCCCCACGAACCACACAGTGGACATGCGCCCACGCTAACCGAACAGGATCAGAAGACCGATACCGATCAGGACGACGGGTAGCAGGACGTGGCCCCGGCGGCCCAGGGCACGGGCGATGAGTGGGCGCGTGGCGAAGAAGCGTCCCGCCGCGACCCAGACTCCCACCAAGATCAAGAACACCAGGGCGTACGTCGTCATCCCGCCGGCGCCGGCGGTGGCGAACACCGGGACGTAGACGCCGATGTTGTCCCCGCCGTTGGCGAACGTCACCGCCGCGACCTCCAGCGGGCGCGGCCCGTTGTCCGTCGACTCCTGCTCTTCGTCCTGGTCATGGCGGTGCCGCCAGGCCTGGACGGCCGCTTTGACGCCCAGGGCCAGCGGCAGCAGGCCGAGGAACGGCACCGCCCGCTCCGGCAGGAACGTCGCACCGAACGCGGCGGCGCCCGCCACCACCAGGATCGCGGCGAAACCCAGGTACTGCCCGAGTGCGACATCCCGCACCACGTGCCGACGGCCGGCGCCGCGCCCGAAGAACAGGGCCAGGATCAGCAGGTCGTCGACGTTCGTGACGGCGAACAGCCCGATCGCCTGACCGATGATGCCCAGACTCATGCCGTCCCTTTCGCCGCCGTCCGACCATCCTGCCCGAGCGGTTCACGGGGGTGCGGCGGGGCTACGGCGTACCGGGAAATCGGTTGAAAAATGACAAAGGCGGCACTCAGTTCCCCCTCGCGACTGCCGAAGAACGAAACGTGGCAGTGCGTCGGTTGGACAGGCCGGAGCGGGTGGCGGCCGTGCGCGCGACCGGGCTGCTCGACCGGACCGAGGCGCCCGGGCTGCGACGGCTGACCCGGCTGGCGTCGCGGCTGCTCGAGGCGCCGACCGCGCTGGTGTCGCTCGTGCTCGACGACCGGCAGGTGTTCGCGAGCCAGGTCGGGCTGCCGTCGCCGTGGGCCGAACTCGGGCAGACGCCGCTGTCGCACTCCTTCTGCCAGCACGTGGTGAACGACGATCGGCCGCTCGTGGTGACCGACGCCCGGGAACATCCGCTGGTCAGGGACAATCCGGCGGTCGACGAGATCGGGGTGGTCGCCTACGCCGGAATGCCGATCCGGGTGGACGGGCAGACCCTCGGCTCGTTCTGCGCGATCCACGACACCCCCCGCGAATGGTCCGAGCACGACCTGGAAGTCCTGGAGGACCTCGCCGCGGCGGTCGCGTCGGAGATCGAGTTGGTGCGGGCGGCGCAGCACGCGGAGGAAACCTCCGCCGTCGTACGGCGAATCCTGGAGGTCTCCCAGGACGCTTACGTGTCGATCGACGCCGACGGCCTGGTCCAGGAGTGGAACCCGGCGGCCGAGCGGCTGTTCGGCTGGCTGCGCGACGAGGCCACCGGCACCGACCTGAGCAAGCTGATCGTGCCCGAGGAACTGCGCGACGCGCACCGCCGCGGGCTGGACCGGGTGCGCGAGACCGGCACGTCGGCGCTGGCCGGGCAGCGGCTCGAACTGCCCGCGATCGACCGGGACGGGCGCCGGTTCCCGGTCGAGTTCACCCTCCAGGCCACGAACGTGACCAGCGGACAGCCGGTGTTCCACGCGTTCCTGCACGACATCAGCGCCCGCCGGGCCGCCGAGGAGCAGCTGCGACGCCAAGCCGAACTGATCGACGCGGCGCCGGCCGCGATCATCGTGCGCGACCCGGACGGGACGATCCGCTTCTGGAACCAGGGCGCCGAGCAGATGTACGGCTGGCCGGCCGGCGCCGCGGTCGGACGCAACATCCACCGGCTGCTCTCCACCCGTTTCCCGACCGGGCTGGCCGACGTCCGACAGGCTCTGGAGGAGACCGGCTCGTGGGGCGGTGAGCTGGAACATCGGCGATCCGACGGGCAGATCGTGGTGGCGCTCAGCCGCCACGTGTGCCGACCGGCCACGGACGGCGGGCCGGTCGAGATCGTCGAGACGAACACCGACATCACCGGGCGGCGGCGCGCCGAACAGGCCCGGGAGGAGAGCGAACGACGCTTCCGGGTGCAGTTCCACCAGTCCACGATCGGGCAGGTGATCGTCGGGCTGGACGGGAACATTCTGCACGTCAACGACGCGTACGCACGGATGGTCGGCCGATCCGCGAACGACCTCGCCGGCTACGGCGTGATCCTGCTGACCCACCCCGACGACCGGGACGGCGACACCGACGCGCTCGCCGGGCTCTTCGCCGGGGAGGGCGACTCGTACGAGCAGGTCAAACGTCTGCTGCACGCCGACGGTCACGCCATCGACGTGCAGACCGGGGTACGCCTGATCCGCGACGCCGACGGGCGGCCGCTGCACCTGATCGGCATCGTGCAGGACATCACCGAACAGGTCCGGGCCCAGCGCGAACGCGACGCCGCGCAGACCGTCCTGGCCGAACGCAACGAGCAACTGCTCCGTGCCAACCAGCTGAAACTCGACCTGATGGGGATGCTGTCGCACGACATCGGCACGCCGCTGACCTCGATCATGGGCTACGGCGAGGTGCTCAGCGACTCGGACCTGCCGCCGGCCCTGGCGAACCTCACCGCCCGGATCATCACCGGCGCACACCGCATCGACGAACTGCGGCACAACGTGCTCGCGATGTGCCAGCTCGACGCCGGGGAACTGTCCGCGGTGCGCCAGCCGGTCAAGCTGGTCCCGGCCCTGCGGGACGCGGTGGACGCGGCCGACACCGAGGTGCCGATCACCTGCCCGGAGGACGTGACGGTGCTGGTCAACCCCGCGCACCTGCGCCAGATCATCGTCAATTTCCTGACCAACGCCCGGAAGTACGGCGGTGGGGCCACCGCGCTCACCGTCACCGTCGTCGAGGGTGAGGCCCGGATCGGCGTGCACGACGAAGGCGCGGGCGTGCCCGACGAGCTGCGCTCGCACCTGTTCGAGCGATACACCCGGGCATCCGGGACCGCGGCCGAAGGGCACGGCCTGGGACTGCACATCGTGGCCAGCCTCGCCGAAGCCAACGGCGGGCACGTCGGCTACCGGCCCGGCGAGCCGACCGGCAGCGTGTTCATGCTGCACCTGGAAATCGGGTGACGCCGCGGCCCGGGACCCGGACAGTGTGCTTCTTGCGGTGCTGTTCGACGGTCATGCGTTCAGCGTGGGCAGCCGCCGACCCGTGACAAGTGGGTCACCTCCCGCTGTGGACAACTTGTCCACAGTCGACGGAGCAGGCGTTCGAAGCCGTCCAGCAGCAGGTCCAGCGCGAACTCGAACTCGAACTGGTCGTCGCAGCCCGCTCACGCCGAGCGGCACGCTCGTCCTGTCCGGCGGCGGCGTCTCCACCGGCGGTAACCGCCGCGATCCACTACCTGGAGGCGGAACACGCCCGCGCCAAGGTGATTCTGACCGTCTAGGGTCGGGCCATGAGCGATCTTGCGAGCGCATCATCGGGCTCAGGTGTCCACCCACGTCGGCGCCGGAGCGAAGCGGAGGTGACGGCGTGAGTGCGGTGCGTGAACGTTTCCAGCAACTGCACGAGGCCGGCACGTTCATCATGCCGAACCCGTGGGACGCCGGCTCGGCCCGGCTGCTGGCGAGCCTCGGCTTCGTGGCCCTGGCGACCACGTCGTCCGGGTTCGCGGCCACGCTCGGCAAGCAGGACCAGCACGTCACCCGGGACGAACTGGTCGCGCACGTGGCCGCGCTGACCGCGGCGGTCGAGGTCCCGCTGAACGTGGACGCCGAACGCTGCTTCGCCGAGACCGCGGCCGGCATCCGTGAGACGGTCGGCCTGCTGGCGACGGCCGGTGCGGCGGGCATCTCGATCGAGGACTACGACCCGGCCGGCGACCGGCTGGAGACCCTCACGTCCGGCGCCGAGCGGGTGGCCGCGGCCGCCGAGGCCTGCGAGCGTCACGGGATCGTGCTGACCGCGCGGGCCGAGAACCATCTGTACGGGCACGACGACCTCGACGACACGATCGCGCGCCTCCGGGCGTACCGGGAAGCCGGCGCGGACGTCGTCTACGCCCCCGGCCTGCGCGCCCCGGCCGACATCGCCCGGGTGGTGACGGAGGTCCCCGCCCCGGTGAACGTCCTGGCCGTCGGCGGGGCGCCGGCCGTCCCGGAACTGGCCGAGCTGGGTGTCCGCCGGGTCTCCACGGGTGGCGCCCTGGCGTGGGCCGCCTACGGCGCGGTGCGCGACGCCGCCCAGGAACTCCTCACCGCGGGCACCACGACGTTCCGCACCCGTTCCCTCCGCGACGACGAGATCGAGTCCGCCTTCCCCGCCTGACCACCGAGCCGCACCTCACGGTCCGCGAGCGCCGCTTCGACACCGGGCGGGCGGTGTGGCCGGGTTTGGTGCTCTGAGCGCGACCACCGACGGAGGTCGCCCTTGCGGGCCTTGCGTTCAGGGCCGGCCACGGCCCTGCGAGGCCCGGAAGGGTCCCCGCGGGAGCGACGATCGGGACCACAGCGGAGACAGGCCATGAAGTAGTTGATCTTCGGGCTTGTCAGAGGTCGGGATACGGGCCGGCCAAGGGGACGGCGATGCTGATCGTGCTGCCTTCGCCGGGGCGGCTTTCGATGCGGACCTCGCCGTCGTGTCCTTCGCTGATCGCTTTGACGATGCCCAGGCCCAGGCCGAGGCCTTGGACCTCGTTGCGTTCGGCGTCGGCGGAGCGGCGGAACGGGGCGAGCACGCGCGTCTGGTCGTCCTCGCTGATGCCGATGCCGGTGTCGCGGACCAGCAGCATCGCGTGGCCGTCGCGGGTTTCGGCGCGGACCGTGATCGAGCCGCTGTCGGTGAATTTGACCGCGTTGAGGATGAGGCGTTCCAGGGCCTGGCCCATCCGCAGGACGTCGACGTCGGCGAAGACCGGTCCGCTGGTCTCGGCGGTGATGGTCAGGCCTTTGGCGTCGGCGAGGGGGCGGTTCGCGGCGACCGCGGTGTGGGCGAGCGCGGCCAGGTCGGCCGGCACCCGGCGGAACTCGCGACTGTCGGCGCTCACCTGCGCGGCCAGCAGCATGTCGTTGACCAGGGCGAGCAAGCGGTCGGAGTTGCGCTGGACGCGTTGCACGAAGCCGTCGCGGCTCTCCGAGGGCAGTTCGGGGTCGCCGAGCATCTCCAGGTAGCCGTTGATCGCGGTGAGCGGCGTGCGGAACTCGTGGTTGACGCGGGCGATGAACTCGTCCTTCATCTGCTCGGCGTTGCGCAGACGCTGGTGCAGGGAGTGCATGTCGCGGGCGTATTTGCGCAGTTCGAGCTGGGTGATGACGTGCCGGGCGAGCGCGCGCAGGCCGTGCCGCTGGGGTTCGGTGAGCAGGCCGGGTTCGCGGTCGGCGACGCAGAGGGTGCCGAGCGACCGGCCGTCGGAGGTGATCAGCGGCGCGCCGGCGTAGAAGCGGATGTGCGGGTGGCCGACGACCGTCGGGCTGTTCGCGAAACGCGGGTCGAGCAGCGCGTCCGGGACCTGCATGACGTTCTCGTCGAACATGGCGTGGGTACAGAGCGAGGTGTCGCGCGGGCCTTCGCAGACGTCGGTGCCGAAGCGTGCCTTGAACCACTGGCGGTCCGCGTCGACGAGGCTGATCAGGGCGATCGGCTTGTCGCAGAGCTGCGCGGCCAGTGTCACGATGTCGTCGAAGTCCTGCTCGGCGTCCGTGTCGAGGATCTCGTAGCCCCGGAGGGCGGCAAGACGCTGCTGTTCCAGCGTCGCGCCGGCATACTGCGTGCCCGCCATCCGGAGTCTCCCTTGAGCCGCGTTCCGTTACTGCTATTGGTCGGTCGGCGCACGCCGGTGATGAGGGCTATCCGGGGTGCAGGGTGGTCGCTCCGGTGGCCTGCGGACGGTGCTGCCACTGGTTCTCCAGGGTTCGCGCGTACGCCGAGCGCCCGGCCGGCAGTGTGAACGTCATCCGGGTGCCGCTGCCGTACGGGTTGGAGGTCGCCTCGATCGTTCCCCCGTGCCGTTCCACGATCCGTTTGCAGACGGCCAGTTCGAGCCCGGACCCGGCGGAGCCCTCGCCGCGGTGAAAGTTGGTGAAGACGGCCTGGCGCATCCCGGCCGGGATCCCACGGCCGTTGTCCAGGATGTCGATGCGCAGCATGCCGTTCGGCGCGGGTTGCGCGGCGACGCTGATCTGCGGCGGGACGCCGGGCTGGGTCAGGTCGAGGGCGTTGTCGATCAGGCTCTCGAACAGTTGCCGGACCAGCACCGGGTCGGCCTCGACCGCGTCGAGTGGGCCGAACGCGAACTGCGGGGGCTGCTTGCCCTTGCTCTCGGCTTGGTCGTACCGGCTGTTGGCGACGTCGGTGAGCAGCAGCTGCAGGTTGATCGTGGTCGGCATCAGCTTGCCGTCGCGGGCCGCGGTGTAGGCGAGCAGCCCGTTCAGGAACGTGCGCATGCGCGCGGCGGCCCGCTGGATCCGGCTGACCCGCTCGGCCGGCTTGTACCCGGCGAGTTCGGCTTCCAGCACCTCGGCCCAGCCCTCGATGGTGGTCAGCGGGTTGAGCAGGTCGTGCGCGACGACGCCGGCGAACGACATCAGCTCGTCGCGGTGCCGGCGGTCGGCGGTCACGTCGTGGAAGACGACCACGACGTGCTGGATGCCGCCGGGACTGGCGAGCCGGGCGACGTTGAACCGGACGATCCGGCCCTCGGGCACCGCCGCGTTGCGGATCAGGACGTCCATCGGCTGCACGTCCTCACCGCCGAGGGCCCGCTGGTAGGGCAGTTCGGCGTCGGTGAGCGGGGCGCCGTCGGGGTGGAAGAAGCCGTAGTCGCTGCCGAGCGCGGCGCCGCCGCCGACCTGGTTGGTGGTGCCGAGCAGCCGGCCCGCGGCCGGGTTGCGCAGCACCAGGTGCCCGTGCTGGTCGAGGATGGCCAGGCCCTCGGTCATCGAGTTGATGATCGTGGTCATCAGGCCGGCCTTCTCGGTGGCCTCGTGCTCGGAGGCGCGCAGGCGTGCGATCAGGCCGGTCCGCTCGTCCCGGCTGAACGCCAGCGAGAGCCCGACCAGGGCGAGGACCGCGACGAAGAGCTGGACGATGAGGTTGCTGGAGCCGGTCGCGGCGTACGGGCCGTGGTCGTGCTGGGTGAACACCGCCGCCGTGGTGCCGAAGACCATGACGTGCCCGATCGTCAGCACGGTCGGCAGCCGGCCCGCCGCCACCACCGTGATCGCCAGCAGCACGAATCCGATCGGCAGGCGCTGGTTGACCGAGAACACGTAGAAGTAGGCGGCCGCCGAGAGCGCGTAGATGATCACCGCTTCCAGCCAGACCTGCCGGTCCCGGGTGATGTCGCTCAGACGGCGGGCGGCGGCGCCGAAGATCAGCACGCTGACCACGTCACGGACCAGCCAGACGGCGATCGTGGTGACCGAGTGGTCGCCGGTGACCAGTTCTTCGCCGAGCCCGCCGAGGACCGCTCCGCCGAGCGCCGCGACGGTCGCCACCAGCACCACCCGCTGCAGGTCGTCGAGGGTGGTCAGGGGCCGCCCGCCGGACGTCCAGACGCCGGGCAGCCAGCGGCCGGCCGCGATGGCGAACAGGAGCGCTTCGAGCATCGCGGCGCCGCCGTGGATGAGGGCGACGACCGGCCTGTCACCGATCGCCAGCGCCGCCGCGCTGAGCACGCCGAGCACCGACACGTCGATCCAGCGCCCGAGCGCGTCGTTGCGGTTGACCAGCCAGACCGCGGCGACCGCGGTGGCCGGCCAGATCACCGGCGAGGCGTCCGGCTTGCCGAGGACGGTGAGCTGTCCCGCCCCGATCGCGACGAGGTAGAGCATCGCGTAGCGCACGGTGCTGGGCACCATCGAAAACGTCATCGGGGATCGCCTCGGGGTCGGCCGGTCTGCTCCTACCTCCCACTTCGGCACGGACGGTGAATCGCTGAACATCGGGGACGTGAGACCTCTCTCAAAGAGGCATCTCATATACCTTTTTAAAGTACGGTCGACCCGTGCGACTGAACCGATCCACCGACATCGCTCTGCGCGTGCTGATGCTCAGCGCGGCGCGGGCCGACCGGCTCACCGTCGACGAGCTGGCCGACTCCCTGGCCGTGCCGCGCAACCACCTGGCCAAGGTGGTGCAGACGCTGCAGCGCCGCGGCCTGCTGGAAACGGTCCGCGGTCGTGGTGGCGGCGTGCGGCCGGCCGCCGCGGGGCGGGGCGAGTCGGTCGGCGCCCTGGTCCGGGCCCTGGAAGGGGCGGCCGAGGTGGTCGACTGCGACGGCGACCCGGCCCCGCCCTGCCCGCTGCGCGGCAACTGCCGGCTCCGGGGCGCACTGCGGGTCGCGCAGGAGGCGTTCTACGCCGCACTGGATCCGATCACCATCGGCGATCTCGCCGCGCCTCCCGTGCGCGAGACGCTGCTCAGCATCTCCTCAGGAGGTCAGTAATGCTGTCCGCAACCAGCGTCTCCGTGGTCGAGGCGACCCTGCCCGTCGTCGGCGCGCACCTCGACGCCATCACCGGCGAGTTCTACTCGACCATGCTGGGCGAGAACCCCGAGCTGGCGAACCTGTTCAACCGCAGCGCGCAGGCCACCGGTGAGCAGCGGCAGGCCCTGGCCGGTGCGGTCGCCGCGTTCGCCGCGCACCTGATCGGCGCCGGGCCGGACGCCGTGGTCTTCGACCACATCGTCGAGCGGATCGCCCAGCGGCACTGCGCCCTCGGGATCCGCCCCGAGCAGTACACGACGGTCGGGCGCTACCTGCTCCGCGCGGTCGGCACGGTGCTCGGCGACGCGGTCACACCGCAGATCGCCGCCGCCTGGGACGAGGTGTACTGGCTGTTCGCGGCCCGGCTGATCGGGCGGGAGGCGCGGATCTACGCCGAGGCCGGGGTGGAGGGCACCGACCCGTGGCGCGACTACCTGGTGGTCACCAAGGTCGCCGAGGCCCAGGACACGGTGTCGCTGCTGCTCGCCCCGGTCGACGGTGAGCCCGCGCCGCACTTCGTCCCGGGGCAGTATGTGACGGTGGCGGTGGACCTGCCCGACGGCTCGCGCCAGCTCCGGCAGTACTCGCTGTCCCAGGCCCCGGGCAGCGGGACGCTGCGGATCACGGTGCGCCGGGTGCGTGGCCGCGCGGGCGCCCCGGACGGGCTGATCTCCAGCTTCCTGCACGACCGGGTCGAGGCCGGCGACAAACTGCGGCTGAGCCAGCCGTACGGGGATCTGGTCCTGCAACCCGGAAACACACCGTTGCTGCTGGTCAGCGCGGGCGTCGGGATCACCCCGATGGCGGCGGTCCTGGAACACGTGGCCCGCACCGCCCCGGCTCGCGAGGTGGTCGCCGTGCACGCCGACCGCAGCGCCGATCGGCACCCCCTGCGGGCCGACATGGCGCACCACGCGACGCGTCTGCAAACCTTCAAGAGCCAGATCTGGTACGAGGACAGCACCGGCCGCATCGACGTCGACGAGATCCCGTTGCACCCGGAGGCCGAGGTCTACCTGTGCGGCCCGGTCCCGTTCATGCAGCACGTCCGGGCCGGTCTGCACCGGCGAGGCGTGCCGGACGAGCGGATCCGCTACGAGGTGTTCGGCTCCGAGCAGTGGCAGTCCGCACCCCAGTAGCAACTCTGGTTTACCTGGCCGGGGCGGATCAAGGGCCGATGTCTGCGGGCACTTCAACCGAAGACGTTGGGAGTCAGCATGACCGCCGTCCTGGAATCCGCTCCTGTCCTTCGCCCCGCGCTGGTCGGGCCGACCATCCTGGTCGCCGACGACGACGAGAGCGTTCGTGACCTGGTGAGCTTCAAACTGCAGATGGCCGGCTACCACACGGTGACCGCGGCGGACGGCTGCACCGCGCTGACCGTGGTCGGCGCGACCCACCCCGACCTGGTGATCCTGGACATCGTCATGCCGGGCATGGACGGGCTGAGCGTCTGCTACCGGATGCACGCCGACCCGGCCACCGCCGACATCCCGGTGATCATGCTGAGCGGCACGGCCACCGAGACCGACATCGACCTGGCGTACGTCTCCGGCGCCGAGGAATACCTGGCCAAACCGCTCAACCCGGCGGATCTCGTCCGCCGGGTCGGCTGGCTCCTGCCCCGCGACGCTTAAGGATCTTGCCAAGGGGTCCGAATAGTCGAAGATGAGGCGTGGTCGACCCTGGTGCCGGGCCGCGGCGGTCAGCGCGCTGGTCGCCGCGGTCGGCTGCGCCGTGACACTCGGCGTCGGGGCGGTGCTGCGCGGCGACGAGCGGTCCGCCGCCCACGTGCAGATGGACCGGCGGACCGCGGAAGCGGCGGCGGCCGTCCAGGCCGAGACCCGCCGGTACGTCGACACGCTGCGCACCACCGCGGCCTCCATCGGCGCGCAGCAGACGCTGACCGCCGACGAGTACGCGGCGATCACCGCCCCGTTGCGTTCGATGAAGCTGGCCGGCAGCACCTCGATCGCGCTGGTCGTACCGGCCCGCGACGACGAGATCGAGCAGGTCCAGCAGACGTGGCGGGACCGCGGCGAGCCGGGACTGACCCTGCAGCCGAAAGGCACTGGCGAACACGCGTTCACGGTGCTGGTCAGCAAGCTCGACGGCACCGGTGGTCAGGTCGGGCTGGACGTCACACAGGTGCCCGCCCCGGCCGGAGCGCTGGCCGAGTCGCGCCGGACCCGGCAGGTGGCCGTGTCGGACACCTACGAGCTGCTGGTCGACCAGCGGGTGCCGGCCGGCCAGCGGCAGCTCTCGTTCGTCCTGGCCGCACCGATCTACCGGGAACTCGGCCAGAGCTTGCTCGGCTGGGTCCTGCTCGGGGTGCGCGGCCAGGACTTCATGGGCGCGACCCTGACCGCGGCCGGCCGGGACCTGACCGACCTGCGCCTGGAGGCGGACAACACGAACGGTCAGGCGGTCACCGTCGCCGCCATGCACCAAGCCGGGAAGGGCCGCGCCGATCTGCACCGCGTGATCGACGTGCCGGTCGCCGACTCCACCTGGACCGTGCACCTGGCCGCCGCCCGCGACGACCTGCCCGGGGCCGACACCGGGCTGCCGGACGCCGTCACCGGGGGCGGTCTGCTGCTCACGCTGCTGCTCACCGCTCTGGTCTGGGTGCTGGCCACCGCCCGGGACCGGGCCGAGGCGCGGGTCGCGGCGAAGACCGCCCAGGTGCTCGCCGAGCAGGCCGAGACGACACGGCAGGCGGTGCTGCTACGCGCGGTGCTGGACAGCATCAGCGACGGGGTCGGCGTGGTCGGCCCGGAAGGCAGCTTCGTGCTGCACAACCCGGCGGCCCGGGAGATCCTCGGCCAGGATCAGGACGCCGCCGGGGCCGAGAACTGGCAGGAGCACTACGGGCTGTACCAGCCGGACGGCGTGACACCGCTCCCCGTCGAGCAGATGCCCCTGGTCCGTGCGCTGACCGGGGAGAACGTCGACCACGTGGAAGTGGTGGTCCGCAACGGCGCCCACCCCGAGGGCCGGGTGATCAGCGTGTCGGCGCGACCGATCGGCACCACGCGCGGACGGCGCGGGGCAGTCGCGGTCTTCCACGACATCACCGACCGCAAACGGGTGGAGACCGAACTGCGCGGCTTCGCCGGCGTGGTGGCGCACGACCTCAAGGCGCCGTTGACGCTGGTCAGCGCGTACGCCGAGCTGGTCACCGAAGCCCTCGACGACTTGGCCGCCGGAGCCGGCGTACCCACGCTGGAACAGGCCCGCCACGGCACCGCCAAGGTGCTGCACGGCGCCGCCCGGATGCAGCGGCTGATCAACGAACTGCTGGACTACACCGCGGCCCGGGACGCGACCCTGCGCGTGGAACGGCTGAGCATGCGGGCGCTGGTCGACGACGTGGTCACCACCCGCACGGACGCGCCGGACCAGGAGGCGGACAGACGGCCGGACGTGTTCGTCGGGCCGCTGCCGGACGTCCACGCCGACCCGGTGCTGCTCCGCCAGGTGATCGACAACCTGGTCGGGAACGCGATCAAGTACACGCCGCCGGGGCAGGCGCCGCGGATCGACATCACCGCGCGGACCGACGAGGACGGCGGCGTACGGGTGCGGATCGCCGACCGGGGCATCGGCATCCCGGACGGCGAGCACGCGGCCGTCTTCGACAGCTTCCACCGGGCCAGCAACGGGGCGGCGCACCCGGGCACCGGGCTGGGGCTGGCGATCTGCCGCCGGATCGTGGAGCGGCACGGTGGCCACATCGACGCGAGTCCGAACCCGGGCGGCGGCACGATCTTCGCGTTCACGCTGCCCGGGGCGGTCGCCTACGGCGCGGAGCCCCAGGTTCCGGTACCCGATGCCGTGGCCGCCAACGGAGGTGCCGCGGTGACCGCGTCAAGGATCGTCAGGGCTCGCGACGGTCGAGGAGAGCCTCCGGCTCCTCGACCGTGATCGACGGGGCCGGGACGTGGGCGGCGTCCCGGCGGATCACGGTGCCGGTCTCCGCGCCGTCCCTCACCGCCACCGCGATCTTCCTGTCGACGGCGGAACGCCGGGCGTCACCGGGGACGGCGTGCCGGCCGGTCCGGCGTCACCGGCGACGCTCGTCGGCCCGGCCGCAGTGCAACCGGTCAGGGCGGTCACGGTCAGCGCCACGGCGACCAAGGGCACAGTGGTTCCTCTCAACACAGGTGGTCTGTCTCCGTCCCCCTCTTCGATGCCGATCCCGGGGCCGCCGTTCCAGCGCATCCACAACTATCTTCGTAAGCGACCCGACACACCCCGTCAGCCGGCCGGGTTCGCCGGCTCCGGGCACGGACGCAACCCGTGCGAGCGGAGAATGCCGGCGCCCGTCAGCGTGGTCAGGAACCGCAGGAAACCCGCGGCCAGGGAACGGGCGGCCGGCTCCCCGGCCGTGTACGCGGGCCGGGTCTTGAGAACCAGCCGGAAGGCGACCCGCGCAGTCGGCTCCCGGAGCGCCGGCCGGGGCTCAGCCCAGCAACTGGGAGACCGAGGTGGCGGGGTGGCCGGTGAGGTCGGCGACGTCGGTGGTCACGGCGGCCAACTCCCCCGCGGCGACCGCCGTGTACGTCGACACCCACGCGTCCACCTGCCACTTCGGAGCGCCGTAGGACGCCCGGGACGCGTACGCCTCCTCGATCGTCTCCGGGTGATACGACGCGCCGATCACCGCGGCGATCTCGGTGAACGTCAGCGCTTCCGGCCCGGTCAGCGAATACGTGCGCCCGGCGTGCACATCCGGATCCCGGAGCACCGCCACGGCCGCGTCCGCGATGTCGTCCTGCGCGACCGCCGCGACCCGCCCGTCCCCGGCCGGGCCGCGGATCACCCGGTCCTCCCCGGCCAGCATCGGCAGGAAGTCCGCGTACAGGTTGTCGCGCAGGAACGTCGACGCCAGCCCGGACGCCCGGATGTGCTGCTCGGTGGCCCAGTGATCGCGGGCCAGCGTGAACGTCGCGTCCGGCGCCGCGCCGTAGAACGAGATGTAGACCAGGTGCCGCACGCCGGCGGCGACCGCGGCGTCGACGAACGTGCGGTGCTGCTCGACCCGGTCCGGCGTCTCCGACGCGGAGACCATCAGGACCGTGTCCAGGCCCGCGAGCGCGGCCCGGCAGGCCTCGCCGTCGTGGAAGGGCGCGACGGCCGCTTCGGCACCGGCCAGGCGGGGCGCTCGCGCAACATCCCGCACCAGCAATTTCTGCCGTACGCCGTGAGCCGCCAGCCGCGCCGCCACCCGCCCGCCGAGCTGCCCCGTCGCCCCGCTCACACCGATCCGTTGATCACCCATGCGCCCTATCCTGCACCCGGGAACCGGTGAGCGCGGCGGATGCTCGTCGCGAACCCGGGTCGGCCCGGCGCCGTGGAAGCGTTCGCGCGGCGTGCCGCCCTCGTCAGTGTTCCTCGTTCTCGATGACCAGATCAGCGGTCACGTTCTCGGTCGCGTAGAACCGGTCCTCGTGCTCGGCCCAGCGCTGCCAGTGCGGGGCATAGGTTTCGCCGTCCCGGGCCAGGGCGCGCCGCTTGCGCACCGCCGGGCTGCTCCTCAAGAAGACGATCCCGATCAGGTACGGCCTGAGCACCCGAGCCCCGGCGCCGACGCCCTCGACCACGAGCCAGCCGGCGTCCGGAACCGGATGCTCCTCCGCATACGCGTGGGCCGCCCAGTTCCAGCGACGCCAGGCGGCCGGGCGGCCCGCGGCGAGCGGCTCCAGCACCCAGTCGCGCAGGTTCGTCACCCCCTCGTCGAGGCCGTCCCAACCGGCGTACAGGTCGTCCATGTGAATGAGCGGCGCCGCGAGCCGGTCCGCGACCGCCCGCGCCAGCGTCGTCTTCCCCGCCCCGGAACGGCCCTCGACGGCGAGGATCCGCCGCTCGCCCGCCGACGGCCCCCGCTGCCCGGCCCACTCGACCACGCGCTCGACTGCCTTCGCGAGCCAGCCCTCCGGCCCGCCGGTCTCGCCGACCCCCAGCTCCACACCCGGCTCGGCCGGTTCAGCCGGTTCAGCCGGTTCAGCCAGTTTGGCCGGGTGACCGCGTTCGGCCGGCTCAGCGCGTTCGGCCGGCTCAACCGGCTCGGCAAAACCGGCCGGCTCGGCTGCCCGGCCCGGCAGGGCGATTTTTCTGGATTTACCGCTCATGCGATGTCCCGGACTCCCGCACCGGCGCTAGGGTCATGCCGGCTCCCGGCCCAGCGTCAGCGGCAGCGCCGGATCCGCCGACCACTCCTCCAGCGACCCGTCGTAGAGCGCCACATCGGTACGCCCGACCGCGCTCAGGGCCAGCGCCACCACGGTCGCCGAGATGCCCCCGCCGCAGTACAGCCACACCGGTGCCGGATCGTCGACCAGATCCCCGAGGGCCGCACGGAGTTCCGGCTCCGGCAGGAACCGCCCGTCCGCCCCGGTCAGCGACCGCGCCGGCAGGTTCCCACTGCCCGGAATGTGCCCCCGCCGTGAGTACCGGGTCGGCACCTCCCCCGCGTAAGCCTCCGGGTTCAGCGCGCACAGCACGGTAGCCTCCACGCCCCCGGCCAGCCACTCGTCGAGGTCCCGCTTCCCCACCCAACGCCCGTCCTTGACCCTGACCGTCACCCGGCCCCCAGCCGCCAACTCCCCACCCCGGCCGGCCCCCAGCGGCACCTCGGAGCCACCGAGGGACCCCACAGCACCAGCCGGGGCCGCACGGCCGGCTTCCAGGGTTGTTGCGGCGAAGGGCGCCTCCGTGCCGGCTAGGGACGCCGGGCTGTCAGTGGTGGCTACGGGGAGGTTGGCGGAGCGCCAGGCGGCGAAGCCACCGTCGAGGACGTAGGACTCGATGCCGAGCCAGTCGAGCAGGTACCAGAGGCGGGCGGCCCACAGGCCACCGGAGCGGTCGTAGGTCACCACCGGGACGCCGTCGCGGACGCCCAGTTCGGTGAGGGCGGCGGCCAGGGCATCCGGGGCGGGGACGGCGAAGTGGTACGGGGCGGACTTGTCGCTCAAGGCATGGAGCAGGTCGGCGTGGCGAGAACCGGGGATGTGGGCGGCGTGCCAGCCGGACAGGCCCGAGCCGGAACGGTGGTCGCCGTCGTGCGCGGCCGGGGCGAGGTCGACCGTGGCGTCCAGGATGAGGACTTCGGCGCGCTGACGGCGTACCTCCAAATCGGCCGCGGCCAGAAGCGGACCGGTCATCGCGGCACCTCGGTGAGCGAAGCGACGGCCGCGGACGTGAACGGCACCTCGGCGAGCGAAGCGGCGGCCGCGGACGTGAACGGCACCTCGGCGAGCGAAGCAGCGGCCGCGGACGTGAACGGCACCTCGGCGAGCGAAGCAGCGGCCGCGGACGTGAACGGCACCTCGGCGAGCGAAGCAGCGGCCGCGGACGTGAGCGAGGCGGCGGGAGCGAACGGCGACGCGGCGACGGTGGTGGCCGGCGTCTCGTCCACGGGGGTGCGGGCGGCCGGGTTGACGGCCTGGCGCCAGTCGAAGGTGGGCGGGAGGATCTCGTTGGCCGCGAGCCACTCCGTGTACGGCGTCATCAGCTCCGGGCGGATCGTGCCCCAGTGGTTCTCGTGCCACCAGGTCGGGGCGATCAGTTCGAGGGAGCGGGCGAGGATCGGGCGCGGGAAGTACGGGATGACGCGGTCGAGCACGTCGAGGGTGCCGGCCGGGTCGTCGGTGGCGGCGCGGTATCCGCGGGCGGTCGCCGAGAGGAACGCCGCGAGCAGCGACGGGTCGGTGAGCGCGGGCCCGGTGCCGAGCAGGTAGCTGTGGTACGGCGGGGCGCCGAGCTCGTCGACCGGCCAGACGATCCGTTCCGAGCCGGGGAGCTGGGCGAAGAGGGCGTCCCAGGCCCAGTATCCGCCGAACGTCGCGTCGACCGTGCCGGCCGCGATGTCGTCGACGCTGAGTTCGCGGTATCCGCTGTCGACCAGTGTGACCGCGTCCGGGTTGCCGCCGTCGGCCGCGATCAGGTGGCGGACCATGGCGACGCCACGCGGGGTCGGGTTCAGCGCGAGGCGTTTGCCTTCGAGGTCGCGGGGGCGGGCGATGCCGCGGCCGGCGACGGTCTGGATGGTCTCCATGCCGCGGTGGTTGATCGACGCGACGCCGTGTACGGGCTGGCCGGCGGCGCTGCGGACGAGCAGCCGGTTCGTCGGGAACACGCCCAGGTGCGCCTCGCCGCGGACCAGGTGCTCGAGGGTGTCACCGCGCAGCGGATCGAACACGGTCAGCTCGACGTCCAGGCCGGCGTCGCGGTACCAGCCCTGGTGGCTGGCCATGTAGAGCCCGGCCGCGTTCGTCCACGGGTGGAAGTATTCGAGCATCACGCGTACGTGGGTGAGGGTCATGACGGGTTACCTGTCAGCAGATCGGTGAGGCGGCGGCGCAGTTTGACGAATCCGGGGTCGTCGACGACGTCGGCGCGGCGGGGACGGTCGAACGGCACGGTGATTTTCTCGAGGACCGTGGCGGGACGGTGCGAGAACGCGTAAACGGTGTCGCTGAGCAGCAGCGCCTCCTCGATGTTGTGCGTGACGAAGAGGACCGAGCGGCGGTTCGCCTCCCAGATGTCGAGCAGCCAGCGGTGCATCTCGCTGCGGGTCATCGCGTCGAGCGCGCTGAACGGCTCGTCGAGGCAGAGCAGTTCCTGGTCGGAGATGAGCGCGCGGAGGAAGGCGACGCGCTGTTGCATGCCGCCGGAGAGCTCATGGGGGTACGCGCGGGCGAAGCCTTCCAGGCCGACGCGGCCGAGCCACTCGCGAGCGAGCGATTTGTCGGCGTTGCCGGCGATCTCACGGGCGAGGACGACGTTGGACTCGATGGTCCGCCACGGCATGAGGGCCGGCTGCTGCGGCATGTAGCCGATCAGTCCCCGCTTGCCGATCGCGTCCGCGCCGTTGATCTCGATGCCGCCGCTCGTGGGCCGTAGCAAGCCGCCGACAAGGCGAAACAGGGTACTTTTCCCGCTGCCGGACGGTCCGACGATCGAGACGAACTCACCGGCTTCCACCGAGATGTCCAGATTTTTCAGGACATGCAGCTGTCCGAAGTGGTGATTCAGGTCGGAGATACGCAACGTCTCAGGCATGCCGACGCCCCTTGACCACCAGCTTCTCCAGAAGCGCGACCACCCCGAAGATCAACAGCGCGAGCACCACCACGATGGCGATCGCCACGAACATCCGATCCGCCCGGAACGCGGACTTCTGGACGATCATGTACCGCCCGATCCCTTTGTCGCTCCCGAGCCACTCCGAGATGATCGCTCCGAACACGCTGTACGTCGCGGCGATCTTCAGCCCGGAGAACATCGTCGGCAGCGCGTTCGGCCACTGCAGCTTGGTGAACAGCTGCCGCCGGTTCGCCCCGCTCATCAGCAGGTAGTCGGCGATCAGCGCGTCACTGCGCCCCAGCCCGTCGAGCGTCGCGACCGCCACCGGGAAGAAGCAGACCAGCACGATCACCACGATCTTGGGCGCGATTCCGAAGCCGAGCCAGATCACCAGCAGCGGGGCGAGCGCGATGATCGGCACGTTCTGGCTGATCACCAGCAGTGGGTAGACCGCGGCGCGCAGGATCGGCACGAGGTGCAGCACGATCGCGATGAGCAGGCCGGCGCCCACGCCGGCGAGCAGGCCGTACAGGGTCAGTCCGGTCGTGGCCAGGGTGTGCGTGATCAGCGCTTCCCTCTGGTCGACGGCCGCGTCCCAGATGTCCGCGGGGCTGGGCAGCAGCCACTTGTCGATGCCGGAGACGGTGGTGTAGACCTGCCAGCCGGCGATCAGCAGGACGAGCGTGATCGCCGGTGGCACCCACGATCTGAAACGGCTCATGCCGTGCCACCCACCGGCATGCGCTTCTGGTCCCCGCCTGCGGCGTTGCGCTCCGGCGCAGCCAGGTGCCGCTCGGTGCAGGCGGTCATGCCGTGGGCAGGAAGTCATTGGTGTACGCCTTCGACGCGTCCACCTTCGTGCTCAGCACCTTCTGGTCGTAGAGCCACGCCGAGAAGTCCGTCCAGACGGCGTCCTTCTGCTCACCCCAGCGCGCCGCGTCGTCCTGATACTTCGGGCTCAGCCACTCCTGGCTCTTCTTGACCAGGTCGGCGTCGAGGTCGGGCGCGGCCTTGAGCAGGATGTCCGCGCTTTCCGAGGCATTCTTGCCCGCGTACGTGTACCCCTCCGACACCGCGGCCAGGAAGTCCTTGACGAGCTGCGGGTCACTGCTGATCCGCTTCTCGTTGGTGATCAGGATCGGGGTGTAGAAGTCCAGCGCCTTGTCGTAGTCCTTGACGTACTGGATGTTCACGGGCGCGCCCTTGAGCTCGGCGTTCACGCCGTCCCACCCGTAGAAGATCCACTCGAAGTCGATGCCCTTCTTGGTCGCGGTGAGGAAGTCGGCCTCGCCGACGTTGACCACCTTGACCTTGTCCGGGTCGCCGCCGTCCGCCTTGACCAGGGTCTTGAGCAGCGGTTCCTCGATCGCGCCGCCGAAGCCGCCGTAGGTCTTCCCGGCGTACTGCGAGGGGCGGGTCAGGTTGCGGTCCTTCGGCGAGGCGAAGCCGGACGTGTTGTGCTGGATGATCGCGGCGACCGAGACCAGCGGCGCGCCCTCGGCCCGGGCCTGGGTGAGCGCTTCCTGCGCGCTGATCGCGAACGGGATCTTGTCGGCGGCGACCAGCGAGGCCGGGTCGGCGTCGCCCGGCTGGACGATCTCCACCTCCAGGTTGTGGGCCTTGAAGAAGCCCTTGGCCTGGGCGACGTACAGCCCGGTGTGGTTGGTGTTCGGCGTCCAGTCCAGCGAGACCTGGACCTTGCGAACGCCACCGGTCGTGGCGGTGGCGCTCTTGTCGTCCTTGTCGCCACATGCGGTCAGGGCGACGGTAAGGGTGGTGCCCGCAAATGCGGCAAGAAGGTTACGACGGTTGATCATGCAGGAAAAATACGGACCTGAGCCCGGGTCCACCAGCCAGAAGTGGCCTGCATTACAGACTCTCCCCACATATCAGACTGAATTACTGGGAGTTAGTCGGACGATTACCCACTTCGAGGTGGGTGTGCCGCTCTCCTCGGCCTGCGAGTCGAGCGGGACGAGCGGGTTCGTCTCCGGGTAATAGGCCGCGACACAGCCCTTGGGCGTGTCGTACTCCACCAGGCGGAAACGGTCGGCGCGCCGCTCCTCGCCCTGCCACTCGGAGGTCAGGTCGACCAGGTCACCGTCGGCGAAGCCCAGCTCGGCGAGGTCGGCCGCGCTGATGAACACCACCCGGCGGCCCGAGTAGACCCCGCGATAGCGGTCGTCGAGCCCGTAGATCGTGGTGTTGAACTGGTCGTGGCTGCGCAACGTCTGCAGGACGAGACGCCCCTCCGGCACGGTCATCACCTCGAGCGGGCTGACCGTGAACACGGCCCGGCCCTCCCGCGTGGGGAACGTGCGCGAGTCGCGTGGCGGGTGCGGCATGGTGAACCCGCCGCTGTCGACCTTCCGCGCGTAGTCCTCGCACCCGGGCACGACCCGGCCGATCCGCTCCCGGATCTGCCCGTAGTCGGCGGTGAACGCGGTCCACGGGATCCCGTGCCGGTCGCCGAGGGTGGCCGCCGCGATCCCGCAGATGATCGCCACCTCCGACCGCAGCAGCGGGCCGGCCGGCTCGGAACGGCCGCGCGAGGCGTGCACCGCGGACATCGAGTCCTCCACGGTGATGCGCTGCACCCGGCCGCCGGTGTGATCCTGCTCGGTGCGGCCGAGGGTGGGCAGGATCAGCGCCGTCCGCCCGGCGTCGAGGTGGCTGCGGTTGAGTTTCGTGGAGATCTGCACGGTCAGCTCGGCGGCGCGCATGGCGGCCGCGGTCACCTCGGTGTCCGACATCGCGGCGACGAAGTTGCCGCCCAGCGCGAGGAACACCTTGGCCCGGCCGTCCCGGAAGACCCGGACCGCGTCGGCCGCGTCCACGCCGTGCTCGCGGGGCGGCTCGAAACCGAACTCGTCGCGCAGCCGGTCGAGGAACGCGGCCGGCGGCTTCTCCCAGATGCCCATGCTGCGGTCACCCTGCACGTTCGAGTGCCCGCGGACCGGGCAGAGACCGGCGCCGGGCTTGCCGATCATGCCCTGGAGCAGCGCCACGTTCACGAATTCCTTGATGGTGGCGACCGCGTTGCGGTGCTGGGTGATGCCCATCGCCCAGCAGTGGATGATCCGTCTCGAGGAGGCGAGCATGTCGGCCGCGGCCTCGATCTCGGTCCACTCCAGCCCGGTCGCGGCCAGCACCGCCTCGCGGTCGACGCTCGCGACGTGCTGAGCCCAGGCGTCGAAACCGACCGTGGACGACGCGATGAACTCGCGGTCGGCGACGCCCTTGGCCAGCAGCAGGCTGCCGATCGCCTGCCACAGCGCGAGGTCACCGTTGGACCGGATGCGCAGCAACCGATCGGCCAGGCCGGTGCCGCCGCCGACCAGCCCGCGCACCTTCTGCGGATTGTCGAAGCGGAGCAGGCCGGCCTCGGGCAGCGGGTTGATCGCCAGGATCTGCGCGCCGTCCCGCTTCGCGATCTCCAGCGCCGTCAGCATGCGCGGGTGGTTGGTGCCCGGGTTCTGCCCCGAGACCACGATCAGGTCGGCCTGGTGCAGATCCGCCAGGGTCACCGAGCCCTTGCCGACGCCGATCGTGCGCATCAGCGCGGTGCCGGTGGACTCGTGGCACATGTTGGAACAGTCGGGCAGATTGTTGGTGCCGAGCGCGCGGGCGAAGAGCTGATAGACGAACGCGGCCTCGTTGCCGGCCCGCCCCGAGGTGTAGAAGACCGCCTGGTTCGGATCGTCGAGACCCCGCAGCCGCGACCCGATCAGCGCGAACGCCTCGGCCCAGCTGATCGGCTCGTAGTGCGTGCCGCCGTCGCGCCGGACCATCGGGTGCGTGAGCCGGCCCTGTTTCTCCAGCCAGTGGTCGGTCTGCCCGGCCAGCTCGGCGATCGAGTGCTCGGCGAAGAACGCCGGGCCGACCGTGTCCCGCGTGCCCTCCCAGGAGACCGCCTTCGCCCCGTTCTCACAGAACTCGACGGGGTGCCGGTGACCCTGCGGGTCGGGCCAGGCGCAGCTCATGCAGTCGAACCCGTCGTGCTGGTTGAGGGCGCGCAGGTTGCGCACGGTCTTGCGGACGCCCATCTGCTGCACGGCGTTGGCCAGGCTCAGCCGCACGGCCTTGAGCCCGGCCGCGTGGTCGGCCGGTGCCCCGACCCGCAGACGGGCCTCTTCCTCATCGATCGGCGCCATGCCGGCAAGTCTGCCGTCTGCCCCAGGGGCAGAGTCCAGGGGGATCGGCAGACTCAAACTTCGAGTTCTGTGCCGGCCGTCACCGGACCTCGGCGTACGAGAGCTCGACAGCGTTGTTGCCGTAGCCGAGCCGATTCCACGGCGGCACCTCGGGCTGGACGTTGCCGGCCGCGTGGTGGCACGGGCCCGCAGGCTGTGCCGCCCGGGCGTCGCCTCCCACTCATAGCTCCAGTCCTGCCACCGGTACGGGCTCCGCGCGGGCTCGACCACCGCGGGACTCCACTCGCTGTCCCCGGCGAAGCTCAGCTCGACGCCGGTGATCGGCCCGGCACCGGACCAGGCCTTGCCACGGATCGTGTACCGGCCGGCCGGGATCGGGACGCCCGGCAGCGGGTCGGTGATCCGGGCCCGTACCCGCATGTGCGTGACCGGCTCGGACGGCCGGTCCGGCCACTCGTAGACGTAGTGGCCGGTCTGGAACTCGCCCGCGAACGGCTCGGTCAGCACGTCGAGCCGGGCCAGCCACTTCACCGAGGCGACCGCGTACCAGCGCGGCACGACCAGGCGGAACGGCGCGCCGTGGTCGGGGCGCAGCGGTTCGCCGTTCATCTCGTACGCGATGAGGATGCCGGCGCCCGGATCGGCCGCGACCGGCAACGGCAGCGAACGTACGAAGGTCAGGTCCCCGGTCTCGGCGAGAACCGCGCTGAGGTGGTATCTGCCGTGGTCGGCGCCGGTGCAGCGCAGTTCGACGCCGTCGGCACCGGGACGCGCCCGGGCCAGCACGTCGGCGAGCCGGGCGCCTTTCCAGGAGGCCGTGGAGACGGCGTAACCACCCCACGGCTCGCCGGTCGGCAACGGCCGGGTGTCGAGGCGGCCGTTGCCGGCGCATTCCAGGGTGACGGCGTACCGGCCGGCTCAGTCTCGGGCCGGGCCGGGCACCACACCTCACCCGCGACGGGTGAGCCGGGGGAGGAAGACGGTCAGGCGATCTCCTGGCGCAGCTCGGCGAGCACCGCCGGCGACGGCCAGTCGTCCACCCGGTAGCGGGCCGGCGCGAGCAGTGGCTCCGCCTCCAGCCCGACCCGCTCGGACACCGCCTCCCAGGACGCCTGGAACTGCGGCCCGGCCTCCGGGTGCACGAACGCGATGGTGTCCGCCTTCGGCAGCAGCGTGCTGACCCCCGCGGTCCACACCGCGATGGTCTCCGGCGCGCCGCCGATCGGCTCGGCCGCGAGCAGGCCGCCGACGTGCACCTCGACGCCGGCCTGCGCGTACTGCTCGGACAGCCAGTTGGTCTGCCCGTGATATTCGGTCAGGGCGAGCAGCGTCTCGGCGCGGCGGGCGGAAAGGTGGTGCGGGTGCCCCGGTGGCGGGGTGTAAGCGGCCGTCCGCCCCTGCGGGCCGGCCACGTAACCGACCGGCGACAGGCTGCGCGGCGCTTCCTTGAAGTGCTGGTCGACCAGGGCGTAGAAGGGCTCGGCGGTGGTCTCCGGCAGCGGGCAGAGCAGGAGCGTGTTGTTGTCCGGCGCGAAGGCCAGGACCGGGCCGCCGAGCCGCTCACCCACCTCGGCCAGCCAGCCCTGGGCGAGCAGCAGGGAGGTGAAGTACGCGTCGCCGTCGTCGAGCATGCTGATCAGCGGCTGACCGCTGGGCCACGGCTGGTCGAGCGAGGCCCGGGCCATCTCGGCGAGGTTCGCCCGGGCGGCGGCGAACACCTCCTCGGCCGAGACGCCCCACTCGTCGACCCGGTCGGGCACGACGTAGGCCATCGCCTCGGGTTGATCGACGACGACCAGTTCCTTCAGGTACGGCAGAGCCGCGCGGGAGATCGGTGGGCGCATGCCGGGCGGACCGGCGGACCCGAACGTGACCGGGCGCAGCACGGGGCGCAACTTGGGCCGTACCGAATCCCAATTGTCCTGTGGCGGCGGAGCCGCCATGATCCGGACCAGCCGGGCGAGCCGTTCCCGGCGCTCGGCCGGGGTCGCCCCCTCGGTCTCGCGGAAGATGTTCGCCAGGTAGAGGTGCGCCGGCCCACTCGACCCGGTGCGGTAGATCGCGATGGCGAACTCCTCCGGCCGCTCGATCGCGCGCTCCACCCCGGGCGTGCGCCGGGCGACGCGCAGCGCCAGCGCCGCGAATCGGCGCTGGGGCGAGACGAACCGGTCCAGCAATCCCACGGCGGAACCCTAGCCGACCCGGAGCACCGGAATCAGGCTCGGCCGGAGGAACCGGCCGGGGCCGGCTCGTCGACCAGCCGCGTGGCGATGGTGGTGAGCGCCTCGTCGAGCAGGGCGCGATCGCCGGGGTCGGTCATCGTGAAGTCCTCCAGCCGCGCGTCCAGCCACTCCCGCCAGGCGTGCCGCACCCGGTCGAACTGTTCCTGCCCGGCCTCGGTGAGACGCACCGTCTCCCCGTCGAGTCTGGCGCATCCAACCTGGCAGAGGTCGGTGAACGCGGGTTGCAGCACCTCCGGTGGCATCCGGAGGGTGCGCGCGATGGCGTCGACGTCGGCGTGCCCCCGCGCCCGCGCGTGCAGGTGTGTCTGACCCATCGCCCAGGCCTGCGACCGGGTCAGCCGGCCACCGGCATCGGCCGGGATCTCGTCCATCAGCGTCCGGTCATGTCCGGCTTTGCGCATGGTGTCACTGATCGCCCGCTCGAGTCGGGTGACCCGATCGGTCGGCGCCGGCGCCGGCACCTGGAAGCCCTCGCCCACGTCGGTGGCGTGCGAGCGGGCGCCGTCGCGCAGCGGCAGCTCCTTGCGGAAGAGCGCGCTGGTCATGCCCTCGGTCTTCCGGTTTCGGCGACGAGCCTTCCACTCCTCGCACGAAGTAAACTAAGTTTACTTCCCACCGGAACTCAGCCCTCGAGGAACGAACCATGGCGAACACCCTCACCGCCGCGAGCACCATCGGCGACTGGCTGACCCACCCCGAAGGCGGCCCCGCGCTGCGCACCCTGCTCGGCCAGGGCGGCGCGTTCGACGAGACCCAGCTCGCCCCGGTCCGCGGGCTCCCGCTGCAGCAACTCGTCGCGCTCAGCCCGGGCCGGGTCCCGCAGGCCGCCGTCGACGCCCTGGTACTGCAGGTCAACGACGGTGTCGCCCCGGCCGAGGAGACCGACTCCGGCGCCTGGCGCGAACAGATCACCGCGGGCCGCTTCGACGGCAAGACCGTGATCGTCACCGGCGCCGCCTCCGGCATCGGCCGCGCCACCGCCTCCCGCATCGTCCGCGAAGGCGGCCGCGTCGTCGCCGTCGACATCACCGCCGACGGCCTCACCACCCTCGCCGACGAACTCGGCGACGCGGTCGTCCCCGTCACCGCCGACATCACCCGCGACACCGGGATCGCCGACATCGTCACCGCGGCCGGCGACCGGATCGACGGACTCGCCAACGTCGCCGGCGTCATGGACGACTTCACCCCCGTCCACGAGACCACCGACCAGATCTGGCAGCGGGTCTTCGCGGTCAACGTCGACGGCGTCTTCAAACTGACCCGCGCCGTCGTCCCCGTGATGCTCAACGCCCGCCGCGGCGCCATCGTCAACGTCGCCTCCGAAGCGGCACTGCGCGGCAACGCGGCCGGGGTCGCCTACACCGCCTCCAAACACGCTGTTCTGGGAATCACGAAGAACACCGCTTTCATGTACGGCGGTGAAGGCATCCGGGTGAACGCCGTCGCCCCCGGTGGAGTCGCCACGGGTATGCGGCCGACGAACCAGTCCCCCTACGGCCTGGGCAAGACCGGCCCGTTCCTGCAGCTCATCCCGGGTGTGGCGGCGGCCGAGCACCTGGCCGCGTCGATCACGTTCCTGCTCAGCGACGACGGCGTCAACCTCAACGGCGTCATCCTTCCCTCCGACGGCGGCTGGTCCGTCCAGTGACCACTCCCTGGTTGGCAGCCATCGGCCCGGGCGGGGGCTGCGGGCGGGTTACGAGGTCGGGGTGATCAGCTGCTGGAGGAGGGCGCCGTAGCGGGTCACCAGGTCGGCGGGGTCGGCGGCGACCAGCTGCGAGTCGCCGACGACCCACAGGGCGTAGAGCAGGCCGCCCACCACCGCGGCGGCCAGGCGGGCGCGGAGATCCGCGTCCGGCCCGGTCAGGCGGGAGCGGAGCGGGCCGACGAACGTGTGCTCGTGAATGGCCTGGAGACGTTCCTTGATCTGCGGTTCGCCGGAGCCGCGGACCAGCGCCAGGTAGACGCCGCGGATGTCGTCGTCGGCGAGCAGCCGGGCGACGAAACGTTCGCCGAACTCGGCCGGAGGCACGTCGAGCAGCGGTTCGTCGTCGATGGTGAGCTGCATGGTGTCCAGGAAGAGCAGTTCCTTGCTGCCGAAGTGCCGGATCACCAGGGCCGGGTTGATCTCGGCCAGGGCTGCGATGTCACGGACCGAGGTGCGCGAGTAACCCCGCTCGCGGAACAGCCGGGTCGCCGCCGAGCGGATCTCCTCACGGGTCGCCGCGCCCGTACGCCTCACCATGCCCCGATCGTATGCCGCCGAAAGACAGGCCGGATTCCTGCTCATAGCGCACAGGAGGCCTGCAGATCGAGACCTCCTCGGCTCTCTCGGCGTTCAGGCATTCCACGGGGGGTCGCCGGATATTCGTGCTGATCGTCGATTCCGACGAGCAGAAGAAACCGGCGCTGCGCTGAACACCCTCGCGGCCGCTTTCCCCAATCCCGGGAGGCGGCCACGTTTCTCGTGGTCAGCTGGGTGCAAAAGACGTACGGGAGAAGGGGGTTCGAAAAATGCGAACCGTGACCAGACTCGCGGCCGTGAGCGGCGGAATCCTTGCCGCTCTCGCGATGGCCGCCGGGCCGGCGCAGGCCGCCCCGAAGGACGACCCGGATGTCCGGGCCGCATGCGACGCGTTCAACCGGATCGGCGCGCAGACCGGGCTCTGGACGCATCAGAACTGCGCGAACTGGCGCGTGAACCGCGACAGCTCGGTGCTGATCGTCAACAACGGCCGGGTCCGTGCCGGTACGTGGACCCACGGGGTCTGGCCGTTCGACTTCGGCAACCTGCCACAGGTGATCAACGTCAACGGCGTGAACGGCCCGCGCACGATCCCGGTCAAGCCACCGAAGAAGTAGCCCCGACCACCGCATTTCGCCCGTCGACGACGAGAGTGCGGACAACGGCAAGCGAAGCATGGCCGTTCTCGCGCTCTCGTCATCGACGTGACGGGGCGAAATGCCGCCGGAGCGGAGCGGAGGCAATCGGACTCAGCCCCCGGCCATGGCACCTACCACCATGAAGGGCTCCTCGCCGCGCACCACCCGGTCCGGCAGCGGAGTGTCCGGCGGATCGTTGGACAGGTCCTCCTCGCAGGCGAAGAACCGCACGAGCGGCCGCCGCTGCCCGGTCTGCCGGTCCCGGATGGTCCCGGTCAGCATCGGGTAGTCACGCTCGACCGCGTCGAGGACGGTCCGCTGGGTGACCGGCCCGGAGACGTCGACGTGCACCTCCTTGCCGCTGCGGGCGAGCGTCCGCAGGTGGACCGGGAGGACGACCCGGATCACGGCAGCACCTGGACTTCCACCGACAGCACGGCCGGCAGGTCGCGGGCGATCGCGGTCCAGCTGTCGCCGCTGTCGGCCGACGCGTAGACCTGGCCGCCGCTGGTGCCGAAGTAGAGGCCGCACTCGTCGAGGGTGTCGACGGCCATGGCGTCCCGGAGCACGTTGACGTAGCAGTGCGACTGCGGCAGACCGGCGGTGAGCGGTTCCCACTCCTCGCCGCCGCTGCGGGAGCGGTAGACGCGCAGTTTGCCGTCCATCACGTAGTGCAGGGAGTCGCTGGTGATCGGGACGACGTAGATGGTCTCCGGTTCGTGCGCGTGCACCGCGATCGGGAAGCCGAAGTCGGTCGGCAGGTTGCCGCTGACCTCGCGCCAGCGCCCGCCGGCGTCGTCGGTCCGCATCACATCCCAGTGTTTCTGCATGAACAGCGTGTCCGGCCGGGACGGGTGCATGGCGAGCCGGTGCACGCAGTGCCCCACTTCGGCGTCCTCGTCGGGCAGGCCGTCGGAGCGCAGGCCGGCGTTGATCGGCAGCCAGGTGGCGCCCCCGTCGTCGGTGCGGAACGCGCCGGCCGCGGAGATCGCCACGTACATGCGTTCCGGGTCGGTGGGGTGCAGCAGGATCGTGTGCAGGCACATCCCGCCCGCGCCGGGCTGCCACCCGGGGCCGGTCGGGTGCTGCCGCAACGCGGTCAGTTCCGCCCATTTCTGGCCACCGTCGGTGGATTTGTAGAGCGCCGCGTCCTCGGCGCCGGCCCAGATCGTGTCCGGGTCGGTGCGCGACGGTTCGAGGTGCCAGATGCGCTTGAACTCCCAGGGGCGGGGGGTTCCGTCGTACCAGAGGTGGTCGCCGACCGGGGCGGTGTAGGTGAAGTCGTTGCCGACCGCCTGCCAGTTCTTCCCGCCGTCGTCGGAGCGTTGCATGATCTGGCCGAACCAGCCGGACGTCTGGGACGCCCAGAGCCGATCCGGTTCGACCGGGGAACCGTTGAGGTGGTAGATCTCCCAGCCGGCGAAGTGCGGCCCGTCGATCGTCCAGTCCTTGCGCGTCCCGTCCGAGGTGATGATGAACGCGCCCTTGCGTGTGCCTACCAGTACTCGAACACCAGTCATACACCTCAGACTGCCGGACCGCCGGAAACTATGCGGTCCCCCGACGGCATCAACCCTCCAGGGCGCGCGCCATTTCCGCCTGTTCAGCGAGGACCTCGTTCATCCGGACCTGGACGGCGTCCATCTTGCCGATCGTCTCGCTGGTGGTGTGGATGCCGGACGCGACGGTCTCGGCGCTGGCCTGGATCCCGGCGATCTGCTGGGCCACCTTCTGGGTTGCCTCGGCGGTCTCCCGGGCCAGGTCCTTGACCTCGCCGGCGACCACCGCGAAACCCTTGCCGGCCTCCCCGGCCCGGGCCGCCTCGATGGTGGCGTTGAGCGCGAGCAGGTTGGTCTGCTCGGCGATCGACTCGATGATCTTGATGACGTCGCCGATCGCGGTGGACGCCTGACCGAGCGCGGCCACCTCGGCGGTCATCGCGGACGCGCGCGTGACGGCCTGCTCGGCGACCGCGGTGGCATCGCCGCTGGCGTTGCGCAGCCGTTCGACGGTGTCCAGCAGCGCCCGCGCGTTGGCGGCCGAGCGCTCCCCGGCCCGCAACACGTCGAGCCGCTGGCTGACCAGCTGTTGCACGTTACGCAGCGCGGCCGCGCGCGACTCGGAGAGATCGATGTACTCGGTGGTGAAGAAGTCCATCGTGCCGACGATCTGATCGTGACTCATGATCGGGAAGCAGACACCGGAGCGCACCCCGGCCCGGCCGGCCGCGGGCGCCCGGACACAGTCGGTCAGCTCGGACAGGTCGCGGACGAACACGAGGTCACGGGCTCGCCAGGCACGCCCGGAGAGGCCGACCCCCTCGGCGAAGGTGGCGGCCAGCGTGACCTTGCGGAACTCGTCGCCGGCCGAGCCGGACTCCACCTGGAACTTCAGCACGTTCTCGACCGGGTCGACCTCCCAGTACGACCCGTAGGCCCAGTGGAACGACGACCGCACCGCGTCCAAGGCCGCGCGGAGCGCTCCCTGCGAGTCCTGGGCTGCGCCCACCTTGGAGACGACGGTGGTGACCGCCATCCGGTCGTCGGCCACCTGCCGCAGTTCGGCCGCGGCGACCGCCCCGCTGCGAGCCCGCTCGGCGATCCGGGCGATCGTGGCGAACTTCTCCTTGCGGGCGGCATCCAGGTAGAGCGGCGTCGGCGAGTAGTACTCCAGCACACCCACCACGTCGTTGCCCTTGGTCACCGGAAGCACGAGACCGGCGACCATGCCGGCGCTCAGCGCCGCCTGGCATCGCCGGCAGTCGGTGCACTCGGCCATCGACTCGGCGTGGGTCAGCTGCCGGTTCCGGTACGCCTTGCCGATCAGCCCCGCGTCGGCCGGCAGGGCCGGACCGGGCGTCACCGCCTTGATCTGCGGAATCAGCCGCCCGGTCTCGTGCACCAGCTTCAGCTCACGTCCGTACGGCACCCAGACCGCGCCGTAACCGAAGCCGTACGACTCCACCGTGCTGGCCACCGTGATACGCCAGGCGTTGGACTCGTCCACCGCCGTGTCGAGCGCCAGCACCAACTCCTCCAGCGCCTCCACGTCACGCGGAATAGGCCGGATCGCGACCGCGCCGGCCTCCCGGGAACCGAACAACCGCACGCTGCCACCCCTCTGCCGGACCGGACCCGTCACCTGAACAATCGGCCCGTCCGCGAAGAGATGTAGCGGAAAGTTCAGGGCCGGAAGCGATATCCCATTCCGGGCTCGGTGAGCAGATGGCGCGGCCGGGCCGGATCCTCCTCCAGCTTGCGGCGCAACCGGGCCATGTACTGCCTCAGGTAGTTCGTCTCGGTCTGGTACTGCGGGCCCCACACGTCGTGCAGCAGCTCACGCTGGGTGATCAGCTTGCCGGGGTGCCGGACCAGGTGCTCCAACAACTGCCACTCGGTCGGGGTGAGCTTCATGTCGCCGCTGATCGAGCGGGTGGCCAGGTCAACGGCGTGATCACCGATCTTGACCACCGGTGATTCGGACTCGGGCGGCTGCACCCGCCGGGTCACCGCGCGGATCCGGGCCAGCAGTTCGTCGAGGCCGAACGGCTTGGTCACGTAGTCGTCGGCGCCGGCGTCGAGCGCCTCGACCTTGTCGGCGCTGCCGGCCCGCCCGGAGAGCACGATGATCGGCACGGTGGTCCAGCCGCGCAGGCCGGCGATCACCTCGGCGCCCTCCATGTCGGGCAGGCCCAGATCGAGCACGACCAGGTCGGGGTGGAGGTGCGCGGCGACGTGCAGGGCGGAGGCGCCGTCACGGGCGGTCTCCACCTCGTACCCCCGGGCCTTGAGGTTGATCCGGAGCGCCCGGACGATCTGCGGTTCGTCATCGACAACGAGGATCTTCGCGTTCATGCCGCCACCTCCGCTGCGCTCCGGCGTCGCCATGAAGTCCCCACTGAGCCCGACGATTCGCTCGCAAGCTCACTCATGCCGCCACCTCCGCTGCGCTCCGGCGTCGCCACGAAGTCCCCACTGAGCCCGACGATTCGCTCGCAAGCTCACTCATGCCGCCACCTCCGCTGCGCTCCGGCGTCGCCACGAGTTCCCGACTGAGCCCGACGATTCGCTCGCAAGCTCACTCATGAGGCAGCGGGCAGCGCGAGGATCATGGTAAGTCCGCCTCCGGGGGTCTCTTCGGGGGTGAGCGTGCCGCCCATCGCCTCGGCCAGCCCGCGGGAGAGGGCCAGGCCCAGGCCGACGCCGTTGTGGGTGTCCCGGTCGCCGAGGCGCTGGAACGGCAGGAACACATCGTCCCACCGGTCCTCGGGGATCCCGGGGCCGTGGTCGATGATCCGCAGCTCGATCGTGTCGCCGTGGCTGCTGCCGGTGACCATCGGCGGCCGGTCCGGCGGACTGTAGCGCAGCGCGTTCGCGATCACGTTCACCAGGACACGTTCCAGCAGCCCGGGGTCGGTGTCCAGGAGCGGGAGATCGTCCGGAACACGCATCGCGATCACACGGCCCTCCGGGCCGAGATCATCCAGCGCCCGCGGTACGACCTCCTCCGCCCCCACCGCGATCCGCGTCACGCCCAGCGCCCCGGACTGCAGCCGGCTCATGTCGAGCAGGTTCGCCACGAGCCGGTCGAGCCGGTCCAGTGACTCGTCGACGGTCGCGAGGAGCTCTTCCCGGTCCTCCTCGTCGAACTCCACCTCGGTGCTGCGGAGCCCGGCGACGGACGCTTTGGCGCTGGCGAGCGGCGTACGCAGGTCGTGGCTGACGGCGGCGAGCAGAGCGGTCCGCAGCTTGTTCGCCTCGGCGAGCGGCTTGGCCGTGGCCGCCTCGGCGGCGAGCCGTTCCTGGCGCAGCGCGACCGCGGCCTGCGCGGCGAACGCCTCGACGATCCGCCGGTCGGACGCCTCCAGGGTGTGGCCCTTGAGCAGCATCAGCAGGCTGTCGTCGGCGGTGACCGCCACGTCGGCCGCGGACCGGTCCGCGCAGACCGGCGCCCCGACTCCGGCCACCACGGTCCCGTTCTCGAGCAGCGCCACGGACTGCAGGGCGAACGTCTCGCGCAGCCGGTCGAGAAGCGCGACCAGCGGCCGCTGCCCGCGCAGCACTCCCCCGGCGACCGCGGCCAGGGTCTGCGCCTCGGCGGCGGCCTGCGCGGCCTGCCGGGTCTTGCGGGCCGCGGTGTCGACCACCCAGCTCACCGCGACCGCGACCACCACGAAGATCGACAAGGCCAGCAGGTTCTGCCCCTCGGCGATGGTGAAGCGGTGGTAGGGCGGCGTGAAGTACCAGTTGAGCAGCAGCGATCCGGCGACCGCGGCGAGCAGCGCCGGCCACAGGCCGCCGACCAGGGCGACGCCGACCACCCCGGCCAGGAACAGCAGGATGTCGTTGACCAGCGGCGGGTCCGGCACGGCGGCGAGCACCGCGGTGAGCAGCGGCAGGCCGAGCAGCGCGGTCAGGAAACCGGCGATCCGGCGGCCCCGGGACAGCGCGGCCGGCATCCGTTCCCGGCGGCGGCCCCGGCCGGCCCGCTCGTGGGTGACCAGGTGCACGTCGATCGAGCCGGAGAGCGCGGTGGTCGTCATGCCCACCCCGGCGGTGAGCAACTGCGCGAACCGCCCGCGGCTGGACGCGCCGAGCACGATCTGGGTCGCGTTGACGCCGCGGGCGAAGGCCAGCAGCGCCCGGGACACGTCCGCGCCGGTGGCCTGGTGATACGTCCCGCCGAGGCTCTCCACGAGCACCCGCTGCCGGGCCAGCACGGCCGGGTCGGCCCCGGCCAGCCCGTCGTTGCGGGTCACGTGCACGGCCATCAGGTCGGCGCCCTTGGTCCGGGCGGCGATCCGGGCCGCGCGCCGGATCAGCGTGTCGCCCTCCGGCCCGCCGGCCACCGCCACCACGACCCGTTCCCGGGTCTCCCAGGTGGCGTCGATGTCGTGGTCGGCGCGGTAGCGGTCGAGCTGGTCCTCGACCTTGTCGGCGAGCCAGAGCAGGGCCAGTTCCCGCAGGGCGGTGAGATTGCCGGTACGGAAGTAGTTGCCCAGCGCCGCGTCGATCTTCTCGGGCTGGTAGATGTTGCCGTGCGCCATCCGCCGGCGCAGCGCCTCGGGGGTCATGTCGACGAGCTCGACCTGCTCGGCCGCGCGGACCACGGCGTCGGGCACGGTCTCCCGCTGCTCGACCCCGGTGATCCGGGCGACCACGTCGTTAAGCGACTCCAGGTGCTGCACGTTCACCGTGGTCAGCACGCTGATCCCGGCGTCGAGCAGCTCCTGGACGTCCTGCCAGCGTTTGGCGTGCGCGGTGCCGGGCACGTTGGTGTGAGCCAGTTCGTCGACCACCGCGATCTCGGGACGACGGGCGAGGACGGACGCGAGGTCCATCTCGGTGAAGGCCACGCCGCGATACACCAGGTCGCGGCGTGGCAACACCTCCAGGTCGCCGATCATCGCGGCGGTGTGCTTGCGGCTGTGCGTCTCGACCAGGGCGACGACGACGTCCGCGCCGCGGCCGGCCCGGCGGTGCGCTTCCTCCAGCATCGCGTAGGTCTTGCCGACGCCGGGCGCCGCGCCCAGGTAGATCCGCAGTTCACCGCGCGCCATGATCAGTTCCCGTTGTCCAGCGCGATGTTCAGCCTCAGCACGTTGACCACGCCGTGCTCGGTGTTCCCCTTGATCAGCTCCCGCACGTGGTCCAGTGTGACGCCGCGCTCGCGCGCGACCCGGGCCGCCTGCAACTCCGCGTATCGTCCGGAGATCTCGGGATCGAGCCCGGACCCACTGGCCGTGACCGCGTCCGCCGGCACCACCGGATGTGCCGGCGCGTCACCCCGGATCGGCGTGATCACCCCGCCGAGCGCCCGGTAGTCCTCCCCGATCTCGGCCGATTCCACTGCTACACCCTCATAGGAGCTGATGAACGGCGCCCCGGCCTGGTTGACCGAGACGACCCGGGTGACCGGTCCGGTGAACCCGTCCCGGTAGAACACCGCGAGCACCGCACCGACGCCGTCACCCGTGCAGTAGGGGCGGCGGCCGTCCACGCCCTCCGCCTTCCCGATCGCCAGGCTGCGCGCACAGACCTGGGTCAGCAGACTCGGCCGGTCCGGGGTGTCGACCACGTCCTCCGGCCCGAGGTTGCCGGCACCGGTCGCGGTCGGATCGTGGGAGCCGGCGGAGGGCCGGCTCTGGAAGTACTCCGGGACGGGGTTCCCGTCGGCGTCGGTGAAGGACTGGCCGATCAGGCCGCTGCCGACGGTCTGGTTGCCGACGGTGACCAGCGAGCCGCCGGCCCGGCCGGACATTCCGGGAAGCTTGCCGACGCCGACGAAGAGCAGCGGATAGGCCAGCCCCAGGATGACGGTCAGGACGAGCAGCGCACGCAGCGCCGCGACATGGTGTGCGAGCCAGGCAGGTAGACGCATCTGGATCAGATCCCGGGGATGAGCTGGACGAGCAGGTCGATGAGCTTGATGCCGAGGAACGGCGCGACGACCCCGCCGACGCCGTAGATCAGCAGGTTGCGCCGCAGCAGCGCCCCGGCTGAGGACGGCCGGTAGCGGACGCCGCGCAGGGCGAGCGGGATCAGGAGGACGATCACGATCGCGTTGAAGACCACCGCGGAGAGGATCGCCGAGCCGGGCGAGTGCAGCCGCATGACGTTGAGCGTGTCCAGGCCCGGGTAGACCCCGGCGAACATGGCCGGGATGATCGCGAAGTACTTGGCGATGTCATTGGCGATGGAGAACGTCGTCAGCGCGCCGCGGGTGATCAGGAGCTGCTTGCCGATCTCCACGATCTCGATCAGCTTGGTCGGGTCGGAGTCGAGGTCGACCATGTTGCCGGCCTCCTTCGCGGCCGACGTGCCGGTGTTCATCGCCACGCCGACGTCGGCCTGTGCGAGCGCCGGGGCGTCGTTGGTGCCGTCGCCGGTCATCGCGACCAGGCGTCCGCCCTGCTGTTCCTTCCTGATCAGCGCGAGTTTGTCCTCGGGCGTGGCCTCGGCCAGGAAGTCGTCGACCCCGGCCTCGGCGGCGATGGCGGCCGCGGTGCGCGGGTTGTCACCGGTGATCATCACGGTCCGGATGCCCATCCGGCGCATCTCGTCGAAGCGCGCCCGCATCCCGGACTTCACCACGTCCTTGAGGTGGATGACGCCCAGGATCCGATCGTTCTCGGCCACGACCAGGGGCGTGCCGCCCTCGGAGCTGATCCGGTCGACGATCGCGTCGACCTCGGCGCTCCGCTGCCGGGCCCACTTGATCACCGAGGCGGCCGCACCCTTGCGGATGCTGCGGCCGGGCAGATCGACCCCGCTCATCCGGGTCTGCGCGGTGAACGGCACCCAGGTGGCGCCGGACACCAGACCGGGCTCGCGCTCACGCAGCCCGTACTCGTTCTTGGCCAGCACCACGATCGAGCGCCCCTCCGGAGTCTCGTCGGCCAGGCTGCTGAGCTGCGCGGCATCGGCCAGGACCGGAGGATCAACCCCATTGACGGGTACGAACTCGGCCGCCTGCCGGTTGCCGAGCGTGATCGTGCCGGTCTTGTCGAGCAGCAGCGTGGTCACGTCACCGGCCGCCTCCACGGCCCGTCCACTCATCGCGAGCACATTGCGCTGCACCAGCCGGTCCATGCCGGCGATGCCGATCGCGGAGAGCAGCGCCCCGATCGTCGTCGGGATCAGGCAGACCAGCAGCGACACGAGCACGATTCCGGTCACGCCGTGCGCGTTGATCGCCGCGCTGTCCGGGGCCGCGGCCTGGTACGCCGTGCTGAAGATCGCGAGAGGCTGCAACGTGACCACGGCCAGCAGAAAGATGATCGTGAGCGCGGCGAGCAGGATGTTCAGCGCGATCTCGTTCGGGGTCTTCTGCCGGTCGGCACCCTCGACCAGGGCGATCATCCGGTCGACGAAGCTCTCGCCGGGCCGCTGGGTGATCCGCACGACGATCCGGTCGCTGAGCACCTTCGTCCCGCCGGTGACCGCCGACCGGTCGCCGCCGGACTCGCGGATCACCGGGGCGGACTCGCCGGTGATCGCCGACTCGTCGACGCTGGCGATGCCCTCGACGACGTCACCGTCGCCGGGGATGATCTCGCCCGCCTCGACCACCACGACGTCGCCGAGCTGCAGGTCGGGCGCGGGCACGACCCGGCCGTCCGGCAGGCGCGCCATGGTGTCCTGCTTGGCCGAGCGCAGCGCGGCGGCCTGGGCCTTGCCCCGTCCCTCGGCGACCGCCTCGGCCAGGTTCGCGAAGAGCACGGTCAGCCACAGCCAGCCGGTGATCAGCCAGGCGAAGAGGCTGGGCTCGGCGATCGACAGGACGGTGGTGAAGACAGCGCCGATCTCGACGATGAACATGACGGGGTTACGCCACATGACCCGGGGGTCGAGTTTCCGGAACGCGCCGGGGAGGGCGTCACGCCGTACGGAAGGAATCGTCTTCTCGGTTTTTTTGATCTTGGGGTTGTCGAGAACGGCGGTCATGAGAGGCCTTCCGCGATGGGTCCGAGGGCGAGAGCGGGAAGGAAGGTGAGCGCGACGAGGACGACGGTCACACCGACGACCATGCCGACGAAGAGCGGCTGATGGGTCGGGAGCGTGCCCTCCGACTCGGGCACCGGCTGCTGCCCGGCCAGCGCGCCGGCGAGGGCGAGCACCAGGATCAGCGGCAGGAACCGGCCGAGCAGCATGCACAGCCCCAGCGCGGTGTCCCACCAGCCGGTGCTGACGGTGATCCCGGCGAACGCCGAGCCGTTGTTGTTGGCCGCGCTGGTGAAGGCGTAGAGCACCTCGGAGAGGCCGTGCGGCCCGGCGTTCAGCGCCGTCGCGTTGTTGCCGGTGGCGAACGCGGCCGCGGTCCCGGCCAGCACCAGCGCCGGCGTGACGAGGAAGTAGAGCGACGCCAGTTTGATCTCCCGCGCGCCGATCTTCTTCCCGAGATATTCCGGGGTACGGCCGACCATCAGGCCCGCCACGAACACCGTGATCACCGCGAGCACGAGCAGGCCGTAGAGGCCGGAGCCGACGCCACCGGGAGCGACCTCGCCGAGCATCATGTCGATCATCGGCATCATGCCGCCCAGGGACGTGTACGAGTCGTGGGAGGAGTTGACCGCGCCCGTCGACGTGAGCGTGGTGACGGCCGCGTAGACCGCCGAACCGCTCACCCCGAAGCGGGACTCCTTGCCCTCCATCGCCGCGCCGGCCGCCTGCGGCACCGTGCCCGCCCCGTGCATCTCGAAGCCCACGGTCAGCGCGACGCTCGCGATGGCCAGCACCGCCATGACGGCGACGATCGCGTACCCCTGCCGGGTCTGCCCGATCATCCGGCCGAACACCCGCGGCAGGCTGAACGGGATCACCAGGATCAGGAACAGCTCCAGCCAGTTCGTCCAGACGTTCGGGTTCTCGAACGGGTGCGCCGAGTTCGCGTTGTAGAAGCCGCCGCCGTTCGTGCCCAGCTCCTTGATCGCCTCCTGCGAGGCGACCGGGCCACCGGTCAGGTGCTGGGTGCCGCCGGTCAGCGTGGTCACGTCGGTGCCGCCGGAGAGGTTCTGCACCATTCCGGCGATCATGAAGAGCAGCGTGGCCACCACACAGATCGGCAGCAGGACCCGCAGCGTGATCCGGGTCAGGTCGACCCAGAAGTTGCCCAGCGTGGTCGCCTTGCGCGCGGCGAAGCCCCGCAGCAGCGCGACCGCCACCGCGATGCCGACGCTCGCCGAGACGAAGTTCTGCACCGACAGGCCGGCCATCTGCACGAGGTGACCCATCGTGGACTCGCCCGCATAGGCCTGCCAGTTGGTGTTGGTGACGAAACTGACCGCGGTGTTCCAGGCGATGTGGTCCTTCACCGGGTCCATGCCCAGCGACAGCCAGAGCCTGTCCTGCAAGCGCAGCAGCAGGTAGAGGAAGAGGACCGAGACGGCCGAGAACGCCAGCACCGACCGGGCGTAGACGCCCCAGGTCTGCTCGGCCGCGGGGTCCACACCGACCGCGCGGTAGATGCCGCGCTCCACCACGCTGTGCCGCTCGTGGACGACGACGCGGTACAGGTAGTCACCGAACGGGCGGTGGACGGCGGTCAGCGCGACCACCAGCGACAGGACCAGGATCCAGCCGGACATCAGAACTTCTCCGGGAAGAGCAGGGCGGCCACCAGGAAGGCGGCCAGCAGGACAGCCGTGATCAGGCCGGCGAGGTTGACGGCGCTCATCAGCGTTCGACCGCCCGGACCAGCACGGTCAGCGCGGCGAACAGCGCCACCGTCAGCACGACGAAGCCGAGATCGGCCACGGGACCACTCCTCAGTCGAGGTCTTTTCGGGTACGCCGGAACTCAATCTCGGCGTGGTCGCCGGCGACAGGGCTGTTCACACCGCGCAGACAGCGCCGCCGCCGTTTTTGACGCGCTGTTCACGCCGCGGAGACGCCAGTCACTCCGGTGGCCGGAAAAAGAACGGTTCCTGAGAGTGGCGTTCAGCTTCGCTGGGTACCTTGACCTGATTCGGCCACCGGGCTTCGGCGGCCGGCGATGACACGTGCGAGGGAGTTGATGTCCGCCGTGGGCGGATACGGGTGGCAAGTTGTCCTGGTCGTGGTGCTCGTGCTGCTCAACGCGGCTTTCTCCGGCAGTGAGATGGCGCTGATCTCGCTGCGGGAGAGCCAGCTGCAGCGCCTGGAACGGCAGTCCCGGGCCGGTCAGACCCTGGCCCGGCTCGCGCGGGATCCGAATCGGTTCCTCGCCACCATTCAGATCGGCATCACGCTGGCCGGCTTCCTGGCGTCGGCCGCCGCGGCCGTCTCCCTCGCGCAGCCGCTGATCGGCCCGCTCGGGTTCCTCGGCACCGCCGCCGAGCCGGCCGCGATCGTGGTCGTCACGTTCATCCTGACCTTCTTCACCCTGGTCGTCGGCGAGCTCGCCCCGAAACGGGTGGCGATGCAGCGCGCCGAGGGCTGGGCGCTGATGGTGGCCCGCCCGCTGGACGTGCTGTCCACGCTCTCCCGGCCGGTGATCTGGCTGCTCGGCAAGGCCACCGACCTGGTGGTGCGGATGGCCGGCGGCGACCCGGACGCGGCCCGCGAGGAGGTCAGCACCGAGGAGATCCGCGACATGGTCGCCCAGCAGCAGGAGTTCACGCCCGAGCAGCGCACGATCATCAGCGGCGCGTTCGAGATCGCCGACCGGACCCTGCGGGAGATCCTGGTCCCGCGGCGGGACGTGCTGATCCTGCCGGCCGTGATGAAGTCGGCCGAGGGCCTGCAACGGCTGGTCGACGGCGGTCAGTCCCGGGCGCCGGTGACCGGGCCGCTCGGCCTCGACGACGTGCTCGGCGTGGTGCACCTGCGGGACCTGATCGGCTCCGACGGGCACGTCATCGACCACATGTTCACGCCGCTCTTCCTGCCCGAGACGCTGAAGATCACCGACGCGCTGCGCCAGTTGCGCAGCCAGCGTCAGCAGCTCGCCCTGGTGGTCGACGAGCGCGGCGCGATCGACGGCATCGTCACGATGGAGGACCTCGTCGAGGAAGTCGTCGGCGAGATCTACGACGAGACCGACCGCGACGTGCAGTCGGTGATCCACGAGGACGACGGCACGATGCTGCTGCCCGGCACGTTCCCGATCCACGACCTGCCGGACATCGGCGTCGAGATCGAGGAGGAGGACGAGGGCGACTACACCACCGTGGCCGGCCTGGTCCTGGCCCGGCTCGGGCACGTCCCGACCGCGCCGGGCGAGACCGTGGCGATCGACGGGCACACGGCCGAGGTCGTCGAGGTCACCGGGCGGGCGATCACCCGGCTGCGGCTGCGGCCGGTCGAGAGTGAGAAGCCCGCCACAGTCGCGTAACCGCAGCGTTTGGCCGATCTCCGGATCGGGCAGGGTGCCGCGGTGCTCACGATCATCGCGCTCGTGCTGCTGGGCGCGGTGCTCGCTTTCGCCGTCGCCCGGCCGCGCGGCCTTCCCGAAGCCGTCGCCGCTGTCCCGGCCGCACTGATCTGCGTCGGCTTCGGCCTGGTCACCCCGGAAGGTGCCCTGCACGAGGTGCGGGAACTGCTGCCGACCGTGCTGTTCCTGGCTGCGGTGCTGGTCCTCGCGCACCTCGCTGAGGAGCACGGCGTCTTCGCCTGGGCCGGCACGGCCGTCGCCCGGTTCGGCCGGGGACGCCCGAAGCGGCTGCTCACCGCGGTCTTCGCGGCGGCCGCGGTGACCACTGCTGTACTCAGCCTGGACGCCACGGTCGTGCTGCTGACCCCGGTGGTGCTGACCGTCGCCGCCCGGGCCCGGGTGCGCGCGCGACCACACGTCTACGCCTGCACGCACCTGGCCAACTCGGCCTCCCTGCTGCTGCCGGTCTCCAACCTGACGAACCTGCTGGCGTTCGCGGCGAGCGGCCTGAGCTTCGCCGGATTCGCGGCGCTGATGGCCGTGCCGTGGATCGCGGTCGTCGCCGTCGAATACGTGGTCTTCCGCTTCTTCTTCGCCCGTGACCTGGACGGCTCGGCCTCACTCCCCGAGCCGAACGGGCCCGCCCCGAAATACGCCCTGACCGTCCTGGCCCTGACCCTCGCCGGGTTCGCGGCCCTGCAGCCGCTCGGCGTCGAGCCGGCCTGGGTGGCCGCGGCCGGCGCCGCAGCCCTGGCCGTCCCGCTCTTCCGCCGCCTGCGGGTGCGTACCCTGGTCGCCGAGGCGAACCCGATGTTCTGCACGTTCGTCCTCGGGCTCGGCGTCGTGGTGCTCGCCGTCCGCTCCCACGGGCTCGGCGACCGGATCGACGCGCTCGTCCCCCGGCACGCCGGCCTGCTGGCCCTGCTGTTCGTCGCCGGGCTGGCCGCGGTGCTCGCTAACGTGCTGAACAACCTGCCGGCGACCCTCGTGCTGCTGCCGGCCGCCGCGCACTCGCCGGGGCTGCTGCTGGCCGTGCTGATCGGGGTGAACGTGGGGCCGAACCTGACCTACGTCGGCTCACTCGCCACGCTGCTCTGGCGGCGGATCCTGCACGCTCGGGACGCGGCGCCGCGTACCGCCGAATTTCTGTTGCTGGGGCTGGTGACCGTGCCGTTGTGCCTGGTCGCGGCGGTGGTGACGCTCTGGGCCGGCCTGCGGCTCTCCGGGGTTTCCTGACACCGGCGTTCCGGCGGCGCCGTCGGCCTGTTCGGCGGTGACCTCGGCCCGGCGGTTGCTCTCACTCGGCAGTCACCTGGGCCCGGGCGGTCACTTCTGTTCGGCGGTCACCTGGATCCGGCGGTCATTTCTGTTCGGCGGTCACCTGGGTCCGGCGGTCATTTCTGTTCGGCGGTCACCTTTCCCAGGGCGGTCAGCACCTCGCGCATGATCGCGCGCAGGTCGCCCGGATCGGTTTCGGTCAGCCAGCGCTCGAACGCCACCCGCAGCACCACGATCCCGGCCTCCGCCGCGAGCGCCGCCTCCTGCGGCGCGACCCCGCGCGCCCGCAGCCCCTCGGCCAGCCGCTCCCCCAGCCGGGCCAGCTTGATCAGCTCACGTTCCTGCAGCTCGGGGTTGGCCGCGATGATCAGCTGCCGGTGCCGGGTCCGCTCGCGGTCCGGCCCGAGGAACCTGCCGCCGACGTCCAGCGCGGCCGCGACCACGGCCATCGGGGCGGCGCCGGCCGGTGCCTCGGCGACCGCCCGCTGAAGCGCCCCGGCCAGGTCTTCCGAGCCGGCGAAGAGCACCTCGCGCTTGTCGGCGAAGTGCCGGAAGAACGTGCGCGCGGTGACCCCGGCCCGCTGGGCGATCTCGGCCACGGTCGTCTGCTCGAAGCCGCGCTCGACATACAGCTGCATCGCCGCCTCACGCAGCCGTTCGGCGGCCCCGGGTTCCCATCGCACCATGCGGTGATCCTAGTCATGTCACACGATGACATCACGTGCGCTATGGTTCATGTCATCAAGTGACATCACTCTTCGTGGAGGCAGTCATGCACGTCTTCGTCACCGGCGCCAGCGGCTGGATCGGCTCCGCCACCGTCACCGAGCTGATCAATGCCGGTCACCGGGTCACCGGCCTGGCTCGCTCCGACACCGCCGCCGACCGGGTCGCCGCCCTCGGCGCCACGGTGCTGCGCGGCACCATCGACGACCCGGAGCTGCTGCGCTCCGCCGCCGCGGCCGCCGACGGCGTCGTCCACCTCGGCTACAACCACGACTTCACCCGGATGGCGGCGGCCGCGGCGACCGACCGCGCGGCGATCGAGGCGCTCGGCGCCGGGCTCGACGGCACCGGCCGCCCGCTGCTCATCGCCTCCGGCGTCTTCGGCGTCGCGCCCGGAAAGGTGCTGACCGAGCAGGACGCCCCGGCCGGCCAAGGCCACCCGCGCCAGGAGAACGCGCAGGTCGCGCTGACTTTCGCCGACCGGGGCGGGCGGCCGCTGATCGCCCGCTTCGCGCCGACCGTGCACGGCACCGGCGACTACGGTTTCACCCGGATGCTGGCTCAGACCGCCAAGACCAAAGGCGTTTCGGCGTACGTCGGTGACGGCGCCACCCGCTGGCCGGCCGTGCACGTGAAGGACGCCGCGGCGCTGGTCCGCCTCGCCGTCGAGGAGGCGCCCGCCGGCACGATCCTGCACGCGATCGCCGAGGAGGGCATCCGCAGCCGTGACATCGCCGAGGCGATCGGCCGCGGCCTGGCCGTGCCGGTGCGATCGATCCCGGCCGGTGAGGCCGACGAGCACTTCGGCTGGCTCGGGCGCGTCTTCGCCACCGACGCCCCGGCGTCGAGCGAGGCCACTCGGCGTCTCCTGGGCTGGAAGCCGACCCACCCGACGCTGTTGGAGGACCTGGCCGCCGATCACTACTACGCGTGACCGGCACCGGGGTGCGCGTCCGACCGGCGTGCCCCGGTCACCACCGTCTCCCCGCCACTGTCGCCGGGGTGCTCATTCCGCCGCGCTGACCAGCATCCCGCGTCACCGTCACCGGGACGCGTGTTCGGCCGTGTCCTCGCCGCCGCCGTCCGAGCCACCGCACCCCCGCTGGTCGAACCGGTGCACCCGGGTCACCGGCTCCGAGTAGTCCCACAAGCCCGACACCGCCGTGCAGCAGCACGACGGGCGGGAGGTCGCCGACGGTCCCGGCGCTCCACGTCCGTGACCGGACACCGTCGCCGACGGTCAGTTGGGGTTCTCCTGCAGGACTTTTTCCCAGGTGACGGTCTTGCCGAAGACGTACGCCGTACTCGCGATGATCGTCGTGCCGCCCAGCAGCAGCACCGGGCCCCACGCGGTGGCGTCGTACCCGCAGAAGTCCTTCAACGGCGTGGTCGGCAGGGAGAGCGCCCACACCAGGAACGCCGAGGTCGCCGCGGCCGGCTCGACGATCGGCAGCCTGAAGCGCGTGTCCGGGGCGATCTGCTTCTGGCTGCGATACGCCAACCCGATCGTGAACAGCACGGTCGCGACCGCGAGCACGCCCAGCCAGATCCAGCGGGCGGTGAAACCCGCGTCGCACTCGGCGCGGCCGGCCGGGGCGGAGACCGTGCCGAGCGCGGCCTGCACCGCCAGGTAGAACGAGATGGTCTCGGTCGGCACGTACTTCACCAGCTGGGTCAGGACCGACCCGGCGACGCTGGTGCCCGACGCCGTGCGCGCCGCGTTCTCCCCCGCGCTCTTGGCCGCCTCCGGCTGCGCGCCCTTGGCCATCTCCTCGGCGGTGACCGCGGCCGCGGTGGCGGCGGCCTGCTTCGGGGACGCGCCGGGGGTGCCCTGCAACCTCAGCGCGGCGTCCTCCGCCATCGACGACAGACTCATGACACCCTCCGGGCTGGTCGGAAATCGAGGCGAGATTAGGCCCGGAGCAGATGCCAGTCAATGAATACGACGTGTCCGGCAACCGCCGCTTGCCGCGGGGCGGCCTCGGCGCGGGCGCCGCGCCGCAGGTGCCGCCGGACGTTGTCGATGACCGTCGTGGCCGGCGCGGTGCAGCAGGCGTGGGAGTTGCCGGCGCCGAGCCGGATCACGTCCAGGCGGAACTGGACGGCGGAGTAGCTGTTCGCCGTGCGCGGCAGGCGGCCCGACTCGGGGACGCCCTCGCACGAGGCCGTCGCCGTCGCCCGGTAACAGGTGGTCACCGGCACGCACGTCCCCGATCCCCGTTCGTCGGTGTGATCACTCGGTTCGGTATGCCAACCGCACGATCGGCGCGCGACGGGGGTGCGGCGCCATGCTCCGGCCGGCGCCCGTGAGCGCCGGCCGGGAAGAGTGAGCGGGTCAGGCGCCGGCGTCGGCCTCCACGACGAAGACGGAACCGCCGCCCGGGTTGGGTTCGTAGCGGACCTCCCCGCCGTTGGCCCGCGCCAGGCTCCGGACGATGTAGAGCCCCAGCCCGGTCCCCCGGACCGTCTCGGCGGTCTGGTCGGCGCGCGCCATCCGGTCGAAGAGCCGCGGCTGGAATGCCGCCGGCACCCCCGGACCGGTGTCCTCGACGCGCAGCCGGACCCGGCCGCCGTGGCGTTCGAGGTGCAGCGCGCTGGCCCCACCGGCGTACTTGGTCGCGTTCGACAGCAGGTTCACCAGCACCTGCTGCAGGTGCGAGGCGTGGAACAGGACGTCGGCGTCGGCCCCGTGGACCGGCAGGTGCCGGTTGTCGGTGGCGTCCAGGGCGCGTTCCACCTCGGCGCGCAGGGACAGGGTGTCCCGGATCGCGTTGATGTTGCCGGCGTCCAGGGTGACCATGGCCAGGACCTCGCGGACGATCTCGTCGAGCCGTTCCGCCTGGCGGTTGATCATCTGCACGTACCGGGCGAACGGGTCCTCCGGGTTCATGGCGTCGACCAGCAGGTCGCTGTAGCCGAGGATCGACGACAGCGGGTTGCCGATCTCGTGCCCGAGCATCCCGATCATGTCGAGTTTCAGCTGGTCGGCGGCTTCCAGTTCGAGGTTGCGCTCGGAGAGGGCGGCGGCGGCCTGGTCGCGGGCGCGTTCGGCGGCGCGGCGGGCGGAGATGTCGGTGGCGACCACGATCAGGTGCCGGGGGCGCTGGTCGGACCCCCGTACCACCGAGATCGTCGCCTCGACGTCGATCCAGTGACCGTCGGCCTGGCGCAGGCGCACCTCGTGGGTGTACGACTCGGCCTCCCCGGTGAACAGCCGCGCGATGTGGCGATGCGCCGCGGCCACGTCGTCGGGGTGCATCAGCTCCTCGATCGTGTGCCCGGTCAGCTCCTCCGCCCGGTGGCCGAGCATCCCGGCGAACGCCTCGTTGACCGCGATCAGCGTGCCGTCGAGCCCGCGCACCACCTGCCCGACCGCGGACTGGGTGAACTGGGCGCGGAACCGCTGCTCGTTGAGGGCGACCGCCTGCTGGGCGGCGCGGGCCGCGCTGACGTCGGTGTTGATCTCCAGGACCTGGGCGTCGTCGCCGTCGGCGGGCCGGTGCACCACCTGGCAGCTGAGCACGGTGACGGTCCGCCCGGTGGCGGTGAGGTGCTGCAGCTCGCCGTCCCAGTGCCCGTCGCGCTCCAGCGCCTCGGTCTGCTCGGCGACGATCGTGGCGCCGCCGACGATCGCGGTGCCGAACAGCCGGTGGGTGCTGCGGCCCAGGGCGGCGTCGGCCGACCAGCCGTAGAGGCGCTGCGCGCCGGTGTTCCACCAGAGGATCTCGCCGGCCGGGTCGCGCACGATCACCGCGGCCGGGATGAGTTCGAGCAGCCGGGCCTGGCGCTGCAGGGCGACGTTGGCGGCCCGGCTGGCCTCGTAGTCCCCGGCGTGCCGCAGGGCCGCGCCGACCGTGCCGGCGACAAGTTCCAGGTGGTACGCGTCGTCGGCGTCGAACGCGTCGGGACGGTCGCTGGCCAGCTTCAGCACGCCGATCGCGCGCTCGCCGTGGTACAGCGGCGTCACGCACATCGACCGCACCCCGGTGTCCCGGCAGATCCCGACGCTGGCCCGCTCGTCGGTCTCCACGTCGGTGCAGTGCGTCGGCCGTCCGTCGGCGAGCGCCGCCCCGCTGACCGAGTCGGCGATCGTCTGGTGCTTGCCGACGTGCTCGGCGAGCGTGCCGGAGCCGGCCACGTAGCGCAGCAGGTCGTCCTCGATCAGTTCGACCATCGCGCCGCTGGCCGACGGGAACGCGGCGACGGCCCGCTCGGTCACGACCCGCAGGACCTGCTCGCGGTCCTGCGCGACGGAGGTGACCGCGCGCTGCGTCTCGACCGCCGCCAGCAGCGCCCGGGTCTGCCGGGCAGCCCGCTCGGCGGCGGCCTGCCGGGGCGTGGTGTCGCGCAGGAACGCGTGGAAGTGCCGGTCGCCGGGGTTGCCGGAGGGCCAGATGGTGATCTCGACGGCCACCCGGTGACCGTCGCGGTGCACGACGGGCAGGTCGATCGGGCGGCCGGCCACCACCGGGCCGCCGCCGTCCAGGTAGCGGTGCATCCCGGCGAGGTGCGCGGCGCGCATCTCCGCCGGGATCAGCGTCTCGTGCAGGGTCCGGCCGAGGATGTCCGCGCTCTCCCAGCCGAGCAGCCGGGTGGCGGCCGCGTTCCAGGTGGTGATCACGCCGGCCTCGTCGATGCCGACGAACCCGTCCGGGGCGTGCGCGATCGCCTGGCGCAGTCGCTCCAGTTCCATCCGCTCCAGCGCGTCCAGCCCGTTGACCTCGGTCACCTGCACTGTCCCCCACCCACCTCACGTCCCGTTCCGAGGTCAGGTATCGGCGGTCGGGCGGTGAAGTTGAGTGCCGGGCGGCGTCAATCGGCTGACATCAGACAGATCCCGTCGAGCATCAGGTCGATTGACCGGTCGGCGGCGGCGCGGGCGCCGGCCGCGTCGCCGGTGGCCTCGGCGACGCCCTGGACCATCGTGAACAGCAGGGCCAGGTCCTCCGGGACCAGGTCGGCGCGGACGTACCCGTGCTCGCGGGCGCGCCGCAGCGGCCCGCCGAGCGCGGCCAGGGCCCGCTGGCGGTACCGGTTCTGGGTGGCCACGTCGAGTCGCCGGATCAGCACGACCAGCCCGCGCATCGCGATCTGGGTGTGCAGCACCGAGCGCAGCAGCTGACGGAAGTGTTCCGGGTGGCCGGCCAGCCCGGCGGCGGCTTCCTCGATGCGGTCGAGCTGGTGGTCCATGACCGCGGCGGTGAGCGCATGCCGGTCCGGGAAGTGGCGGTAGAGCGTGGCCTGGGCGACGCCGGCCCGACGGGCGATCTCGGGCATCAGGGCGACCGGGTCGCCCTCGGTGAGCACTTCACCGGCGGCCAGCACGATGGCCGCGCGGTTGCGCTGAGCGTCTCGCCGACGCGCAGTCGGGGTTCCGTAGAGCACCGTTCCACCCCCTTACCGACCAGTCACGTTACCGGCCGGTAACGAGAATGTCATCACCTTCACTTTCTCGGTACGCCGTCTCCGGGGATCGCCGAGCGGCCCGGGCCTCGGGACGCGTCCGGCCCGATCGGTGCGAGGCGGGCGGCGGCTCGTCCGGCGACAGCGCCCGCGGGACGGGCAGCCCGCCGAGCGGGACGGCGGCGACGCGCCGGCGCGCGGTCGGCGATCACCACGCCCGGGTGCGGGCCGGCGCGGCGAGGCTGAAGCGGGCGCCGGCGCCGAGCCGGCCCGGCAGCGAGGCGGCCCCGGCGGCCGACGCGTCGACCACGATGGACACCGCCCGGACGAAACCGCCCGAGCAGGAGCAGGAAGGGAGCACGAGCAGGGCCAGAACACGGCGCATCCGCCTCATCGCCCGGAAGTGTCCACGAAGGAAACGCCCTCGACAGTACGCCGCGTGGCGTTCGTCGCACCGCCCGATATCCGACAGGAAATCGTCGCCTACGCAAGGTAGCGTCTTGGTTACTGTTTGCCAATCTCGGGGGTGCGGCTTGGTCACGGTGCAAACGGTCATCGCCGGGCGCTACCGGATCATCCGTCCTCTCGGCTCGGGCGGCATGAGCCACGTCTGGCTGGCCCACGACGACGTCCGCCACCTCGACGTCGCGATCAAGCAGTGCACGGTTCCGGACGGGTTGCACCCCGACCAGCAGGACGTGGTGCGCACCTGGGCGCTCAGCGAGGCGCAGGCCGTGGCCCGCGTCCGTCACCCGCACGTGATCCGCACGTTCGACGTGCTGCCCGACCCCGAGGGCCCCTGGCTGATCATGGAATATGTCGAGGGCCGCTCGCTGCAGCAGCTCATCCAGGAGCAGGGCCCGATGCCTCCGGCCCGCGTCGCCCGCATCGGGCTGGCCGTCCTGGACGCGCTCACCGCGGCGCTGCGGGCCGGGCTGCTGCACCTGGACGTGAAGCCGGGCAACGTGCTGATCGGCGACGACGGCCGGGTTGTGCTGATCGATTTCGGCCCGGCCGTGACCGCGGGCGGCGTCGCCGCGCTGACCGACGCGCGAGTGGTGCTCGGCTCGCCGAAGTACATCGCGCCGGAACGGCTCTTCGACCGGGTCTCCAGCGCCGACTCCGACATGTGGTCGCTGGGGGCCACGCTCTACCACGCGGTCGAGGGCCGGCCGCCGTACGCGCGCAGTTCCATCCCCGCCACGCTGCGCGCCCTCGCCGCCGGCCCGCCGGACGCGCCACGCCGGGCCGGGCCGCTCACGCCGGTGCTGGCCGGGCTGCTGCGCCAGCACCCGGCGGCCCGGATCAGCCCAGCCGAGACCGCCGAGCTGCTGCAACGCGTCCTCACCCCGCCCCGGTCGCGGATGCGGCGACGGGTGCCGGCGCTGGCCGCCGCGGCCACCCTGATCGGCGCGCTGGCCGTCGGCGGGAGCGCCCAGGGCGGCGAACGGCCGGTGGTCGCGGTCGCCCCGGACGGGTTCGCCACCTGGTCCGACCCGACCGGCTTCCAGGTCGCCGTCCCGTCCGGCTGGACGTCGAGCCGGATGTTCGGCGCGGTCACCTTCAGCGACCCGGCCGAGCGGGCCAGCCTGCGGATCAGCCGCTGGCCGCACCCACCGGACGACGTGGTCGCCGCACTGGTCGCCGAGGAACGCTCGATCCGGCTGCCCGGCTACCGGCGGCTGCGGATCCAGGCGCTGCTCGAACCACCGGACACGGTCTGGGAGTACACGTACACCGACCCGGAGAACGGCCCGATGCGCGCCCTGCGGCGGGTGCTGCCGGTCGACGGCACCACGTACGTCGTCGAGTGGCGCGCGCCACGTTCCGAATGGCCGAGTGACCTGCCCAAACTCTCGATGGTCCTGGAGTCGCTGCGGTAGGGCACAATCTCCGCCATGTATGTCGGGATCACCGGGGTGGGCGCGTACCTTCCGGAGCGCGAGGTCACCACGGGCGAGTTGCAGGACGGCGTGGCCCGGGCCGGCGGGGTCCGCCTGCCGCGCGGGCTGTTCGCCCGGCTCACCGGCATCGACCGCCGCCGGATCGCCGGCCCCGAGGAGTACGCGTCGACCCTCGGCGTCCGCGCCGCGCGACGCGCCCTCGCGCAGGCCGAGCTCGACCCGCTCGACATCGACCTGCTGCTGTTCGCCTCGGCCAGCCGCGACATGGTCGAACCGGCCACCGCGCACATCGTGCAGACCGAGCTCGGCAGCCGCGCGCACGCCCTCGACGTCACCAACGCCTGCAACAGCTTCGTCAACGGCATCGACGTCGCCCGCTCGATGATCCTCGCCGGCCGGGCCCGCCGCGCCCTGGTCGTCACCGGCGAGACCCCGACCCGGGTGATGCGCGGCCGCGTCGACAGCCTGGAGCAGGCGCGACGCTCGTTCGCCGGGTTCACCTTCGGCGACGCCGGGGCGGCCGTGATCGTCGAACCGGTCGCGCGCGGCGGCATCCTCGACATCGACACCGAGACGCACTCGCAGCACTGGACGGTCGGCGGCATCCCCGGCGGCGGCTCCCGGCACCCGCGCGGCGACGAACACTCCTACTTCGCCGGCGACGGGCACCGGCTGCGCGGCGTGTTCGAGAAGGTCGGCGCCAGCATCCTCGACCGGGTCCGCGCCCGCACCGGGCTCGAGCACACCGACTACGCGAAAATCCTGGTGCACCAGGTGACGCTGCCCTACCTGGACCGGTTCGTCGAGGTCACCGGCGTGCCGCGGGACCGGCTCGAGGTCACCGTCAGCGAGCTCGGGAACGTGGCCAGCGCGACCCTCGGCGTACAACTCGATCGGGTTCTTCCTGATCTGAAGCCCGGCGACAAGGTGCTGTTCATGGGGCTCGGCGGCGGCGTCAGCATCATGACCATGGTGTGGGAGATGTCGTCGTGAGCGACCGCACCGAGCGGCCGCAACCCGCACCGGACGACGGCCTCGCAGGCGAGGGCCAGGCCGGCACGACAGGGCAAGCTCCGCCCAGAACCGATCTGTGGGTCGTGGTTCCGGCGTTCAACGAGGCGGCCCGGATCAGCACGACCCTCTCCGCGCTCGCCGCGCAGACCGACCAGGACTTCACCCTGCTCGTCGTCGACAACGGATCGGCCGACACCACGGTCGAGGCAGTCCGCGCGTTCGCCGGGTGCGCGCCGTTCCCGGTCCACGTCATCGACGAGCCCGAGAAGGGCGTGGGCTGCGCCGTCGACACCGGCTTCCGGCACGCCGTCGCGGCCGGCGCACGACTGATCGCCCGCACCGACGCCGACTGCCTGCCGAGGCCCGGCTGGGTCGCCGCCGCCCGCGCGTCACTGGAGGCCGGCGCCGGGATGGTCTGCGGCAGGATCACCGCACGGCACGACGAGCACGGGCCGGCCGGGCGCGCGTTCTTCGCCGCCGTGGTCGCGCTGGCCGGCGCGTTCGGCCGGATCCGCCCGGCCCACCGCGGCGACGGCTCGCTCGCGCCGTACCGGATGCACGCCGGCAACAACATGGCGATCACCGCTGAGCTCTACCTGGCCTGCGGCGGCATGCCGCGCCGCCCGTCACCGACCGACCGGCTCTTCCTCAACCGGGTCCGCGCCACCACCGCCGCGATCGTGCACGACCGCGACATGATCGTGGAGAACTCGACCCGGCGGATCCGCGCCTACGGTGTCGTCCGGACCGCGAAGTGGTACCTCGACCGGGGCAGCGGCCCCCTCACCCCCGACCCCCGGTGACCGCGAATGCTCACTGAACTCGACGCCGGCCTGCGGCCCGGCGACGACACCCCCGCCCTGCTGGGAAAGCGCCGGGTCACCCGGGGAGATCTCGCCGAACTGCGCAGCCGGTACGCCGGCGCCCTGCACGCCCGCGGCCTGCGTCCCGGGGACACCCTGGGCGTCGCCGTCCGCCCGGGACCACGCTCGCTCGCGGTGCTGCTCGCGGCGTACCGGATGGGCCTGCGCATCGCCGTGCTCGACCCCTCGGCCGGCCCGGACGTGCTGCTCGCCCGCCTCGCCCTGGCCCAGCCGGCGCTGATCGTCGCCGACGCCGCCGCGCAAGCCGTCGCGAGCTGGGCCGCACCGCTCGCCCGCCGCGCCGGGCTGGCCCTGCCCGACCTGTCCCGCCTCGCGCCGGCCGTCACCGTCGGCCGCCGCCTGCCCGGATCCGCCCCCGCGCTGCAAGCCGGCGGACCACCCCCACCGGCCTACGACGGCGACGGCGACGCGGTGATCATCTTCACCTCGGGGACCACCGCGAGCCCGCGCGCCGTCGTGCACACGCGGGCCGGGCTGAGCGCCGGGATGCGGGCCGTCGCGGAACTCGTCCGCCCGCAGCCCGGGGTGCCGATCCTCGGCGGAATGTTCTTCGTGCTGGTCCCGTCCCTGGCCTCGGGCGCCCCGGTCGCGGTCCCGGCACGCCGCCCGCGGGCCCTGGCCCGGCAGATCACCTCCCTGCGACCGCAGGCCACCTACCTCACCCCGCCGCAACTGCGGGCCGCGCTCGACGCCGGGACACCGATGCGCGGGCGCGTCTACAGCGGATCCGCGCCGGTGTCGTCGTCCCTGCTCAGCCGGGTACGGGCGGCCGGCGCGGACGAGGCGTGGTGCGTCTACGCCCTCACCGAGGTGTTCCCCGCCGCCGCGGCCGAAGCCACCACCAAGGCGGCCCACCGCGGCGACGGCGACCTCGTCGGCGAACTGCTGCCCGGCGTGCGCGCCCGCCTCAGCCCCGACGCGGAGTTGCAGCTGGCCGGGGACGGGGTCTGCGACCGCTACCTCGGCGCCGAGCCGCACGAGTGGGTCTCCACCGGCGATCTCGCCCGGCTCGACGGACGCCGCGTGATCCTCGGCGGGCGGGTCAAGGACATGATCCTGCGGCGCGCCGAGAACATCTACCCCGGCCTCTACGAGCCGTCGCTGCACGTCCCCGGCGTCTCCCTGGCCGTGCTCGTCGGCATCCCGGCCGGCGACGGCGACGAGGCCGTGGTGGCGATCATCGAGACCGCCCCCGGCGCGAACCGGGCCGACGTCGAAGCCGCACTGCGCGAACCGCTCCACCGGATGGGCGGCGCGCGGCCCGACCACGTGCTGTTCGCGCCGGTGCCGCTCGCCGGGCGCTCCCGGAAGCCGGATCGGGCCGCTGCCGCGTCCCTCGCCATCGCGACGGTACGGCCGTGACCCCGCTCGCCGTGATCGTGCCCGCCTACAACGAGGGCCGGTCCATCGGGGCGACCCTGGCCGCGCTGGCCGCCCAGACCGACACCGGCTTCACCCTGATCGTGGTCGACAACGCGTCCACCGACGACACCGCCGACGTGGTGCGGGCCTTCCCGGCGCCGTTCCCGGTCGAGATCGTCCGTGAGGACGAACGCGGAGCGGGAACCGCCGCCGACACCGGCTTCCGGCACGCCATCAGCCGCGGCGCCGTGCTCCTGGCCCGCACCGACGCCGACTGCCGGCCCGCGCCCGACTGGGTGGCGACCGCACGACACCACCTGGAGTCCGGGGCGGAACTGGTCTGCGGGCGCAGTGTGCCCCGGCACGACGAACAGCCGTCCTTCGCCGAGCGGCACGTGTTCCCGGCAGCGGTGCGACTCGCGGCGCTGTACGGACGCTATCGGCGGGCGCATCGGGAGGCTTCGTTCCGTACCCCCTATGTCCTGATCCATGGTCACAACCTGGCCCTGACCGCGGACCTGTACCAGCGCTGCGGCGGCACCGCCCGCGAACGCCTCGAGGACGGCTCGGAGGACGTGACACTGCTCAACCGCGCGCGGCGGCACACCGACCGCATCGTGCGCGCCGAGGACCTGATCGTGGAGAACAGTTTGCGGCGACTGCGGGCGTGGGGTGCGCGGCGGACACTGCTCTGGTACTGGGACCGGCGGTGGCGGCCACCCACGTCCCCGGAGGTGCACGTCCGATGAACGCGCTGGCCGGCGAATCCCACGGGCGCCGCGGACACGACGCCAGGAGCCGGGCCCGCTCCCGCGACCGGCGGGTCTATCTGCTCAGTCATCCGGTGCTGTTCACGCTGCTCGCCGTCACCCGGCGGTGGCCGGCGCGGCGCCTCGGCCGGACCGTCCTCGCGCACTCCGGAACGGCCGTCCGGGACGGGCTGACGCGGGTGCCGCTGGACCGGACCGCGGCCGGGACCACCGGAGGTGCCGCCGGGGACCTGACCGGGGGCGACCTGCTGTTCAACCAGGACGGTGACGGGCATCGCGGGGCGCGTCGCGGGCTGGGGCTCGACGCGGACGGGGTGGAACGCCTACGGCCGGTGTGGATGTCCGTTCTCGACCGTCGGCTGGAGCCGCTCGCCAACGGTGGGCGGATCGAACTCGTCGACGTCACCGCCGAGATGGCAGGCGCGACGGCGGCGGCGCTGCTCGGCGTCGACGTCGACCCGCTCGCGCTGGCGGCGGCCGCTCGGGAAGCCGCGGCGGCCGGGGCGCGCGAGCATCTGCCGGGGATCCGCCGGCCCGGCGCGCACCGGGCGGCGTCGGCCGCGACGGCCCGGTTGACCGCGCTGCTGGCCGGCTCAGCCGCGGCGGCCGTCTCTTCACCGGGCGAGTCCGGTTCGGCCGCCGGCGTTGCCTCTTCCCCGGGCGCGGCTGGTTCGGCCGCCGGGGATGCCTCTTCCCCGGGCGCGGCTGGTTCGGCGGCCGGGGATGCCGCGCTGGCGACGATGCTGGCAGTGGCCGCCATCAACACGACCGTGGCGGCGCTGCCGCGGGCCGCGGCGTGGTGCGCCGACGATGACCTGTGGTCATTCGCGGACACCGACCCGGAAGCGCTGACCTCGGAAATTCTGCGGGTGACCGCGCCTACCCCACTGCTCCCCCGGGTCGCCGCCGGCTCCGGCACGATCGACGGCTGCCCGGTCCACCCCGGCGACCGGCTGATCCTGGTGGCCCGCCACGCCGTCGACGCGCACCGGGCCGGCCCGTGCCCCGCCGACCCGGCCCCCGCACACGTGGCGCAACTCGTCTTCGGGGCCGGGCCACACGCCTGCCCCGGCGCCCGGCTCGCTCGCCACCAGCTCAGCGACGCCCTGCGCGCCCTGGCCGTACACCGGCCGCGCGTCGTCTCCGCCCGGGTGGACCGGCGGGCGGCGCTGCCCGGCTGGTCCCGGCTGATCCTGGAACCCACCCGGTGACGGCACCCCGCGTCGCCGTCACCGGGGCCAGCGGCTTCTGCGGCTCGGCCGTAGCCCGCGCCGCCGCCACGGCCGGCGCCGACGTGATCTGTCTCGGACGCCGGCCCGGCCCGGTCGGCGAACACCGGTTCTGGGACGCCACCCGCGCCGCACCCGACCTCACCGGAGTCGACGTGGTCCTGCACCTGGCCGCCGCCGTCGGTGACCCGCCACCGGGACAATCCGCCGTGTTCCACGCGGTCAACGTCGACGGAACCGCTCGCCTGCTCACGGCCGCCGGTGACCGCCCGCTCGTCTGGGTGAGCAGCGCCAGCGTCTACACGCCCGGCGCCGGTCCCCTCCGGGAGGACCAGCCTTTGGGCGGGCTCACGGCGTACGGGAAGACCAAAGCCGCCGGGGAAGAACTCGCTCGCGAGGCGGGCGCCGTGATCCTCCGGCCACGCGCGGTCTACGGCGACGGCGATCCGCACCTGCTGCCCCGGCTGCGGCGGGCCGTGCGCGGCGGGCGGGTCCTGCTCCCCGGCCCGGACGTCCAGCTCAGCCTCACCGCCGTCGAGAACCTGGCCGACGCCTGTCTCGCCGCAGCCGGGCTGCCCGTCGAAGAACCGACCGGTGAAGGGCCGACCGGCGCGCAGCTGACGGATGAGAAACCGACCAGTGCGAGGTCGACCAGTGCGGGGTCGACCAGTGCGCGACCGGCCGGTGGGTGGCCGGCCGGTGGGTGGCCGGCCGGTGCGTACAACATTGCGGACGCCGCGCCCTACAGCCGGGACGCGGTTGTCGCGGCCGTGTGCGGCGTGCCGGTCCGGCACGTCCCGATTCCGGCGGCTCGCGCGGTCGCCGCGGTGGGCACGGCCGTCTCGCGGCTCACCCGCCGATCACCGGCCCTTTCCCGGTACGCCCTGGAGCAGCTCACCGTTCCCGTCGTCCTGGACATCACGCGGGCGCGGGCGCAGGATTGGGTTCCACAGCGGACATTCGCCGACTATCTCGCCGGCCGTTCCGGCTCGATCCGCTGACGAACCTCGCGATCCGCTGCGTCCCGCATCCGCAGTCTCCTGTGCTCGGTTCGGTGCTCCCGGTCCCGTGCCGGCATCTCTTTCAGAGCCGGTCTCCTTCCGACAGTGCTCGGTGTACGCGGCCTCACGGCCTGGGGCATCCTAGGAAGATAGGAACCTTTGCCCAGGCCCCGGGGCCTCTTTCAGAAACGGTCGGTTTCGAAAATCTCGAGGGTTTTCCAAGGCTTGGGACGCCACGCGGAAACACGTTGTTCCCTTATTGACAGGGGCGAACACACCGGGATGATGTTCACCGGCCCATTCATCCGAAGGAGTTTCATGATCCCGACGAGCGCCGCGCCCGCCGTGCCGGCCGCCCGCCGCAGAGGCCGCCCGCCGGACCCGCACTCCCGTTCGCGCATCCTCGCCGCCGCCGAAGCCCTGCTCGACGAGGCCGGCTATCTCAACGTCACCATCGACGAGGTGGCCGCCCGGGCCGGCGTCTCGAAGAAAACGGTGTACCGCTTCTGGCCGCACAAACCCGCCCTGATCAGTGACCTGATCGTGGAACGGTCCGCGGTCCTGCCGGTGCCCGACGTCGGTGACACGCGCGCCGAACTGGCCACCCTGTTCAGCCTGATCATCGAGTACCTGACCGCCGGCCCGGGCAGCACGATGACCCTGCTCGTCGCCGCGACCAGCGACGACCCGGGCACCCTGGCCAAACTGCGCGAGCAGGTGGTGGCACCACGACGCGACATTGCCCGCAACGTGCTGCAGCGTGGGATAGCGCGCGGGGACCTGCCGGCCGATGTGGACATCGACGCGGTTCTCGACCTCTGGCACGGACTGGTGGCGTACCGGGTGACCGGACGACCGGCGGCTCTCCCCCGGCACACCGTCGAGCAGCTGGTCGACCTGGCCATGGGTGGGCACGTCCCGCGACTGCCCCGGACCTGACCCGGCCCCGTGTCGCCGGTGGGTTCGGGCGGGGGCGCGGGGTTGCCCGTGGGCACGGCCGCTGTTCGAACGGCGTCGCCGATCGGAAACGGGCTGATAACGGCGAGGTTGCATTCTCCGGGAGTGCCCGCGTGGCGTACCGAGGAAATCGTCCCGTCAAAAAGGGACCTTCTACCCTGAAACGGTCCGCTAAACCGGACAGAAGCCACCTCACACCGCCACCGAACGATGGCGCAGGGTAACCCGCATCACGCTGTCAACGTCGTTGACAGGGGGCGTCAACGGTGTTGACACTTTGGCGGTACCCATCGCTGTCCGAAAGCGTTCAGTCATGTCCAGACCCCCCGCGTGGAACGCGACCGTGCCCCGCCAGCTCCTCTGGTTCATGCTGGTCGGCGCCCTCAGTACGGTGCTGCAGACGATCGTCTACGTCTCCGTGCGCGAGGTCCTCGCCGCGACCTGGGCGAGCTGGCTCGCACTGCTCGTGGTCACCCCGGCGAACACCGAGGCGCACCGGCGCATCACGTTCAACGTGACGACCACCGCGATCGGCCGCCTGCACTGGGAGGCAGGCCTCACGTCGGTCGTCGTCTACCTGGCCAACCTGGCCGCCGGCCCGTGGTTCGCCGGCTTCGCCGGGCCGCACCCGTCGGCGCTGACCGAGTCCATGACCCTGGCCCTGACCGGCAGCATCATCGGCGGCCTGCGCTACGTCATCCTGCGCGGCTGGGTCTTCGCCGCCCGCCGTCACACCCTCCCGGACTCACCCGAGCCGGCCGTGGTCGCACCCGTGAGCAGCGCCGTCCCGGCCGGCGACAGCTCTTCCGCCGAAGGCGCGGCCCTCGGCCGTCGGACCCGCCGCAACGCGCTGCGCGGCCGGGCCCTCCGGGCACGCCCGAACGCCGCCCCGGCCTCCGCGAGCGCCACGCCCGCCGCCCCGATCTTCACGAGCGCCACGCCCGCCGCCCCGATCCTCGCGAGCGCCACGCCCGCCGCCACCGGTCTCGCGCCGGCCCTTCTCGAGGAGCCGGCCGCCGCCACGGAGGCATCCATCCTGGCGAGCGCGTTCCCGGTCTACCCGTCGACCGGCAACATCACCGCCGCGCTCGCCTGCCTGGGCACGCTCGCCCCGATCCCGACGGCCCGCCTGTGCACCGGCCAGTCGAACAGCGGCGTACTCAACCAGCGCCCGGCCGGTCGGCTCCGCACCTGGCACCGCAACCGCCGCCAGCACCTCACTGCCCGCAGCTGACCACAAGCGGCTGACCTCTCCGGGCTGCCCGACCGCGAGCTGCCGCTGTGCAGTGACGACCGGGTGGGTGGTCGCGGTCCGCGCCCGTCAGCCACAGCAACGCTGAGCACCAACCGGCACTGCTCGGCTGATCCTGGCCGTGGTCGTGGAGCGGTTCGACAAGGCTGAGCCCAACGCGACCACTCGGCTGGACCCGGCCGTGGTCATGGGTCGGTTCAGCGGCGGGGAGCGGCGGCCGGAGTCGGATCATGCGGGGGTGACGCCCACCGCGGCCTGGACCGGGATGCTCGGCGGCGGATCCGGGTCAGGCGGGGTCGGCGCAGGTCAGGAGGCGCTGGATGGCGTCGCCGTAGAGGGTGATGATGGCGTCGCGTTCGGCGCAGGCCAGGACCGGGTCGCCGACCAGCCAGAACGCGTTGATCAGCCCGGCGAACTGGGCCGCGGCCAGGCGGGCCCGCAACTCGGGGTAGGCGCCGCCGATGCGCTCGGCGAGCGGGCTCACGAAGACGTCATGCATCGAGGCGCGGAGGCGGTCCTTGATCTCGGGGCGGTCGGAGGCGCTGAGCATCGCGCGGTAGACCCCCGCGACCGGGCTCTCGGCACCCTCCAACACGTAGCGCACCAGCTCACGGCCGAGGGTGTCGAGCGGGCCGGCCAGAATCGTGGTCAGGTCGCCGGAGACGGAGACAGTGGCGAGGAACAAGCCTTCCTTCGACCCGAAGTGCCGGATCACCAGCGCCGGGTCGCAGCCGGCCGCCGCCGCGATGGCCCGCACCGTGGTGGCGCCGTAACCGTCCCGGACGAACAGCTCCCCGGCCGCGTGACGGATCGCGTCCCGGGGTGGGAGATTCGGCGATGGCACCTGATCATCTTATTGCGGTTTCCCAGGTCGCTCACCGGCCCCATCGGCACTCTCCGAGGGTCGTGGGGCCCGTTCGTCCCGGCCCCGACCCAAATGATCTTGCGAGGGAGAACAGAACCCACCCACCCCACTGGGGGAGCGCCCACTGACCATTGTCGCCGGAAGATCCAAGATCACGGTGGTGGCCTGTGGACGGCGCGCTGGTGTGGATAGCCCCGAATGAATACCGGCGGCCGGCCACCGGAGCGAATCCCCAGCGTGTGGGGCGGTGACCGACCGCCGGAGCGGGTTGCCGGGCGGGTTCGCGGGCCGACCCCCATCGGTCCGCGAGGACCCGCCCGGCTCGACGAGCAACTTTCTCGGTAGACGCGGACCCAACCATGTCGAAGGCCGGAAGGCAACGACTTCCGGTTTCGGAACCGTTCGCGTCGCGGCTCGGCGGGCAGAAAAGGCGGCCTTGCGAGCAGGAAGGCGGCCCGACGAGCGGAGCGGCCCAGCGAGTGAAGCGGCCCAGCGAGTGAAGCGGCCCGACGAGCGGAGCGGCCCAGTGAGCGGAGCGGTCCGGCGAGCAAAGAGGCAGATCAGTGAGGCGAGAGCTGGCTCAGCGGCCTGCGGCGTGGGCTCCGACACGGCGGCGACGGGTCAGGAACAGCGCGACCAGCCCACCCACCACCAGCGCGATGCCGGCGATCCCGACACCCGCGGCGTTCGAGCCGGTCAGTGCGAGCGCACCGGATCCGGGCGTACCGCCGCCAGGGTTGCCCGCCGCCACGGTCGGGCCGGACGACGACGGGGCGGATACGTGGCGGGTGGGGACGGGCTGGTCGACCGGTTGGTCCGCGCCGGGGGCTCCGTCGCCGGGCGCTCCGTCGCCGGGGGTGTCGTCCGACGGTTCGTCCCCGGCCGGTGCCTCGTCGCGCGGAACCGTGGCGCCGATGCGGCACGGCGCGGTCGCTGCCGCGGTCAGGTGGCCGAGCGCCACGTCGAGCAGCCGCGCCGTTCCCAGTGTCACTTCGACGCGGAGGGCGGCGGCGTCCGCCCGTACGCCGGAATCGGTGATTCTCTGATTGTGCCCGCCGACCGAGAGACGGACCGTGAGCAGCGAGGCCGGACGGTCGTCGGCGAGTTTGCCCAGCAGGTTGAGCGTGACGTTGCTGTGGGAGTCGTCCACGCCGGTCACGGGTTTGCCGGCCGAGGTCACCGAGAGGGCGGCCGGGCGGTAGGTCACCGACGAGTGTTTCCGGTCGCCGCCGGCCATGACTTCGAGCGTCGGCTGGCTGACCACCTTGGCGGTGATCTCCTGCGGGGTGCCGCCGAACAGTGTCAGGTCGCCGAGGGAGACGCCGGACCCTGCGCGTACGCCGATCCGCCCGCCCCCGAGGGCGATCACATCGGTTGCGCTCCGGGTCGAGCCGGTCGGGCCGACTTTGAGCAGGCTGGTGCGACGGGCGGTGTGGGTGAGGTTGCTGACCGCCTGCATCGCCGGGCCGCTGCCGGTGCCGCCGAGCACGCTCAGTCCTTCGATCATGGTGGTGGCGCGGGTGAGCGGGCCGGTCTTGCCGCAGTGGTACTCGTCGGTCCAGGTGGCCGCGGCGGTGGCTTTGCCGAGTCGGGCGGCGGCGAGGCCGCCGGCGTCGAGGGCGGTGAGGGCGACGGTGACCGGGCCGGGCGGTCCGCCGGGGGCGGCGTGGTTGGCGACCGTGTTCCGCGGCGGCAGACCGGGGAGTTCCAGGCCGAGCAGTTTCGCGTCGGCGTCGCTCGCGGTGGCGACGGAGCGGCCGCTGCGGTCGCTCGCGAGGACGTCGCCGCGGGCGGGGGCGAGGCGGACGTCGGCGAGCGCGGGCAGGCCGGGGGCGAGCGGGCTGGGGTCGAGGACGGTGATCTTCGCGAGGTCGGCCTGGGACGTGGCGGTGAATCGCCCGGAGGTGCAGGCAGTCCCGGTGGCTGACGCGGGGGTCGCCGGTACGGCCAGCGCCACGGCGGCAAGGGCTGCGGCGGCGGCCGGCGCGGCACCGCGGGTGCGGCGCGGCGGGGGGACGTGGCGGCGGGCGAGCGACATGAAACGTCCTTCCGGACATAGGAGGAAGTGTCCGACGTTTCATCGGACTAGCCCCAAATCCGGCTACGGTCGCCTCAGCAGTCACTCACCATCCGTGCAGACCGTCAAATACGCCTATCTCCTGTTTTTGCCTGAATTATCCGTTGGGTGAACGTTCCGCGGAGAGGTCCTCCCCGCGTACCAGGGACCCCTCCTCCGGCGTCCCGCCCGGCCCCTCCACCGAGAGGTGCGGGAACTTCGCGTCGAACGCCGGCCGCTCGGACCTGATCCGCGGCATCCGGTCGAAGTTGCGCAGCGGGGGCGGGCACGAGGTGGCCCACTCCAGCGAGTTCCCGTACCCCCACGGGTCGTCCACGGTCACCGGCTCCCCCGCCCGGTACGACTTCCACACGTTGTAGAGGAACGGCAGGGTCGACGCCCCGAGGATGAACGAGCCGATCGTCGAGACGGTGTTGAGCGTGGTGAAGCCGTCGCCGGGCAGATAATCCGCGTACCGCCGGGCCATGCCCTCGGCACCGAGCCAGTGCTGCACCAGGAACGTGGTGTGGAAGCCGATGAAGGTCAGCCAGAAGTGGATTTTGCCGAGCCGGTCGTCGAGCATCCGCCCGAACATCTTCGGGAACCAGAAGTAGATGCCGGAGAAGACCGCGAACACGATCGTGCCGAACAGCACGTAGTGGAAGTGCGCCACCACGAAGTACGAGTCGTGCACGTGGAAGTCGACCGGCGGCGACGCCAGCAGCACCCCGGTCAGCCCGCCGAGCAGGAACGTGACGAGGAACCCGATGGCGAACAGCATCGGCGACTCGAACGAGAGCTGCCCGCGCCACATGGTGCCGATCCAGACGAAGAACTTCATCCCGGTCGGCACCGCGATCAGGTAGCTGAGCAGGCTGAAGAACGGCAGCAGCACCTGACCGGTGGCGAACATGTGGTGCGCCCACACGCTCATCGACAGGCCGGAGATCAGCAGCGTCGCCGCGACCAGCGGCTTGTAGCCGAACACGGGCTTGCGGCTGAACACCGGGATCACCTCGGTGATGATCCCGAAGAACGGGAGGGCCACCACGTACACCTCGGGGTGGCCGAAGAACCAGAACAGGTGCTGCCAGAGCATCGGGCCGCCGGTGTCGGCGTTGAACACCTGGGCGCCGAGGATCCGGTCGGCGGCCAGCGCGAACAGCGTGGCGGCCAGGAACGGGAAGACCAGGGCCACCAGCAGGCTGGTGAGCAGGATGTTCCACGTCATGATCGGCATCCGGAACATGGTCATCCCGGGCGCGCGCAGGCACAGGATCGTGGTGATCATGTTGACCGCGCCGAGGATCGTGCCCAGCCCGGAGATCGCCAGGCCGACGACCCACATGTTGCCGCCGGTCCCGGGCGAGTGCATGCCCCCGCTGAGCGGCACGTAGGCCGTCCAGCCGAAGTCGGCGGCACCGCCGGGCAGCGCGAACCCGCCGACCGCGATCGCCCCGCCGAACAGATAGAGCCAGTAGGCGAACGCGTTCAGCCGCGGGAACGCCACGTCGGGCGCGCCGATCTGCAGCGGGACCACGAAGTTGGCGAAGGCGAACAGGATCGGCGTCGCGAACAGCAGCAGCATGATCGTGCCGTGCATGGTGAACAGCTGGTTGTACTGCTCGGGCGAGAGGAACTGCATCCCCGGGCGGGCCAGCTCGGCGCGCATGAGCAGCGCCATCAGGCCGCCGACCATGAAGAAGCCGAAAGCCGTGACCATGTACATGATGCCGATCTGCTTGGCATCGGTCGTGCGAATGGTGCGGGCCAGCCATGACCCGCGCACCTGCCGGCGAACCGGGTAGGGGCGGATCCGGACCGGGCGCGGCGCGACGCTGGTCATTCAGGCCTCCTGCGGGATGCGCTCGATCCGTTCGTACTCCCCGCGAATCGCCTTGCCAACCGCGTCACACGGACCGTTCTCGGTCAACCCCACGGAGTTACGCCATCCGCACATCCCGACGCCCGGGCACCCGGGCACCCGGGCACCCGGACTCAACGGCGGCGGACCAGGCCCGCGATCAGGAGCACTTGCAGCACCGCCAGAGCGATGGCGGCGAAGTGATGAATGCTGGTGCACGCCCGGACAACATAGAAGCAATGAAAGCTAGGAAGTCGCCCAGGACGGCGGGTCGGCCGGGTGCAGGCGAGGGTCGTCGACGGCGAACGTGCGAACCGGACCGCGCTCGGTCAGCGGGCCCTCGAAGCGGACCGTCACCCGGCCGAGCCCGCTCCCCTGGACCCAGCCGGCGCCGAGCTCGTCGTGGAGCACGTCCTGCCCCGGACGCCAAACCGCCGGCCCCTCGTCGGCGGCCGGCTCGGGCACGTCGGACGGGGCCGCCGCTTCCGGGAGAGGGAGCACGGGTGCCACCATGGCCGGCTCGTCGGGCAGGTCGGCGCCGGCCGGAACAGCGGAGAGCAGGTCGTCGCTGAACAGGTCGTCCTGGGCGAAATCGGCCAGCGTCGACACCCCGACGCCGAGCAGCCGGATGCCGCCGGACGTGTCCACCTCGGTGAGCAGCCGACGGGCCAGCGCCGCGACCAGCCGGCCGTCGTCAGTCGGGTGGTCACGGGTGAACGCCCTGGTCACCGTCGTGAAGTCGCCGTGCCGGACCTTGATGTTGACGGTGCGGCCGGCCAGCCCGTTCGCCCGCAGCCGGCCGGCGACCCGGGCGGCGAGCAGGTCGAGCTCGCGCTTGAGCCGGACCGGGTCGGTGACGTCGACGTCGAACGTCTCCTCCGCGGAGACCGACTTCGCCTCGCGCTCGCTGATCACGGCGCGGTCGTCCTGCGCGCGGGCGAGGCGGAACAGCCCGGCGCCGTGGGACTGGCCGAACCAGTCGATCAGGTGCTCCAGCGACACCGCGGCCAGGTCACCGACGGTCCGGACGCCGGAGCGGTGCAGCCGCTGCTCGGTCGCCGGGCCGACGCCGCCGAGCTTGCTCACCGGCAGCGGGTGCAGGAACGCCAGCTCGTCGCCGGGCGCGACGACGGTCAGCCCGTCCGGCTTGTTCAGGTCCGACCCGATCTTGGCGAGCAGCTTGGACGAGGCCGCGCCGATCGAGCCGGTGACCCCGCCGGTCGCGGTGGCGATCCGCGTCTTCAGCTCGGTGGCCAGGCCGGTCACGCCGGGGACGCTGAGGTCGGTGCCGATCGGCGCCAGATCGACGTAGGCCTCGTCGATGCTGACCTGCTCGACCAGCGGGGAGACCTCGCCGAGCAGGCGCATCACCACCTCGCTGGTGCGCTTGTAGGCGGTGAAGCGGGGGGAGAGATAAGCCGTGGTCCACGGGGCGAGACGACGGGCCTGGGCCATCGGCATGGCCGAGCGGACACCGAAGACCCGCGCCTCGTACGACGCGGTGGAGACGACGCCGCGGCCGGCGACCCCGCCGACGACCACCGGCTTGCCGCGCAGGGAGGGCTTGTCACGCTGCTCGACAGCGGCGAACATCGCGTCCAGGTCGACGTGCAGAATGCTCGGATCCCCCCTCACGATCCGCAGCCTACGCACGCGGTACGACAATTCGAGGAGCCTCGTGATGCCGGACGCCGGACTGTCCCGTCAGTCGACGATCTACCGCGCCGGCGTACTGGGCCGCCGCCCCCTGGTGCCGGCCGACTTCGCCGAGCTGGAACGCCGCGCGCAGCGGGCCAGCACCCCCGAGGCCTGGGCGTACGTGGCCGGCGGGGCGGGCGAGGGCCGGACCATGCACCGCAACCGGGCCGCGTTCGGCCGCTGGGCGATCGTCCCGCGGATGGCGGCCGGCGCGGTCGGCCGGGACCTGTCGGTCGAGCTGCTCGGCACCCGGCTGCCCAGCCCGCTGCTGCTCGCCCCGGTCGGCGCCGCCGCGCTGATGGGCAAGGACAGCGACGTGGCGATCGCCACCGGGGCGGCCGGGACCGGGACGCCGTACATCTTCTCCAACCAGGGCTGCAATCCGATGGAGGAGTCCGCGGCGGCGATGGGTGACACCCCGCGCTGGTTCCAGCTCTACTGGAGCTCCGACGAGCGGCTGGTCGACAGCCTGATCGCGCGGGCCGAGGCGATCGGCGCGGGCGCGCTGGTGGTGACCCTGGACACGACCGTGCTGGGCTGGCGGCCGCAGGACCTGAACCTGGGGTCACTGCCGTTCGCGAAGGGGCTGGGGATCGCTCAGTACACGTCCGACCCGGTGTTCCGGGAGATCGCCGCCGAGCGGGCGAAACAGCCGGGGGAACGGCCGAGGGTGACGCTCGGCGCGATCCGGGCGCTGATCGCGATGGCCCGCAATCACCCCGGCCCGTTCTGGGCCAACCTGCTCTCGCCGGCCCCCCGGGCCAGCGTGGAGACGTTCCTCGACGTCTACTCCAACCCCGGATTGAGCTGGGACCATCTGGCCACGCTGCGGGATCGGACGCGGCTCCCGGTCGTACTCAAGGGGATTCTTGATCCTGAGGATGCGCGGCGGGCGTTCGCGCTCGGGGTGGACGCGATCGTGGTGTCGAACCACGGCGGGCGGCAGGTGGACAACGCGGTGGCCTCGCTGGACGCGCTCGTGGCGATCCGGGAGGCGCTCGGGCCGGAGCCGGCGCTGCTGTTCGACAGCGGCGTCCGCACCGGCGCCGACGTGTTCACCGCCCTCGCCCTCGGCGCCGACGCCGTGCTGCTCGGCCGCCCGCACCTGTACGGGTTCGCGCTGGCCGGCGCGCACGGCGTCGCCGAGGTGATCCGCAACGTGGTGGCCGAGCTGGACCTGACCATGGCCCTGACCGGCGCCCGCACGATCGCGGACATCACCCGGGAAACGGTCACCCGGGTCCCGGGCTAGCCGATCGGGTTCCAGCCGTCCGAGCCGGCCAGGTACTTCTGCGGGGTGTAGTTCGCGGCCTGCGCGGCGGTGAGCTGCGGGCGCTTGCTGTTGGTGGTCGCGCCCGCCCCCGTGTTCGCGTACTCCTTGAAACGCGCGTTCTGCCACAGGTTGCCGGACATGTCGATCCACGGCTGGGCGGTGGCGATCGTCGCGCTCAGGCTGGTCTCGCGGAAGACGACCTGGCCGGCCGGGCGCCACGGCCGGCCGAGCTGCGTGGTGTTGCCGGTCTTGCCGGTCACCGTCGATTTGTAGAACAGGAAGCCGTACGTCTGGGTCGCCGGCGTGCTGGCCGCGGTGATCGGCCCGCCCGTGGTCCGCTTCTCGTAGATCTTGCAGGCGTTGAAGACCGCGGTCCCGCCGCCGAAGATGAAGTCGACCGTGCCCTCGATGTACGCGCCCGCGAAGTACGCCCGGGCGCCCTCGTTGACCAGCAGCGTGTCCTGGTCGCCGAGCAGCTTGACCGAGTTGAACTGGGCCCGCTGGCCGTCGACGCGCAGGGCCACGGCCTGCGTTCCGCTGGTCAGGCCGGTCTCGTCGAAGTCGTTGGCGACGGTCAGGTTCCGGGCCAGGAAGTCACTGCCGTAGACGTACATCGTCGGGGTGGAGAACGTGCCGTAGGTGGCGGCGCCGCGGTTGTTGACGATCACCACGTCGTTCGCGGACGTGCCGCCGCCGACCAGCGAGAGGTGCGACTTCGTGGCCGGGATGGTCACGATCTCCCGGTAGGTGCCCGGCTTGATGGTGATGGTTCCGCTGGTGGTGGCGTCGACCGCGGCCTGGACGGTCCGGTACTTGCCGGTGCCGTCGGCGGCCACGGTGTACGTGGTCGTGGTGGCCGCTTCGGAGGGGAGCACGGCGTACGCGATCACGGCCGCGGGGACGGCCGCGAGCAGGGTCGCCACGGCGACCTTGCGGGATGTTCTGGACAAGACGACGTTCCTTTCGGGGAGCAGCCGCCCTGGGGGGAGGACGGCTGTTCGGTAGATGCGGGCACGCTCCCACGGACAACAGAAATCTCGGAAAGTTTTTTTGACGGCTTTCCCGGGCGCGTGCCACGATACGGCCCGGCCGCGGGACTGTTCACGTTGTCGCAGCCAGCAGCCCCAAGTCAATGACCTACATCAATACAACCTGGCGGGGCGGGACGGTGGCGAAGCTTCAGACGGCGGTCACGTGGGACACCATGCGCCTGGTCCGCGACGCGCAATCCGGCGATCTCGGCGCCCTCGATCAGCTCGTCACGGCGTACCTGCCGCTGGTCTACAACGTGGTCGGACGGGCCCTCGACGGGCACCCGGACGTCGACGACATCGTCCAGGAGACGATGCTCAAGGCCATCCGCGGTCTGGGTGCCCTGCGCCAGCCCGACCGATTTCGATCATGGTTGATCGCCATTGCGTACCGCCAGGTCCAGATGCATCTGCGGTCGCGCAAGATGACCCTGCTGCGCCGCCATCCCGAGCCCGTCGACGTGCCCGACCCGGCCGGCGACTTCGCCGAGTCGACCACCGCCGCGCTGGTCGTCGACGAGCAGCGCCGGGAACTGGCCGAGGCCGGCCGCTGGCTCGAGGACACCGACCGCGAGCTGCTCGCACTCTGGTGGCAGGAGGCGTCCGGGGAGCTCACCCGGGCCGAGCTCGCCGCCACGCTGGGCGTCAAGCCCAAGCACGCCGCGGTCCGGGTGCAGCGGATGAAAGCGCAGGTGGACCTGGCCCGCGGGGTGGTCCGCGCACTGCGGGCCAGGCCGCTCTGCCCGGACCTGTCGCAGCTGGTGCGGTTCTGGGACGGCACCACCGACTCGGTGTGGCGCAAGCGCCTGGCCCGGCACGTGCGGGCCTGCGCGCAGTGCCGGGCCCGCCGGGGCGGGCTCGTCCCGCCGGAGCAGCTGCTGCTCGGCGCGGTGGCGCTGCCGGTGCCGATCGCGCTGACCGCGGCCCTGCAGGCGGCGATCCACAGCGGGTCGGCCGCGCCGGCGGTGGTGACCGCGGCCAAGGGGACCGCGCTGGTCGCGGCGCTGCAGAACAAGGTGCTGGTAGCCGCGACGGCGACGGCCGTGGTGGGTGGCGGGTTCGCATATGCGGTCTACCACTCCCCCGCGGACCCGGACGCACCGTTGTCCGCCGCGCCACCCGTGGCGACCGCGACCACCACTGCTCCCACCCCCCGCGCATCCGTCACCACCGCAGCGCGGAAACCAGCAGCGGCGACCAAGGCGGAGATCTACGTCTCGCCCTCCGGGGCGGACAGTGGCGACGGCAGCGCGGCACACCCCTACGCCTCGCTCGGCAAGGCGGTCACCGTCGTGAAACCCGGCCAGACGATCGCGCTGCGCGGCGGCACGTACAAGGCCGCAAGTCCGATTCAGATCGCCACGAACGGGACCGCCGCCAAGCGGATCACGCTGCTCAACTACGACGGTGAGCGCCCGGTCCTCGACATGTCCGGGATCCCGGCGGACAAGTGGGCGATCACGCAGACGGCCGCCTACTGGACCGTCCGCGGACTGGAGATCACCGGCGCGCCCGGCCAGGCGTACGTCTGCAGTGGTTGCCGGAACGTCGTCTTCGAACGCCTCTCGATCCACGGCAGCGGCAGTGCCGGCCTGATGCTGCGCGACCCCGGCACGGTGGGCAACCAGGTGCTGAACAGCGATTTCGCCGACAACAAAGGGTCCGGGCTGGCCGTGCAGTTCGGCGACGGCGGCGGGAACCAGCTGCGCGGCAACCGGGCGTTCCGCAACGGCGGCGACGGGATCAACCTCGGTGACTTCAAGGACGCGGTGACCGTGCAGTACAACTGGTCGTTCCGCAACGGCGCGAACGGCTTCGCGGTCGGCGGCGGCACACCCTCGGTGACGGCCACGCACACGATCCGGCACAACGCGGCGTGGAACAACAGCGGGCACGGTTTCGTCGACGAGGGCAACACGGCGGCGCTCACGCTGGGCAACAACACGGCGTACCGGAACACGGGTCTGGGTTTCGCCGTCACGACCGCCCCGGCGACGCTGCGCTACGACGTGGCGGTCGAGAACACCCAGGGTGATCAAGGACTGTCCGCCGGAGCCAAACAGACCCACAACTCGTGGCAGGGCGAGGCGGTCACGTTCCGGTCCGCCGATCCCGAGGTCGCCGAGGGTTCCCGTACGGCCGGCGGCGCGCTGCCCAGCACCACGTTCCTGGCGACGACGAACGGCGCCGGCGCGTCGATGACCGGCTGATGATCGACTGCCCGACCGCCGGCGCGGGCACACCGGTCGCCCTGCACTCCGCGATCACGGTGATCCCGGCCCAGGCTGCCCGGCCTGCTCCTGCACGTCGCGGTGGCCCGGCCCGGGTTCGTGCGGGGTGCGCCCGGCGCGGCGCCCGCTTCCCGTTCACCCCGCGCGGTCCGGTGCTCCCGCTCCGCTGACCGGGATGCGGTACGACGGATGGGGCTCGGTGTCCGGCTCCCGCGTCGGTCCGCCGGCCGCGGTGGCTCGGAGCAGGAACGACGTACCCTCGGCGCTGTTGATCCGCAAGCCCAGGGGGGCCTTGCCGCGCGCGGCGGCCGGCCCCAGATCGCGCAGCGCGCACAGCTCCCAGGTGCGGAAGGCGTCCGGCCGGGCGACGTCGAGGAGTTGCGCGGCGAAGACCACGGCCCGCGACGCGCGGTGCGAGGGCGGGGGAAGGTCTTCCGGTACGGCCATGGCCGTCTCCCCGGCCCAGACCGCACCCCAGAGGTACGCGAACGAACCGGTCCCGTAGCGCAGCCGCAGCCCCGCCGGCGACGGCCCGCCGGGCGTGGCGTCGGTGCCGAACCGCTCCACCGCGGCCAGTTCCGGGTGACCGCTCGCGACATGGAGTTCCTGCAGGACGTCGAGCACGTGGGCGAGTTGCACGGCAGTACTCAACGGCGCCCGCCGACGGGCCGGACGCCCGTTCTGTGCGACACGGTGGGGGCGTACCCCTAGGGGTGGCCACCCGGGTTCATGCTGTGGCTTGTGCGCTTCCTCCTCAACGTTCTCTGGTTCATCTTCGGCAGCGGCTTCCTCATGGGCCTGCTGTACGGGTTCGCCGCCCTCGTCTGCTTCGCCCTGGTCGTCACCATCCCGTTCGGGATCGCGGCGGGGCGCATCGCGCTCTACTCGCTGGCGCCGTTCGGCCGGACGGTCGTCGACCGCCCCGGCGCCGGGGTCGCCTCCGGCCTGGGGAACGTCCTCTGGGCGGTCCTGTTCGGCTGGTGGATCGCACTGCACCACATCGTGATCGGCATCGCGCAGTGCGTGACGGTCATCGGCATCCCGTTCGGGATCGCGAACTTCAAGCTGGTGCCGGTGGCGTTCTGGCCGCTCGGCCGCGAGATCGTCGACGTACCCTGACCAGAAGCGGGGTTTGACAATGGAGATCAACGGCATCTTCAGCGCCATCATCTTCGGGCTGATCATCGGCGCGCTGGGGCGCCTGGTCCTGCCCGGCAAACAGAACCTGCCGATCTGGCAGACCATGCTCGTCGGCGTCGTCGCCGGGCTGGCCGGCACGCTCGTGGCGTGGGCCCTCGGCGTCGACGACACCGACGGCATCGACTGGATCGAGCTGGCCCTCCAGATCGGCCTCGCGGCGATCGGCGTGTCACTGGTCGCCGGGCGGCGTCGACGCCTTTGAGGGACGCTGCGGCACGGGCACGGTAGGTTTTCGGTCATGGCCCGCGTACGCGCCGCACTGTATCTGGACTTCGACAACGTGTTCAGCGGACTGATCAAGCAGGACCCGGACGTGGCGATCCAGTTCGCCAAGGACCCGGCCGCGTGGTTGGTCCGCCTGACCACGTCGCTGACCGTCGACGGCCCGCGCCGCTGGCTGATCCTGCGCTGCTACATGAACCCGGGCGGCTGGGTGCCGAACCCGGACACCGAGGCCGCCCAGCCGCGGCTCTACTACTCGCAGTTCCGGCCGTTCTTCGTCAACGCGGGGTTCGAGGTGATCGACTGCCCGCGCCTGACCCACACCAAGAACGCCGCCGACATCCGGATGGTCGTCGACGCCGTGGACGCGCTCGCCGACCCGGTCACGTTCGAGGAATTCGTGATCGGCTCCGGGGACTCCGACATGACACCGCTGCTTCTGCGCCTGCGGCGGGCCGACCGGCGTACGACCATCGTCTCGCCCTCCGACGCGGCGGAAGCGTTCACCGCCGTCGCCGACCGGCTGATCACCAGCCAGGAGCTGCTCGAACTCGTCCAGGGCGAACCGGTGGAGAGCGACGAGGCGCCGGTCGGCCCCGGCCCGGTCTCCTACGACCAGTTCCGTGACCTGGTCACCTGGCGGTTCGACTCGGCCGCCGGCCCGCTCAACCTGGCGTCGCTCGCCCACGACCTGCGCCGCCAGCTCGGCCCCAGCGTCGACGAGACCAGCTGGTTCGGCAACGGCGGCTTCGTGCGCGCGCTGGAAAGCCTGAACCTGCCCGACGCGAAGTACTCCAACCACTTCCTGTGGGACTCGTCGCGCCACGACCCGCCGGAGTCCGGCGTCAGCACCGGCCCCGCGCCGGAACCGGTCGGCCGCCTGTCCGCCCTGCTCAGCCTTCCCCGGCTGGCCAAGGAGATGTGGCCGCCGATCTACCAGTCCCTGGCCGAGTACGCGGCCGCGCACCACTTCAACCTGACCGAGGCGACCCGCTGGGCCCGCGACCAGCTCGCGGCGCAAGGGGTCGACGTGAGCCGCAGCGCGATCGCGTTCGTCACCCGGGGCACGGCGTTCGGCGGGGCGCCGCTCTACCGGCAGCCGCCGCCGCAGGCCGCGGAGATCGCGTCGGCGTTCGCGGACAACGTGCTGAACCGGGCCGAGGCGGCGGCGATCGCCCTGTCCGAGGACGAGATCGCCGAGGTCCGCGCCTGGCTCGGCGCCTGACCCGTCGTCCCGTTCGACGCCGGCGGGTTGTCCACACTGAGCGGTTGTCCACAGGCGGCCGGCATGATCTTGGCGTTTCGCACGACAATGTCCGTGGGTTCGCCCCCCGGTGGTGGGTGGGGGCTGGTTGGTGGGTGCGGGCCGGCTGGTGGGTGCGGGCCGGCTGGTGGGCGGCTTCCGGTCAGAACAGAGCCTTCGCCGCCGCGGTCCAGGTGGCGACCAGGTCGATCCCCGCGGGATCTCGCAACCACTGGATCTGCAGGCCGTCCATCAGTGCCATCACCTGCCGGGCCAGGATCTCCGGATCCGGTACGCCTTGAGCCCGCGCCAGCAGCGTCATCGCGGTGATCGTGCTCTTCTGCCGGGCGTGGAAGTACTCGTGGGCCGGATGGTCCGGTGCCAGCGACTCCGCCTCCAGCACCGCGAAGAGCCGGACGATCTCCGGCTGGGCGGCGTTGCGGCGCACCAGCGCGAGACAGATCTCCGGCAGCGGGACGACACCGGGCAACTCGGCGACCGGCCGCCCCAGTTGCTCGGCCAGCGCCCGGTGGTCCTCTTCGTCGCGCAATTCCAGGACGGCGACGAGCAGGTTGTCCTTCGAGCCGACGTGGTGCAGCAGGCCGGGCACGGTCAGGCCACAGCCGTCCGCGACGTCCTGCATCGACAGGCCCCAGAAGCCGCGCTCGGCGATCAGCCGGGTCGTCACGTCGAGGATCTGCCGGCGGCGCTCGGCGGCCGGCAGCCGGGTCCGGTCCCGGCGTCGCGGCGGTGCGGTGTTCACAGATTGTTCCCATCGAACGGTCTCTTGCCCACGGCCCGGGACGAAGTTACGTTACCAAGTAGTTAATACCTACTAGGTACTCAGTAAGGGCGGCCGAACCCATGACATCCGAGCTCAGCGTTGCTGATCAGGCGGCGCTCACCAGCGGCAGCGACTTCTGGCACACCACCGGGGTGGAGTCGGCCGGGCTTCCGGTGATCACCGTGACCGACGGGCCGCACGGGGTGCGGATGCAGGCGACCGAGGGTGATCTGCTGGCCGGGGTGCCGGCGACCTGTTTCCCACCGGCCGTGGCCAGTGCCTCGGCGTGGGACCCGGAGCTGCTGCGCCGGATGGGTGAGGCGCTCGGCGACGAGTGCCGGGCGATGGACGTGGCCGTGCTGCTCGGCCCGGGCGTCAACCTGAAGCGCAGCCCGCTCGGCGGTCGCAACTTCGAGTACTTCTCGGAGGATCCGATCCTGACCGGGGTGCTGGCCACCGAGTGGGTGCGCGGCCTGCAGAGCAAGGGGGTCGGCGCGTCGCTGAAGCACTTCGCGGTGAACAGCCAGGAGACCGACCGGATGCGGGTCAGCGCCGACGTGGACGAGCGCACGCTGCGGGAGATGTATCTGCGGGCGTTCCACCGGGTGGTGACGAAGGCGCAGCCGTGGACCGTGATGTGCGCCTACAACAAGATCAACGGGGTGTACGCGAGCGAGCACCACTGGCTGCTCACCGAGGTCCTGCGCGACGAGTGGGGGTTCGAGGGGCTGGTCGTCTCCGACTGGGGCGCGGTGGTGGACCGGGTCGCGGCCGTGCGCGCGGGGCTGGACCTGACGATGCCCGGGCCGGACGCGGCCGGCGACCGGGCCCTGGTCGACGCGGTCGAGGCGGGGACGCTCGACGGGGGCGCCCTGCGGAAGTCGGCCGAACTCGTACGGGAAATGATCGTGAAGGCCGGGAAGCGCGAAGCCGGAACCTACGACGCGGCCGCGCACCACGCCCTGGCCCGGGAGATCGCCGGGCGGGCGATCGTGCTGCTGAAGAACGACGGCGGGCTCCTGCCGCTGCGCGCCGAGGGGCAGTCGATCGCGGTGCTCGGCGAGTTCGCGCGCACGCCGCGCTACCAGGGTGGCGGCAGCTCGCAGATCACGCCGACCCAGTTGGACGACGCGCTGACCCAGATCCAGGCGTCGACCAGCGCCGCGGTGACGTTCGCGGCCGGCTACGACGACCCGGCCGAGGCCGTCGAGCTGGCCCGCGCCAGTGACGTGGCTCTGGTCTTCGTCGGCACCGTGCACGAGACCGAGGGCGCCGACCGGGACTCGCTGGACCTGCCGGCGCAGCACCTGGCGCTGATCGAGCGGGTCGCCGCGGTCAACCCGAACACGGTCGTGGTGCTCTCCAACGGCGCGGTGCTGCTGACCAGCCCGTGGGAGTCGCGGGTGCCGGCGATCGTGGAGGGGTGGCTGCTCGGGCAGGCCGGCGGCAGCGCCGTCGCCGACGTGCTGTTCGGGCGGGTCAACCCGTCCGGGCGGCTCGCCGAGACGATCCCGGTCAAGCTGGTCGACCACCCGTCCTACCTGGACTTTCCCGGGGAGCACGGGCACGTCCGGTACGGCGAGGGGCTGCACGTGGGTTACCGCGGGTTCGACGCGCGCCAGACCCCGGTGGCGTACCCGTTCGGGTTCGGGCTCTCCTACACGACGTTCTCGTACGGTGCCGTCTCCGGTGCCGGTCTCGAGATCCGGGTTCCGGTGACGAACACCGGGGCGGTCGACGGGCGGGAGGTCGTCCAGGTCTACGTCAGCCTGCCCGGGTCGACGGTGCAGCGGGCGCCGCGCGAGCTGAAGGCGTTCGCGAACGTGCCGATCGCGGCCGGCGCGACGGTCGAGGTCGTGCTGCGGGTCGAGCGCGAGGACCTGGCCTACTGGGACACCCGGCTCCAGCGGTGGATCGTCGAGGACGGGGAGTACGTGTTCGAGGTCGGCGCCTCGTCGCGGGATCTCCGCGCCTCGGTGACCCGGCACGTCGACGGGGACGAGGCGCGGGTGCCGCTGACCGCGGACTCCAGCGTCGGTGAGTGGTTCGCCGACCCGCGTGGCGCCTCGCTGCTGGGCGAGCTGTTCGCCGCGGCGGCGGCCGGGGCGGGCGACTCGACGATGGCGGCGATGGCCTCCGACCCGGGCATGCTGCTGATGCTGAACAGCTTGCCGCTGTCCCGGATGGCGATGTTCCCGGGGAGCCCGTTCACGGCAGACGCCTTGACCAATCTGATCAAGGCTGCCAACGAATAAGGCCTTGAGCTGCTCAAAGTAGCCGTCCACCTTATGGTGGGCGGCCACTTTGCTGTAACGGGTTGCCATAGTGTGCGTCGCACACTATAGTTCGTGACATGACAATGGATGCGACGCTGGCGGGGCATCTGCAGGAGTTGCGGCGCGGCACCGTGGTCGTCGCGAGCCTCACCGTTCTGCGCACGCCCGGCTACGGCTACTCACTGCTGGAGACCCTGAGCCGCGCCGGCTTCGAGGTCGAGGCGAACACGCTCTATCCGCTGCTGCGCCGCCTCGAGGCGCAGGGGCTGCTGACCAGCGAGTGGAACACCGAAGAGGCCCGCCCGCGCAAGTTCTACCGGACCACTGAGCAGGGCGACGCCCTGGCCGCGACGCTGCGTGGCGAGTGGGCCCGGCTCGACACCGCAATCGGGGATCTTTCGACCGAGACCATCATGGGGAGCGAGAAATGACCGACCTCGTCGATCGTTACGTGTTCACGGCACTGCGCCGGATTCCCGAGCAGCAGCGCGACGACATCGACCGTGAGCTGCGCGCCTCCATCGAGGATGCGGTCGAGGCGCGCATCGAGGCCGGGGCCAGCCGGGAGGCCGCGGTCGAGACCACGCTCACCGAGCTGGGCGATCCGGAGCGGCTGGCCGATCGGTATGCGGGCCGCCCGCAGTATCTGATCGGCCCGGAGCTGTTCCCGGCCTGGCGGCGACTGCTGAAGATCCTGCTCTGGACCGTGCTGCCGCTCGTCGTCACGGTCGGGGTGGTCGTCCAGATCTTCGACGACCCGGACCTCGGCAAGATCATCGGTGGGGCGGTGTCGGGGCTGCTCACCGTCGGAGCGCACCTCTGCTTCTGGGTGACGCTGGTCTTCGCGATCGCCGAGCGGACGAATAAGCGGATCAAGGTCGGCTGGTCGCTCAAGGACCTTCCGCGGTACGAGGCTCAGCGCGCCGGCGTCGGTCAGATGCTCACCGGGGTGGTGTGGGTGGTGCTGCTGATCGCGGCGCTGGTCCTGCAGCAGTTCGCCTTCACCGACGTGCCGCTGCTCGACCCGGCGAACTGGGCGTTCTGGTGGCCGGTGCTGATCGCGCTGTTCGTGCTGCGGGCGTTCTACTACGTCTGGGTCTACCGGGTGGGCGCGACGACGCGAACGGTCGCCGTCGTCAACGCGGTGCTCACCGTGGCGTGGGCGGCGCCGCTGGTCTGGCTGCTCGCCGGCGATCAGTTCTTCAACCCGGCGTTCCACGGCTTCCTCGATCTCGAGGGTGGGGACTTCCGCGGCTGGTTCAACAAGGGCATCCTCGCCCTGGTGGTGATCAGCGCGGCATGGGACGTCGTCGACACGGCGCTGCGGGCCGGGCGGGCGCGGCGCGGGTTGCCGGGCAAGGTTCCCGGCACCGGCGGGAGCTACGACTTCAGCTGATCCCGCCTACGTCCGAGCCCGCGTGAGCAGTGCCTGAATCCGGGACACCAGCTCGCGCGGGCTGAACGGCTTGGTCACGTAGTCGTCGGCGCCGGCGCTGAACCCGCCCTCGACGTCCTGCTCCTGGACCCGGGCGGTGAGCATGATGATCAGCATGCCGGCGGTGGCCGGGTCGGCGCGCAGCATGCGGCACACGTCGATCCCGGAGAGCAGCGGCATCGAGACGTCCAGCACGGCGAGCGTCGGGCGGTGGGCGCGGGCCTGCTCCACGGCGGCCTGGCCGTCCCCGACCGTGATCACCTCGAGGCCGGCCTGCTCCAGCTTGAACGCCACCAGATCCCGGATGTCGGCGTCGTCGTCGGCCACCAGGACCGTGGTCACGGCAGCTCCCCTCGATCGGCATTCAGCCTCATGAGCATATCGGCTTATCCACTCCTATATCGGGTTTTCACTGCAACCTGCCGGCAACCCGGGTGCGCCCGGTCTGCCACCCGGCGGGCGTGTGCTGATCCGCGTACCGCCACCGGCCATGGATCGAACGGGAGAGACCGATGACCGCGATGATCGATGACGTCCGTACCGAGGCGCTCTTCGTCTCCGACCTGCAGCGCTCCCAGGCCCCGACGGTCGAGGTGATCCGCGAGGCGGTCACCGCGACGGTCAGCCGGCTCGGCGAGAACGGCTGCGCCGAGCTGGTCGCCCAGGAGTTCGGCGAGCACCCGGACTGCGCGATCGGCCGCATGCGGTGGGCACGGTCCGCGGTCCGGCTCGCCTTCGCCGCCTGATTTCCGCAGTACGCCGTGCGGACGCGCCCATGACACGGCTGCACGGCGTACTGCGGAAGGGTCTCTCATTGCGGGAAACACGGGCGTGGGGATGGCGGCGGGCGTGGTGACGCGGTTAGGCTGCCGGACATGAACACGCGCTTGAGCATGTGGTGGCCCGCCTGACGGCGGCCACAACTCGCGCGTAAATCACCGCGGCCGCCTCGTCGAGGCGGCCGTTTCGCATGGGCCGGACCTCGGCGGCGCGGGCGCCCGGCCCGGAACGAGGAACCATGCCGCACCAGCCTTTCGCTCTCCTGCACCGCGACGGCGCCGACCACGTCGAAGTGCTCACCGGTGACGTGATCACCGTGGACACGCTCGCCGGCATTCCGCTCGAACCGGGGCGGCCCGTGCTCGCCGTGGTGCCGTACCGGCAGATCGCCGAGCGCGGCTTCGACTGCGTCGACGACGGGGCGCCACTCGAATGTCTGCTGGTGGCGAGCCGCGAGACCCGGCCGCTGAGCGATTTCCCCGCCGGTGAGCTGCGGGTCTCCGGTGGGCGGTTCGATCTCGGGGACGACGAGTACGGGACGATCGTCGAGGACGTGCTGCGCGACGAGATCGGGCACGGCGAGGGCGCGAACTTCGTGATCCACCGCGTGTTCGAGGCGACCGTCGACGGCGATCCGGTGGAGGCGGCGCGGGCCGCGTTCGGGCGGTTGCTGGCGAGCGAGCAGGGCACGTACTGGACGTTCCTGGTCCACACCGGCGCCCGGACGCTGGTCGGGGCGACACCGGAACGGCACGTCAGCGTGACCGACGGCATCGTGATGATGAATCCGATCAGCGGCACGTTCCGGCACGGCTCCGGCGAGCTGGCCGGTTTCCTGCGCGACCCGAAGGAGATCGAGGAGCTCTACATGGTCCTCGACGAGGAACTGAAGATGATGGCGACCGTGGCCGAGCACGGCGGGCAGGTCGCCGGGCCGTACCTCAAGCAGATGTCGCACCTCACGCACACCGAGTATCTGCTGGCCGGGCGGGGCTCGCTGGACGTGCGGGAGGTCCTGCGGGAGACCATGTTCGCGCCGACCGTGACCGGCAGCCCGATCGAGAACGCGTGCCGGGTGATCGCACGGCACGAGCGGCGCGGACGCGGGTACTACGCGGGCGTGCTGGCGCTCCTGGAGGTCGCCGAGGACGGCACGCAGTCCCTGGACGCGCCGATTCTGATCAGGACCGCGGAGATCACGCCCGGCGGGACGCTGCGGGTGCCGGTCGGGGCGACGCTGGTCAGGCACTCGACGGCTGCGGGCGAGGTGGCCGAGACCCACACCAAAGCGGCGGGCGTGTTGTCCGCTCTGGGGGCGGCGACCATTCCCGTACGGACCTCGCCCCCGCCCGTGGCCGGCGAGGAGGAACAGCGCCTGCTGGCCGGACGCAACGTGGACCTCGCCCGGTTCTGGCTCGACTCCCGCGAGGAGGGTGCGCTGGCCGTTCCGGCGTTGCGCGGGCGCACCGCGGTGATCGTGGACGGCGAGGACACGTTCACCGCGATGCTGGCGCACCAGTTCAAGGCGCTCGGGCTGGCCGTCACCGTGGTGCCGTGGTCCGCGCCGGTGCCCGACGCCGACCTGCTCGTGGCCGGGCCCGGCCCCGGGGACCCGTCGTCGGCCGACGACCCCAAGATGGTCGCGCTGCGCGGGATCGTGGCGTCCCGGCTGACGTCCGGTCGTCCCCTGTTCGCGGTCTGCCTGGGGCAGGAGTTACTAGCGTTGCACCTGGGGCTGTCGCTGTTCCGGCGCGAGCAGACGTACCAGGGGCTGGCCCGCGAGGTGGACCTCTTCGGCAGCGTGCGGCGGGTCGGCTTCTACTCCAGCTTCGCGGCGCGCGCCGCGGTGGCCGCGATCTCGTCGCCGTACGGGCCGGTGGAGATCGCCCGGGACCCCGCCGACGGCGCGGTGCACGCGCTGCGCGGGCCGGCCTTCGCGGGCGTGCAGTTCCACCCGGAGTCGGTGCTGAGCCGCGACGGGATCGACGTTCTTCGTGAACTTCTTCCGCCTTTGCTGGCCGACGTGGTTAGCCCGCTCGCGAACGGGTAGCGAATAGGCGTCGGTGGTCCAAGGTGATCGAGAGCCTCACCTTGGACCACCGACCCTTGTCGTGTACGGCCGGCGCCCCTTTACCCGCAGATCGTCGCTGGTGAGCGCGGCGGGCCGCCCCGGCGTTGTCCACAGGGGCTGGAAACCGCAGGTCAGAGCGCGAATGCTGGACGCATGACGACGTACCGGCTCACCCCGCGCAACGACCGGGCGCTGACCACGCTCCTCGACCGGCAGGACGGTCTGATCACCTGGCAGCAGGCCCGGCGGCAACTCAGCGACAAGGCCGTCCGCCATCGGGTCCGGACCGGGCGGTGGAGACGGGTGCACCACGGGCTCTACCTGACCCGGGCCGACGACACCGACCGGCAGCGCCTGTGGACGGCCAGCCTCGCCGCCGGCCACGGGCACCCGGCGCCGCTGGCCGGGGTGACCGCGCTGCGGCAATTCGGCCTCGACGGCGGCCTCCTGCCCGGTGACGCCCCGGTCCACGTGCTGGTGCCCGCCGGCCGGCCCGCCCGGCACACGCCACCCGACGTCCTCGTGCACCGCACCCGGCGACTCAGCAGCGTGGACGTGTGCCCGACAGCCGCGCCCCCGTGCACGACGGCGGCTCGCGCCCTGGTCGACGCGGTAGAGTGGGCAGCCGACGGGCTGGAGGCGATGATCGTGCTCGGCGCGGTCCACCACCAGCAACTGGTCAGCTCGGCCCAGGTCCGGCCGGTGCTGGCCCGCCTGCCCCGCCTGGCCCGGCGCGCCCTGATCGAGGAGACGGTCTTCGACGGCGACTGGGATCTCCCCCGGGTCACCTGACTCGTTGACCGGTTTACCGAACACTTGTCGGCGGGTAAGTCCGCACGGCGTCGTTGACCTCCGGAGGAAACCTTGGCCGAGCCGCACGTCACCCTCGATCCGCAGTCACTCAACCCGGTGGAGCAGAAACTGCAGGGCCCGCTGGAGGATCAGCTCAGCTCCGCCCTGCAGGCCGCCACGGTCAAGATCCAGCAGCAGTACGCCGGGGAGAGCGTCGAGCAGGTCACCGGCATGCTCCTGGAGCAGGCCAAGGCCGGCCTGCACCCGGACATCGCCGCCGGCTTCCACCCCGACCACGAACAACTGCGCCACGTGGCCGAAGAAATCGTCAGCCGCTCACACTGAGGAGAGCGCCCCGGATACTCGGGGCGCCTCCACCCACGTTCGTACGCGCCGGTGCGCTCGGCGCACTTTCCAACATCAGCGGTCCGCCACGGAGCGCGAACCCATCGGCTGAGCCGATTCAGCCAGGCCCGCGTCCGTTTTTCATCACTCGCCGATGAGCAAGCCGGGCGAATTTCTGCACCTTGTCGATTCCGGCAAATCATCGAGATGACGCTCGCCTGGACAGCGGATTGATCTCTTGTGGCACCTTCTGTCGGATTGCCGACGGTCACAGCACGTTTCGATGGTCCTTATAGTTGCCGCGGGGTCAACACCGCGAGACAAGGGGCCGCCGATGCATGTCGTTTCGGTGATGAATTACAAGGGTGGCGTCGGCAAAACCACCCTGACCGCGAACATCGCCGCCGAGATCGCCAACACGGGATATCGGGTCTTGATGATCGACCTGGATCCGCAGGCAAATCTCACTTTCTCCTTTTATTCCGTCGAGGAATGGACCAGCGAACTCCGCGAGACGCGCACTATCAAACGCTGGTACGACGGAGAGGTACCCGGGCGTGACGTTCCGCTCGAAGATTTGATCCTTACACCCGAGCGAGTCAACGAGCGGATCAAGGAGAACGCCGGGCAGCTGGACCTGATCGCGTCCCATCTCGGCCTGATTGACATTGACCTCCATCTGGCGAATCGGCTGGGCGGAACCACTCTCGCCGAGTCCAAGCGGCGGTTCCTCCAAGTCCATGCCTGTCTGGCCGAGGCGCTGCGGGCGGACCGCTTCCGCAGCTACGACGTGGTCCTCATCGACTGCGCGCCCAACTTCGGCCTGGTAACGAAGACAGCGATCGTGGCCAGCGATCACATCCTTGTGCCGGCCAAACCGGACTACCTGTCGACACTAGGCATCGCTTACCTGGAAGGCAGCGTGCAGCGTCTTGTGGAGGAGTTCAACGCCTACGTCGCCCACGAGTCCAGCAGCAGTCACGTCCGCCCGATTTCTCCGCGGTTCGCGGGCGTAGCCTTCACGATGACCCAAATTCAGGCGGGTAAGCCCATTCTGTTGCAACGAACGCAGATGGAGGAACTCCAGGAGGCCGGTGTCATGCCGGTTTTCGTGCCTTCGGTGCGCAACAGCCCACGCTACTTCGCGGAAGCTGGACCTTCCGGGATACCGGCCATCCTTCTTGGCGCCATAAATGACCCTGTGAGCATCGAGGTGCGCGCATTGACCTCGGCATTCGTCGCTACTCTGGCCGCTCAGGACGAGCGTGCATGAACATTGATCTGATAACCACGCTGAAGCTCCTGCACAAAGTTCTCGGCTTCCTCGTTCAACAAGCTCCCGAACATCTCCGCGACATAGCTGAGGGTCAGAAAACACTATCCCTTGCACAGCCGGAAACCATCTCACATCGCGAACCGGAAGTACCCGCAACACTCCCGGAAAATGTGCCTTCGAACGGCAGTTCGAACCAGCCGGAGCCACGAAAGAGCCGCACGCGAACAGCCGAGGATCATGAAACCGATTTCACCGCGGTCGCCGCCCGGCTCCGGAATTTTTCGTCCATTGAGCAAGGCGCCGAATATCTCGCCGGACTAAAGGCTAACGGCAGGAGGATCACCAAATCGAGCCTGGTGCGGATCGGCGCCGAAATGGGATTGACACTACGGGAGGGCGAGGGCTGGGGGCAGCTTCAACAGAGACTGGTGAATCACGCGATCGGGGCGAAGAAGAAATATGCGGGGTTGACCAAATGGTGACCACTGAGGAGGACCAGCCGGTCACCCGTTCGATGCACCTGATGGACGGTCGCCGAGTCACTTTGAGCGACCTGATCGAGGCAGGCCTGCTTAAAGTAGGTGAACAGGTCCGCTTCACCCGGCCTCGCATGAAGGCTTCGTACATCGCCGAGATCACCGAGACCGGTCGTCTCCGCCTCCACGACGGGCTGGAGTACCGGTCTCCGTCCCGAGCGGCGATGGTAGCGGCCAACATGCGGGCTGTGGACGGCTGGCACGCCTGGCTCCTGGAGTCGACAGGGAACTCACTCGACGCCCTGCGCCAGGAGTTGCTCGACCAGGCCGTCGCGACATCAGCGATGCACGACCGTCCTCATGATTCTGACGAATCGGCGACACGGCTCCACGAATGGCTGCGTTCCGCCCGGATCCGGGCCGAGGGCGATGTGCCTGATCGTGTTTCAGTGCGCGAGCTCCTCTCTCAGTGGGGCGCCAGAGACCGCGGGGATCACATCGCGCGAATCGAAGCCGATCTCGCGAACCATGGCCTCGCCACACGACCGAACTTTCGCGGTGTCACCCTGGACTCCGAGATCGCGATCATCACTGCTGCTCAGGAAGCCGAGAAGGAAGAGGTCAGTGAGGAGGCCGCCGACACCGCCCGTGTGCTCTCGGACGACCTCGACGACTCGGCGGAGCGTTACATCGGCCTCATGATCGGCAATCTTCCGTCGGCCCTGAACGGCGTCGCCTCGGTCGCACCCACCGCCTCGATGCAGGAGGCGATGACGAAGATGCTGCTGAACGATTATTCGCAACTGGCGATCCTGAGCGGCAAACACACGCTGCGCGGGGCGGTCACCTGGCAGTCGATCGCTCGGGCCCGTCACATCAACGCGGATGCCACGCTCGCCGACGCGACCGAGGAGGCCCGCGACGTCGATTACCGGACCGATCTCCTGGAGGTGCTGACCGACCTGCAGAAGCGGGGCTTCCTGTTCGTACGGAATGAGAGCAATGCGGTCGCGGGCATCGTCACTGCGGCAGACGTAGCCGGTCGATACGGAACGATGGCGAACCCGTTCATCCTTATCGGTGACCTGGACCGTCTGTTACGGCGAGCCATCGCCCGTGTGATCCCGCTCCTGGACGTGACGGCGCTGTGTGATCCGCAGGGCCGCAGGATCACCGGATACCACGACATGGCCATGGGCGATTACCAGCGCGTGCTGGAGAACCCGGCGCTCTGGGCTCGCATGGGGTGGGACCTGGACCAGAAAGCCTTCGTCTCCCGGCTGGCTGAGATACGCAAAATCCGTAATGACGTCATGCACTTCAATCCGGACCCGATACCGGTGAATGCCGTGGAACAGCTCCGAACCATCAACGGGGTCCTGCGCCAGTACACCGGCTGACTCGGTGAACTCAATCGGGCTTGTCGTGGAGGGTGAGGATGAGGTCGACGACCAGGGCGCTCCAGCCCGTCTGGTGCCACGCTCCGAGGCCGGCGCCGTTGTCGCCGTGGAAGTACTCGGGGAAGGCGATCAGGTCCTTCCAGTCCGGGTGGGTCTGGAACAGGGTGGTCGCGCCGTAGATCGGGCGGTGGCCGGTCTCGTCCGGGACGAACAGGCCGATCAGGCGACGGGACAGGTCGTCGGCGACCTCGGCCAGCGACACCTTCGTCTGTGACCCCGTCGGGTATTCGACGCGCAGGTCCTCGCCGTAGAACTCGGCGAACTCGCGCAACGCCTCGACCAGCAGGTAGTTGACCGGCATCCACACCGGACCGCGCCAGTTGGAGTTGCCGCCGAACAGGCCGCTGGTGCTCTCGGCCGGCTCGTAACCGACCGTGAAGTCGGAGCCGCCCAGCGACACCGTGAACGGTTTCTCCAGGTGGGCGCGGGAGAGCGTGCGCAGGCCGTACGGGGAGAGGAACTCCTCGGGATCCAGGAGACGCGCGAGGATCCGGAGCAGTTGTTCCTGCCCGACCATGCTGAGCAGTCGCTGGCGGCGGCGGTCGGCCCCGCCCAGGCGCCGGGCACTGATCACGTCGCCGTAGTCGGTCTGGCTGTGCAGCATCCACCGCACGCGCGCGTTCACCTCGGGCAGCCGGTTCAGCGTGTCGGAGGTGAGCCGGGTGGTGGCGGCGAGCGGGAGCAGCCCGACGATCGAGCGCGCCTTGAGCGGCACCTTGTGCCCGTCGGGCAGGCGCAGCACGTCGTAGAAGAAGCTGTCCTCGTCGTCCCAGAGCCCCTGCCGGTACGCCGCCTCGGCGATGTACGTGAAGTGCTCGAAGAACTTCGTCGCCATGTCCTCGTAGGCCCGGTCGTGCAGCGCCAGGATGATCGCCATGTCGAGCAGGTTCAGCGCGTACATCGCCATCCAGCCCGTGCCGTCGGACTGTTCGAGCACCCCGGCCACCGGCAGCGCCGCCGACCGGTCGAACGGGCCGACGTTGTCCAGCCCGAGGAAGCCGCCCTCGAAGACGTTGTTGCCGCCGACGTCCTTGCGGTTCACCCACCAGGTGAAGTTGAGCAGCAGCTTGTGCATCACCTTGGACAGGAAGTCGTAGTCACGGCCGCCGTCGATCTCGAAGACCCGCAGGGCGGCCCAGGCGTGGACCGGGGGGTTCACGTCGCCGAACGACCACTCGTACGCGGGAATCTGGCCGTTGGGGTGCATGTACCACTCGCGGAGCAGCAGCAGGAGCTGGGACTTCGCGAAGCCCGGATCGACGCGACTGATGCTGACGCAGTGGAAGGCCAGGTCCCACGCGGCGTACCACGGGTACTCCCACGGGTCGGGCATGCTGATCACGTCGAAGCTGTTCATGTGCCACCAGCCGTTGTTGCGGCCGAAGCGCCGGCCCGGCGGTGGCGGCGAGTTGGCCGGGTCGCCGACCAGCCACTGCTTGACGTCGAAGTGGTAGAACTGCTTGCCCCACATCAGCCCGGCGATGCCCTGGCGGGCCACCGCGGTCTCGTCGGGGGTGGCCGCGGCCGGGATGATCTCGCCGAAGAACGTGTCGGCCTCGGCGAGCCGGTCCCGCATCACCGCGGTCCACTCGTCGCCGAGGTCGAGCGGCGGCGCCGGCGCGTCGGTCTGCGCGAGGCGCAGCCGGATCGTGCGGCTCTCCCCCGGCCCGCAGGTGATCTCGTAGTGCAGCGAGCCCTTCGTCCCGACGCCACCCGGGTTCACCGTCGGCATGTCGGAGATCAGGAAATCATTGATCCCGTCCTTGGGGTACGGGCTACGACCCGGCAGTCCCCACAGGCGCTGCGCGTTGGTCTCGTTGTCGCAGACCAGGGCCGGCGGCGCCCCCTCGGCGTCGAGGGTGATGTGGCCGATCGAGCGGTGCCGCCCGGCGATCCGGCCCGGGGTGCCGCTCAGCGACGGCATCGGCCGGTTCGGCAGGCCCCACGCCCAGGTGTTGCGGAACCACAGCGTCGGCAGCACGTGCAGGGTCGCCTTCTCCGGGCCGCGGTTGGACACGGTGATCGCGATGCACATGTCCTGCGGGCCGGCCTTGGCGTAGTCGACGGTCACCGCCCAGAACTTGTCGGCGTCGAAGATGCCGGTGTCGACCAGCTCGTACTCGCTCTCGGTGCGCGTGCGCTGCCCGTTGACGCGGACCAGCTGGTCGTACGGGAACTCGGCCTGCGGATAGTGGTAGCGCCAGCGCATCCACGAGTGGGTGGGCGTGGAGTCCTCGTACCACCAGTAGTCCTTGGCGTCCTCGCCGTGGTTGCCGCCGTCACCGCCGAGGCCGAACATCCGTTCCTTGAGGATCGGGTCCTTGCCGTTCCAGAGCGCGAGCGCGAAGCAGAACGTCTGCCGGTCGTCGCAGATCCCGGCCATGCCGTCGTCGTTCCACCGGTACGCCCGGGAGCGCGCGTGGTCGTGCGGGAAGTAGTCCCACGCAGTCCCGTGCTCGCTGTAGTCCTCGCGGACCGTCCCCCACGCCCGCTCGGAGAGATAGGGACCCCAGGCGCGCCACGGTTGCTCGCCGGAGTCGGCCTGGGCCAGCCGATCCCGCTCCGACACGTCCGTTCTCACCATCCCCCACGATTTACTGTCAGGAGTCGATCACACTGAGACTGTCACGGTCTGGTGTCAAGTGTGTCGGCCTCGCCGATTCTTCCCCATGGGCGGAGGTTCCCTTCCATGTCCACCGTGCGACCGATCGCGTTCGGACCACAGGTATGTACTGATCTGGCCGGCGGTTCGACTCGGGAATGGCTCCTACCCGACGGTTTGGGTGGGTATGCCATGGGGACCGTCACAGGGCTGCGAACTCGCCGTTACCACGGGTTGCTGGTAGTGGCCGGAACAACACCGGCGTCCCGCATGCTGGGCCTCGCCTCGCTCGACGCCGTCGTGACGCTGCCCTCCGGCGCGCGGGTGCGGCTCGGCGGCCACGAGTGGGCCGGCGGGGTGATCGAGCCGCGCGGGCACGAACTGCTGACGTCGTTCGAGCTGATCGACGGCGTACCGCGATGGCGCTGGCGGATCGGGGACGTGGTCGTCGAGCGGGAGATCGCCGCGGTCCACGGCCGGGCGGCGGTCACGGTCGTGCACCGGCAGATCACCGGCGGACCGGTCCGGATCACCCTCGAGGCCCTCTGCGCGTGGCGCAACGCCCACGGCGAGCAGGGGCCGTCGCTCTCCGTGGCGCCGACGGCGGACGGCTGCATCGTCGAGAACGCCTACCGGATCGCCGGGCCGGGCTTCGCCTCGGCCGGCGAGTGGTTCCAGGGCGTCCGGTACCGCGAGGAGCGGGCGCGAGGCCTTCAAGATCAAGAAAATTTGTGGTACGCCGGGAGCTTCCACGCCGAGTTGGAAAGTCCCGTGGAGGTCGTCGCCTGGGCCGGAGACCTGGCCTCGCCACCCGCCCCGGGCGCGGTCGGCGCGGCCCGGCGCCGCCATCGGGAAGTGGTCGCCGCCGCGGCCCCGGCCGACTCGACCGAGGCCGCCCTCGCGCTCGCCGCCGACGCGTTCGTGATCAAGGGACCGGACGTCGTCGCCGGCTATCCGTGGTTCGGGGCGTGGTCGCGGGACACGATGATCAGTTACGAGGGGTTGTTCCTCTCCTGCAATCGAGCTGCCGAGGGCCGCGAGCTGCTTCGCTCCTACGCCGCGACGCTGTCCGAGGGGATGCTCGCGAACACCGCGGACACGGGCGACGTGGAGTACAACACCGCGGACGGGACGCTCTGGTTCCTGCACGCGGTCGACCGGCACGTGACGGTCACCGGGGACGACGACCTCTTCCACGAGCTCTATCCGGACCTGAGAGGTGTGATCGAGCACCACCTGGCCGGCACCCGCTACGGGATCCAGGCCGACCCGGCCGACGGGCTGCTCACCCAGGGAGTGCCCGGGGAGGCGCTGACCTGGATGGACGCGCGCGTGGACGGGGTGGCGGTCACCCCCCGTACGGGGAAAGCGGTTGACATCAACGCGTTGTGGATCAACGCTCTCGCACCGCTCGGCTTCGAGTCGCTGCACGCCCAGGCGCGGGACAGCTTCGAGCGCTCCTTCCCCACCCTGACCGGGCAGCTGCAGGACGTGCTCGGCGATCACACGCTGCGACCGAACCAACTGCTCGCCTGGTCGCTGCCGCACGCGCCGCTGCGGCCGGACCCGGCGGTGCTCGGGCGGATCGGGGCGGCGCTGCTCACGCCGATGGGGTTGCGCAGCCAGGCGCCGGGGACGCCCGGCTACCACGGGCGGCACGCGGGCGGGCCAGGCGAACGGGACAGGGCGTACCACACCGGGACGGTCTGGCCGTGGCTCACCGGGCCGTACGCCGACGCCTGGCACCGGCTCGGCACCGGCATCCCCGACGTGCTCGCCGACGCCGAACGGCACCTGACCGAGTACGGCCTCGGGTCGATCTCGGAGACCGCCGGCGGGGACGCACCGCACCCCGGCACCGGCTGCCCGTTCCAGGCCTGGTCGGTCGCCGAACAACTCCGGGCGCGGAAACTCTGAGGTTCCGGCGTCGCACCCGTTCTGCAACCGTCGGACGGAACGCTGGAATCATGGATCGCAACCGGGCATGGCGGCTCTGGCTCGTCGTGGTCGCCGTCTGCGCGCTGCTCCGCGCCGCAGGACAGATGCTCGGATGGCCGTTCCTGGCCTACGAGACCGTCTACATGACGATCACGTGCGGCACCCCGCTGATCATCGTGGCCGGGATCCTGCTCCACCGGCCGGCCCGCCCGGCCGGGTGGATCACCCTCGCCGCCGGGCAGGTCTGCTACGCCGCCGCCGACGTGAACTACAGCTTCGACGTCTGGACCACCGGCGGGACGACCGAGCCGACCCCCAGCGACGTGCTCTACCTGAGCAGCTCCCTGCTGGCCGGCGTCGCGGTGATCATCTTCATCCGCCGCCGCACCCCCGGCTGGGACCTCGCCACCGGACTCGACGCCCTCGTCATGGCGATCAGCGCCAGCATCCTGAGCTGGGAATTCTTCATCGAACCGGTGGCCGGCGACTCGGACCTGTCGATGTCCGCGAAACTGACCGAGGCGGCGTACCCGATCCTCGACCTGATGCTGCTGATCCTGGCGATCCGGCTGGTGCTGCGCTCCGGCGGGCGCAGCCCCGCGGTCCGGCTGCTGCTCGGATACCTGCTGCTGATGTTCGCGGCCGACACCGCGTACGCCATCGTCGGTCTTCTCGGTGGATCCAACACGACCGAACCGTTCACCGGCGCAACCTGGGTCGTCTCGCTCGGCCTGCTCGCCGCGGGCGCCCTGCACCCGGCCATGCGCGACTTCGACTCGCGCAGCCAGGTCGCCGCGCCCGACGCCACCCCCGCCCGGCTCACCCTGATCACGTGCTCGGTGCTGATGGTGCCCGGCCTGCAGTTCGGCGAACACCTGGCCGGGCGCGCCGTGAACATCCCGCTCACCAGCGCCGCCTGCGCGGTGATGTTCCTGCTGGTCGTCGCCCGGATGGCCGGGCTCGTCGCCGCCCAGCGGCGAGCCGCCGACACCGACGGCCTGACCGGGGTGCGCAACCGCCGGTTCTTCGAGGAGACACTCGCCACCGAATGCCGGCGGGCCGCCCGCGCCGGTTACAGCCTCGGCCTGCTCATGATCGACATTGACCACTTCAAGAAAATCAACGACACGTACGGGCATCCGGGCGGCGACCGGGTCCTCCGCGAACTCGCCCGGCGACTCGCCACCGGCGCCCGGGCCGGAGTCACCCTCGCCCGGTACGGCGGCGAGGAGTTCATCGCCGTGATCCCGCACCTCACCGCGGCCGAACTGCTCCCCCTCGCCGAACGCACCCGCAAGGCGATAGCCGACCTGCCCGTCGAGGTCACCGACCAGACCCTGATCACCGTCACCGCCTCGGTCGGCGCCGCCACCGTCCCCGGGCCGGTCGCCGACCCGGCCGAACTGCTCCGGGCAGCGGACGAGGCCCTGTACGCCGCCAAGTCGGCCGGCCGGAACCGGGCGGTGATCGCCCCGGAGGTCCACACCCCGGCCCCTACCAGAAGCTGAGCCGCCGCGCGGCTTGTCCACACCAGCCGGTCGTCCACAGGAAGACGCCGCGCTCACCCGTCTCGCCCCGCTCTTCCGCGATAATGGTGCGTGGGCGGTCTGCCCCCTTGGTAAGGGTGGGGCCTACGCCGGCCGAACTCATGATCACGTGCCGGCGGGTGTCGCACGGCATGTTCACACCTCGGCAACCGGGCGTGGATAGGTTCGAGGCATGCCAGCCTCCGAATACGTCCGGAACCTGCGTGACCGGGTCGGCCAGGAACTGATCATGTTCCCGACCGTGTCGGCGATCGTGCTGAACGACCGCGGCGAACTGTTGCTGCACCAGCGCAGCGACAACGCGAAGTGGAACCTGATCGCCGGCCTGATGGACCCGGGCGAGCAGCCGGCCGACGCCGTGGTCCGCGAGGTGCAGGAGGAGACCGCGGTCCAGATCAAGATCGAACGGCTGGCGGGGGTGGTGTCGCATCCGGTCACGTACCTGAACGGGGACCGTTGCCAGATGGTCAACACGTTCTTCCGCTGTCGCGCGGTCGGCGGGGAGGCCCGGGTCAACGACAGCGAGTCGCTGGCCGTCTCATGGTTCCCGCTCGACGGCCTTCCCGAGCTCGACGAGTTCACGCGCCGCATGCTGGCCGTCGCGCTGGACGACGATGCCCCGCCGTATTTCGCCCCTCCCGGGGAGGGCGGTTTCTAGCGGACCCGAACCCCGCCGCGGCGGGGCGGCCGGCGCTACGGGGCAGCCGGCCCTGCGGGCAGCCGGCGCTACGGGGCAGCCGGCCCTGCGGGCAGCCGGCGCTGCGGGGTGTCACCGGCGATCGGCACACCCCTGAGCATCAGCCGCGCGGGCCCGGCTCGCTCCCGGCGGTCGTACCGGCCCGCCGAGACAACGCTGAGCATCAGCCGCGGGCCCGGCTGGCCCCCACAGGTCATACCGGCCCGCTGAAACACTGCTCAGCGCCGGCTGAGCCGGCCCGGCCGGCAAGCCGGCCGGGGCCTGTGCCACGCCCGCTGGCGGCCTCAGGCTGGGACGCGGCGCCGGCTGGAGCGGCGCGCCCAGACCGGGCGCGGCTGAAGCGGAAACGGCTGGCTCAAGGGGCGGCTGGGGCGGGGGCGGCGGGAACGGTGGGGGTCAGGCGAGCCAGCCGGGGCGGATCAGGCCGGCCTCGTAGGCGTAGACGACCAACTGGGCCCGATCACGCGCCCCCAGCTTGATCATCGTGCGGCTGACGTGGGTCTTGGCGGTGGCCGGGCTGATCACCAGCCGCGCCGCGATCTCGTCGTTGGAGAGGCCCTCGGCGACCAGTGCCATCACTTCACGTTCGCGGTCGGTGAGCTGGTCGAGTTCGCGGGGCGGGTCGGGGCGGCGGGCCGCGCCGGCGCCGGCGAACTCGCCGATCACCCGGCGGGTCACGCTCGGGGAGAGCAGCCCGTCGCCGGCGGCCACGGCGCGGACGCCGCGGATCAGTTCGACCGGCTCGGTGTCCTTGACGAGGAATCCGGAGGCGCCGGTCCGGAGGGCTTCGAACACGTACTCGTCGAGTTCGAACGTGGTCAGGATGACGACCCGGGTGTCGGCGCATGCCGGGTCGGCCGCGATCCGCCTGGTCGCCTCGAGGCCGTCGACGCCGGGCATGCGGATGTCCATCAGCACCACGTCGGGCCGGGTGGCCCGGACCAGGGTCACCGCCTGGACGCCGTCGGCGGCCTCCCCGACGACCTGGATGTCCGGTTCGGCGTCGAGCAGGGCGCGAAAACCGGCCCGGACGAGCGCCTGGTCGTCCGCCAGCACCACCGAGATCATTGTTCCCCCTCTGAAGAAGTGGCGGTCGGCAGGATGACGGTGACCAGGAAGCCGCCGGTCGGTGGGCGTCCCGCCTCGAGCCGCCCGCCGAGGCTTTCCGCCCGTGCCCGCATCCCGGCGATGCCACTGCCCGTGTCACCGTCGGCGGCGAGCGGCGGCGCCGGCCCGCCGTTGCGGACGGACAGGTAGAGCGCGCCCGGCAGGTATCCGACGGCGACGTCCGCCTCGGGCTGGGGCCCGGCGTGCCGGCGCACGTTGGTGAGGGCTTCCTGCACGATCCGGTACGCCGCCCGGTCGACCTCGGCCGGCAGGTCCCGCGGTTCGCCGGTGACGATCGTGCGGACCGGGATGCCGGCGGTCGTGGTCAGTTGGTCCAGCATGACCAGCCCGAGGGCCGGCTGCCGGGGCGCGGCCTCCCCTTCGGTGCGCAGGACGCCGAGCACCGACCGGACCTCCCGCAGCGCCTCGGCGCTGGCGCTCTTGATCGCGGTCAGCGCCTCGCGGGCCTGTTCCGGCCGCTGGTCCATGAGGTGCAGCCCGACCCCGGCCTGCACGTTGATCAGTGACAGGTGGTGGCCGAGCACGTCGTGCAGTTCCTGCGCGATCCGCAGCCGTTCCTCGGAGGCCTGACGTTTCTCCTGCTCCTCGCGGCGGCGGGTCTGCTCGGCGCGGGTCCGGGCCTGCTCGGCGTAGTTCTCCGCGCGGATCCGGGCGGCGCCGCCGAGCAGGATCACCACACCCAGCACGGTGGCGGCGAGGCAGGCCTGCCCGGTCTTGGGTTGTGCCCACGAGGCGATGCCGAGCAGCCCGGCCAGACCCATGGTGACACCCAGCCAGACGCCCCACACGAGGGTGGCGCAGAGCAGGGCGGTCTGGCGACGGCGGGTGCGGGCCAGCGAGAAGAGCGCGACGACCGGGGCCACCCCGTAGACCTCGTGGAGCACCAACTGGGTGAGCAGGACGATCGAGACGGCCGAGGTGAGCAGGAAGACGGTGACCGGCGCGCGGTGCCGCCAGAACAGCAGGAGCGGGCCGGCCAGCAACAGCAGCGTGGTGGTGTTGTCCCACGGGCGGTGCAGGAGGCCGTGCGTGGAGAGGATGTTCGTGGCGACCATCTGGATGACCGTCGCGATGATCACCGCGTTGGGCGGCCACCCGCCGTGCACCTGCCACACCCGCTGCCGCCACCGCACGCCGGGCCGCTCCGGGTCACTCCCGGGCGTGCTGTCGAATCGGCCGATGCGGAGCGGACCAGGGATGTCAGGGGCACCGCAGCCGTCGAGGCCGGGGTGCCCGTGCGACCCCCGGCGCCGGTTGCGGCCGCGCTTGCCCATGCCGCCGAAACTACGTCACCCCGGCGGCGCCGGCATCGGCCCTGGGTCCGGATCCGCGCGTACGCCCGTGGGCGTATCCCCGGCCCACGGCTACGCCCACGGGCGTACGGGAAATGCTGGTGATCGTGAAGAGAATGCGTCGCCGAGCCGACGCCGCGGCCTTGCCCGGAGCGGACCCTGGGGTGAGGAAAACGTCGAGGAGGACAACGTGTATCCCGAACGAGTGACCCGGCTGCGGACCTCCGACACCGAGCGTGAGCAGACCGCCGAGATCCTGCGGGCCGCGATGGGCGAGGGCCGGCTGACCCTGGACGAGGGTGCGGAGCGGATGACGGCCGCCTATGCGGCGAAGTTCCGTGACGAGCTGGCCGCGCTGACCGGGGATCTGCCGCCGCTGCGCCGGCCCGCGACACGCCGGTCCGTGCAGCGGCAGGTCAGTTTCACCATGATCCTGGCGGGTGTCCTGATCGGCCTCTGGGTGCTCTCCGGGGCGCACTTCTTCTGGCCCGCGCTGCCCCTGTTCTTCCTGTTCATGAGCGTTCTCCGGCACGCCCGTCACGGCCGGGGCGACCTCGGCCGGCCGCACCGGGTGCACCTCGGGCATTGACCGTGATTGTCGGGTGGCCGACTCCACTCCGCTGTGGACGCCCCGGTCGTTGATCTTCGTCCCCGCCTCTGCGACAGTGTCGCAGTTTGTTCGGGGAGGGACGACGCACATGATGGGACCGTCGCACGCACTGTCGGGGGCGGCCGCCTGGCTGGCCGGCAGCTGGGCGCTTGACCAGTTCGCTGACTATCACCAGACACCGCTGATGATCGGCGTGGGCACGGCGATGGCCGCCGGTGGCGCGTTGCTGCCCGATTTTGATCTGTCGGGCAAGGTGACCACCAACCAGGGTGGCGCCACCGTGGCCCGGACGTTCGGCGTGATCTCGCTGTTCGTGGCCGAGGTGATCGAGAAGATCTCGCTGGGCATCTACACCGCGACCCGGCAGAGCCGTGACCCGAGGCGGGACCACGGGCACCGGACGTTCACGCACACGCTGCCGTTCGCCGCGCTGGTCGGCTGGGGCACCACCGCGCTGGCCGCGCACTACGGCAAGTGGGCGGTGGTCGGCATCATCTTCTTCATGGCCGGCCTGGCGCTGCGCGGCCTGTTCGAGAAGTGGGCGGAGAAGGCCGGCTGGCTGATCGTCACGCTCGCCTCGGCCGGCATCGCCTGGTTCACCGCGGCGAACCTGGCGGGTGACCGCGGCTACCCGCTGCTCGGCTTCGCGGTCGGCGCGGGCTGCGTGGTGCACCTGCTCGGCGACATGATCACGAAGAACGGTGTGCCGATCTTCTGGCCGATTCCGACCGGCCGGGGCCGGATGTGGCGCATGATCGGCATCCCGAACCAGTTCGCGGTGAAGGTCGGCGGCAAGACCGAGACGGTCGTCCTGACCACCGCGTTCACGATCATCTCGTGTGTGTCGCTGGTCGGGCTCTTCGCCCCGGTCCTGCTGGAACGCCTGCACCTGGACGTCTGGGCCGCCAAGTAGGAAAGGCCGCTCCCGGGGAGCGGCCTTCGGCAAACCGGAAGATTCCCGATTCAGTACGACGTGAGCCGGCCGGCCGCCTTCTCGACGATCCGGTCCAGGGGCAGCGTGGCATCCACGCCCATCCCGTTCTCGTCCGGTGCCAGCGGCTCCAGGACGGCGAACTGTGACGCCACCAGCGTGCTCGGCATGAAGTGCCCGGCCCGCCCGCTGACCCTGGCCGTCGCCACTTCCGGGGTCAGCACGAGGTGGACGAAGAACGCCTCCGGATTCCCGCCCCGCAGCACGTCCCGGTACGCCCGCTTGAGCGCCGAGCAGGACACCACGAGGTCACCGTCCTTCATGGTGTCCGCGATGGCGGCCAGCCAGGGCGCCCGGTCCCCGTCGGTCAGGGGCGTCCCGGCGTGCATCTTCGCCACGTTGGCCGGCGGGTGGAAGTCGTCGGCCTCGGCGTAGGGCAGGCCGAGACGTGCCGCGAGCGCCTTGCCGACCGTGCTCTTGCCGCAGCCCGCGACACCCATCACCACGATCGGCATCATTGCGCTCCCCCGTCGTCTCAGTCGATCGAGTAGGCCAGGTTCGGCCGCAGCCAGCGTTCCACCTCGGCGACCGGCATGCCCCGCCGGGCAGCGTAGTCGTCGATCTGATCCTTACCCAGCCGGCCGACCGTGAAGTACTTGGCGTCGGGGTGGGCGAAGATCAGGCCGCTGACCGCCGCGGCCGGGGTCATCGCGAACGACTCGGTCAGGCCGACCCCGATCCGGCCGGTGTCGAGGAGCTGGAACAGGTCCTTCTTCTCGCTGTGGTCGGGGCAGGCCGGGTAGCCCAGGGCCGGGCGGATGCCGCGGAAGCGCTCGGCGTGCAGGTCGGCCAGGTCCGGCTTCGAACCCGGCTCGAACCAGTCGCGGCGGGCCTTGAGGTGCAGGTATTCCGCGAACGCCTCGGCCAGCCGGTCGGCCAGCGCCTTGACCATGATGGCCTTGTAGTCGTCGTGCTCGGCCTCGTACTTCGCGGCGAGCTTGTCGGCGCCGTGGATCGCCACCGCGAAGCCGCCGAGGTGGTCACCTTCCCACGGGGTGCCCTTCCGGTTTCCGTCACGGGCAGGCGCCGGGGCGATGTAGTCGGCGAGGCAGCGGTTGGCGCGACCGGCCGGCTTCTCGGTCTGCTGGCGCAGCATCGGGAAGCCGCGCCCCCCGTCCAGGATGATGTCGTCGCCCTCGGCGTGCGCCGGCCAGAAACCGTACAGCCCGCGGGCCTGGAACGAACCCTCGGCGATGATCTGGTCGAGCATCGCGTTGGCGTCGTCGAAGAGCTCCTTGGCGACCGGCTCCTTGAGGATCGCCGGATACTTCCCCTTCAGCTCCCAGGCCAGGAAGAGGAACTGCCAGTCGATCATCTCGCGCAGCTCGGCGATGGTCGGCTGCACCTCGCGGACACCCGTGAAGGCCGGCGTCGGCAGCTCGGCGAAGTCCACGACCTCCCGGTTGGCCCGGGCCTGGGCGAGCGTGAGCAGCGGCTGCGCGTGCCGCTTCTCGTGCTGCTCGCGCAGCCGCTCCTGCTCGGCCCGGTTCGCCTCGTCGAGCTTGACCGCGCGGTCGGCGTCGAGCAGGTCGCCGACGACGCCGACGACGCGGGACGCGTCCAGGACGTGGACGGTGGAGCCGTCGTACGCCGGGGCGATGCGCACCGCGGTGTGCTGCTTCGACGTGGTCGCTCCGCCGATCAGCAGCGGCAGCTTGAGCCCGCGGCGCTGCATCTCGGCGCCGACCGCGACCATCTCGTCCAGGGACGGCGTGATCAGGCCGGAGAGCCCGATCGCGTCGGCGCCCTCGGCGATCGCGGTGTCGAGGATCTTCGCGGCCGGGACCATCACGCCGAGGTCGATCACCTCGTAGTTGTTGCAGCCCAGGACCACGCCGACGATGTTCTTGCCGATGTCGTGGACGTCGCCCTTGACCGTGGCGAGCACGACCTTGCCCTGACCGCGGGAGCCCTCCGTCTTCTCCTTCTCCATGTACGGCAGGAGGTAGGCGACCGAGCGCTTCATCACGCGGGCGCTCTTGACGACCTGGGGCAGGAACATCTTGCCGGAGCCGAACAGGTCGCCGACGATGCTCATCCCGTCCATCAGCGGGCCTTCGATCACGTCGAGCGACCGCGGCAGCTTCAGCCGGGCCTCCTCGGTGTCCGCCTCGATGAAGTCGACGATGCCGTGCACCAGGGCGTGGCTGAGGCGTTCCTCGACGGTCGTCTCGCGCCAGGAGAGGTCGACCTCACGCTTGGCGCCGCTGCCGGTGACCGTGGAGGCGAAGGTGACCAGGCGGTCGGTGGCGTCCTCGCGGCGGTCGAAGAGCACGTCCTCGACGAGCTCCAGCAGATCAGCCGGGATGTCCTGGTAGACGGCGAGCTGACCGGCGTTGACGATGCCCATGTCGAGCCCGGCCTGGACCGCGTAGAACAGGAAGGCCGAGTGCATGGCCTCACGCACCACGTCGTTGCCACGGAACGCGAACGACAGGTTGGAGATGCCGCCACTGGTGCGGGCGCCGGGGCAGCGCGCCTTGATCCGCGGGAGGGCGTCGAGGAACGCCTTCGCGTACCCGTTGTGCTCGGCGATGCCGGTGGCGACGGCGAGCACGTTCGGGTCGAAGATGATGTCGGTCGGGTCGAAACCGTCGGCGACCAGCAGGTCGTAGGCGCGGCCACAGATCTCGACCTTGCGGTCGGCCGTGTCGGCCTGGCCCTGCTCGTCGAAGGCCATCACGACCACGCCGGCGCCGAAGTCCCGGATGCGGCGGGCGTGCTCGAGGAAGACCGCCTCGCCCTCCTTGAGGCTGATCGAGTTGACCACGCCCTTGCCCTGCACGCACTTGAGGCCGGCCTCGAGCACGCCCCACTTCGAGCTGTCGATCATGATCGGGATCCGGGCCACCTCGGGCTCGGTCGCGATCAGGTTGAGGAACGTGGTCATCGCCCGCTCGCTGTCGAGCAGGTCGGCGTCCATGTTCACGTCGAGCAGGTTGGCACCGCCGCGGACCTGGTCCAGCGCGACGTCGACGGCGGCCTGGTAGTCCTCGCCCTCGATGAGCCGGCGGAACTTGGCCGAACCGGTCACGTTGGTCCGCTCGCCGATCATGACGAAGCCGGTGTCCGGCCCGATCGCGAACGGCTCCAGGCCGCTGAACCGGGTGGTCGGCGCGGGCGGGGCGATGACCCGCGGGGCGGTGCCGGCCACGGCCTGCGCGACCTGCGCGATGTGCGCCGGGGTGGTGCCGCAGCAGCCGCCGACGATGTTGACCAGGCCCGACACGGCGAACTCGCCGATCAGGGCGCCGGTCTCCTCCGGCGTCTGGTCGTAGCCACCGAACGCGTTCGGCAGCCCGGCGTTCGGGTGGGCGGCGACGAACGTGTCCGACAGGCGGGCCAGCTCGGCCACGTGCGGGCGGGCCTCGGTCGCGCCGAGCGCGCAGTTCAGCCCGACGACCATCGGGTGGGCCCGCTCGATCGAGCGCCAGAACGCCTCCACGGTCTGCCCGGAGAGTGTGCGGCCGGAGAGGTCGACGATGGTGACCGACACCCAGAGCGGCAGCTCGGGGGCGACCTCGTGGGCCGCCGCGATCGCCGCCTTGGCGTTGAGCGTGTCGAAAATGGTCTCGATCATGATGAGGTCGACGCCGCCTTCGGCGAGCGCCGAGATCTGCTGCGCGTACGCCGTCTTGACCTGATCGAACGTGACGGCGCGATAGGCCGGGTCGTCGACCTTGGGCGACAACGACAGCGTCACGTTCAGCGGGCCGACGTCGCCGGCCACGAACCGGCGCCGCCCGTCGCTCGCCTCGGCCTCGTCGGCGGCCTGCCGGGCCAGCGCCGCGGACCGCCGGTTCATCTCGGGGACCAGGTGCTCCAGCCCGTAGTCGGCCTGGGCGATGCTGGTCGCGGTGAACGTGTTCGTCGTGACGATGTCCGCGCCGGCCGCGAGGTACTGCCGGTGCATGTCGAGGATCACGTCGGGACGGGTCAGACTCAGCAGGTCGGGGTCGCCGGTGACGTCCTGCTCGTGGTCGGCCGGGATGAGGTCGGCACGGTAGTCGGCCGGGGTGAGGCGGGCGCCCTGCAGCAGCGTGCCGGCAGCACCGTCCAGCACCAGGACCCGCTCGGCGAGCAGCTCGCGCAGCGTGGTGACGGACTGAGTCACGGGTACACCTCCGAGAGAAGTCGGAGGCGCCCTTGTTTCGGGAGGATCACCGGTCGAGCGTGACGGGTTGTCCCGCTGCAGCGCCTCTCGGCCGGACCAACAACTTTACCCACTTCCTCACTTCGCATCGGCATAGCAACCAACTTCTGAGACGTCGAGCGGGAACCGCACCGCACTGTCGCCGAAGAGCATCCGGCCGGCCCGGGCGGCGCACTCGCGGACCGTGCCGGCGACCTGTCCGGCCTGGTCGGCGGGGCAGTGCACGACCACCTCGTCGTGCACGAACAGGACCAGCTCGGCGCGGGTGCCGGCCAGCGCGGTACGCAGTGTGGCCAGCAGGACCAGCGCCCACTCGGCGGCGGTGGCCTGGATCACGAAGTTCCGGGTGAATCGTCCCCTCGCCCGGCCGGGTGGCGGCGCCGCCTCGTCCGGGGGATCCAGCCCGGCGTCGCGCGGGGCGGACGCCGGTGGGCAGGTGCGGCCCAGCCAGGAGCGGACCAGCCCGCCGTTCTCCCCCACCCGGGCGGCCTGCTCGACGTAGTCGAAGGCGGTCGGATAGTGCCGGCGGAGCACGGCCAGGGCCGGGATCGCGTCGCCGCCGGTCTGCCCGTACATCGCGCCGATCAGGGCGACCTTGGCCTTGGCGCGGTCGCCGTCGAACGAGTCGCGGGCCAGCTCGGCGTAAAGATCCCCACCGGCCGCGGCGCGGGCCAGCCCCTCGTCGCCGGAGACCGCGGCCATCACCCGGGGCTCCAGCTGGCCGGCGTCGGCGACCACGAACCGCCAGCCCGGGTCGGCGATCACCGCGCGACGCACGACCTTGGGCACCTGCAGGGCGCCGCCACCGCGCGCGCCCCAGCGACCGGAGACGACGCCGCCCGGCACGTACTCCGGGTGGAAGCGGCCGTCGCGGACCCAGGAGTCGAGCCAGGTCCAGCCGTTGGCGGTCCAGATCCGGTAGAGCTCCTTGAACTCCAGCAGCGGGCGGACCGCCGGATGGTCGATCTCGCGCAGCACCCAGCGGCGCGTGTTCGGGATCTGGATGCCGGCCCGGGCGAACGCGCGGACCACCTCGGCCGGCAGGTCGGGATGCAGCCCCTGGGTGCCGAACGCCTGGTTGATCTCGGCGGTCAGCTCGGCGAGACGGCGCGGCGGGCCCATCGGCTGGGGCGGGCCGAGCAGCTCGCGCAACAACTCGTCGTGCACGTCGGCGCGCCAGGGCAGCCCGGTGTGGCCCATCTCGGCGGCGATCAGGGCGCCGGCCGACTCGGCGGCCACGAGCATCCGGAACCGGCCCGGGTGCTCGGTCAGCGCGAGGCGGCGCTGCTGATCGGCGTACGCCTCGATGAGGTCCTCGATCTTGATCTTGGGTGCCGCGGCCTCGAAGAGCACACCCTGGCTGAAGCCCGGCGGCTCGGCGTCGGGACGCGCCTGATCAGGGGGAACCGGGAGGCCGTGCAGCCGGGCCGTCACCGCGGCGAGCCCCCGTGGCTCACCCCAGCGACCGGCATGCCCGAGCAGCAGGGCCTCGGTCAGCTCGAGATCGTGACAGCGCGCGACCCGGACCCCGGCGCGCAGCAGCGCGGGATAGATGTCGGCGGTGGCCGGCCACACCCAGCGCGGCTGCTCGGCGGCCTCGCGCGCAGCGATCGCCGCCGGCAGGTCGGGCGCCTGATGAGGCGCTCCGACCGGCCGCCCGCCGGCATCCAGATCCTGGAGCCGGCCGTCGGGGAGAACCGCTACGAGCACATGGTCATTCTGCTCGGCCCGTACGACAGGTCAGGTCCGGTCTCGTGGGCCACGCGGGGCTGCGAGACCGCACCTACTTGACCGCTCCGGCCGTCAGACCGGCCTGGATCTGCCGCTGGAAGATCGCGTAGACGATGATCATCGGGATGATCGACAGGGTCAGGGCGGCGAACAGCGTCGACCACTCGGCGTGGTAACCGGCCTGGACGCTGATGTTCGCGATGCCCTGGGTCAGCACCCAGTTCGAGTCCGAGCCCGCGCCCTGCATGATCACCACGGGCAGCAGGTACTGGTTCCACTGGCCGACGATGTTGAAGATCGTGATGCTGATCAGGCCGGACTTCGCCATCGGCATCATCACCTGGAAGAACCGCCGCAGGTGCCCGGCCCCGTCGACCAGCGCCGCCTCGTCGATCTCGTGCGGCAGCGTGCGGAAGAACGCGGTCAGGAAGAAGACCGTGAACGACAGCGAGTACGCGATGTACACCAGGATCAGGCCGGTGAACGTGTTCAGCAGGCCCAGGCTCTTGACGATGCCGAAGATCGGCGCGAGCGCCATGAACGTCGGGAACGCAAGGCCGGAGACGAACAGGTAGTAGATCGCCCGGTTGCCGGGGAAGCGGTAACGGGCCAGCACGTACGCGGCCATCGAGCCGAGCAGCATGGTGCCGGCCGTGCTGATCGCGACCACGATGATGCTGTTGATGAAGTACTGCCCGATGTGCGCCTCGGTCCAGGCGTCGGTGTACGTCTTGAACGAGAAGTGCTCCGGCAGCGCGAACGGCTTGCCCAGGAAGATCTCGGTGTTGCTCTTGAACGAGGCGAGCAGCACCCAGATCAGCGGGCCGGCGGTGGCCAGCGCCCACAGGAAGAGCGCGATGTGCGCGACCCCGTTGAGCGGGTTGACCTTGCGGCTCTTCCGCTCCACGGCGGGAGCGGGCCGGCTGGCGACCGCGGGGGCGTTGGTAACGAGGTTCGTCATGACAATCTCCGCGGGTCAGGCGTTCACGGCGTCGCGACGGGTGACCCGCAGGGTCAGGGCGGCGAACGTCAGGGTCAGGAAGAACAGCACCACACCGATCGCGGAGGCGTAACCGGCCTGCGAGTTCTGGAAGGCGTTCAGGTAGATCTGGTAGCTCAGCACCTGGGTCGCGTTGTTCGGGCCACCCTTGTTCACCGACATGATGTTGACCAGGGCGAACAGGTCGAAGGCGGCGATGCCCAGGTAGACCCAGGCGACCTGCAGGGTGTCCCAGAGCAGCGGGAGCGTGATCCGGAAGAAGAGCGTCACCTTGGTCGCGCCGTCCAGGGCCGCGGCCTCGTAGATCTCCTGCCCGATCGAGCCCATGCCGGCCGAGAAGAGCACCACGTAGAAGCCGATCTGCTGCCAGATCAGCACCACCGCGATGCAGACCAGGGCCCAGCGCTCGTCGGCCAGGAACAGCCACGGCGACCACGAGTCCGGGAAGAGGCCGTTGAGCATGCCGCTGCGGTCCGAGCCGAAGACCCGGCCGAAGATCACCGCGACGATGGCCAGCGCCAGCAGCTGCGGGAAGAAGAAGACGACCCGGTAGACCTTGGAGCCCCAGACGCCCTGGGTCACGCCGCCTTTGCTCTTGCCGCCGACGTTCAGCAGGAACGCGAAGAACAGGGCGATCGCGATGGTCACGATCGGCATCGCGATCAGGATGTAGACGTTGTGCCGCAGGGCGATCCAGAAGACCGGGTCGTCCCAGAGCTTGGCGAAGTTGTCGAAGCCCACGTAGTTGAAGCTGCCGAAGCCCGACCAGTCCGTGAAGGACAGCTGGAACATCTGCAGGTAGGCGCCGACCACGAACACCAGATAGAGCGCCAGCGGCACGACAAGGAAACCGATGATGAAGGGATACTTGCCGTGCCGCATGACGCCTACCTCGGGTTAGTTATGTGCCGGATCAGGAACGGGTGAACTTGGTGATCGAGGAGTCCTTCGCGACGGCCTGCGAAGCGGCCTCCATGGTGTCGCAGAACTTCTGCGCGTCGCCGCCCTTGAACATCAGCTGGTTGACGGCCTCGCGGGAGGCGTCGTCCAGCTTCTTGTACCAGGTGTCGAAGAGGTAACCCATGAAGACGTCCTGACCGGCCTTGCTCAGGGCGTCGTTCGCGCTGGTCAGACCGGGGCTGATGGTGACACCGTCAGCCGCCCCCGCCACCACGGTCAGCGACTTGGTGAGCTTGGTGAACTCCAGCGCCGCCTCCTTGGAGAGCATCGTCCGCAGGTACTCCTTGCCACCCTGCGGGTTCTTGCTCTTGGCCGCCGCGAAGTAGATCTCGCCGGCCGCGGCGTTGATCGCGGTCGCCGGGAGCTTGTCCGAGGTGGTGACGCTCGGGAACGCCGCCATCGCGTACTCGAAGCCGGCCGGGGTGCTGGCCGCCTGCTCGTTCTCCAGCCACGAACCGCACGGGTAGAACGCGACCTTGTCCTGGTCCTGCTGCAGCTGGACCTCGGTGTGCTTGAGGCCGAGGAAGGACTTGTCGATGTACTTGTTGCCGACCTCGCCCCAGGCCTTCGCGGCCTGCAGGATCGCGTCGGCCTTCCACGCGCCCGGCTTCAGGTTGTCGATGTCCTTCAGCACCTGCTCGGTGCCGATCTTCGCGGCGCTGGTCAGGAGCGCACGAACCATGTAGTACGACGCGTTGGCGCCCGCGTAGCCGAACGGCGTGATGCCGGCGGCCTTGATCTTCTCGAGCAGCGCGGTGAACTCGGCCCAGGTGGTCGGGACCGTCCAGCTGTTCTTGTCGAAGAGCTTCTTGTTGTACCAGAGGCCGAAGACGGTGAAGGAGTAGTTCACCGCGAACGGCTTGCCGTCGTAGGTGCCCTGCTGCACCGCGCCCGGGACCAGGGTCTCGGCCACGGTCTTGCCCGCGATGTCCAGCGACGGGGCGGCGAACAGGTCGGTCAGGTCGGCAGCCTGGCCGGCCTTCACGATGGCACCGAAGTCCATGATGTCGGACCCGGAGTTGTTGATCATGTCGGGCGCCGAGCCGGCGTTGAGCCGCGGCTTGATCGTCGTCGCGACCTGCTGGGTGGCCGAGTACGTGATCTTGGCGTCCGGCCACTTCTTGTTGAACAGCGGGGTGTCGACGTCGGTGGCGTACTTGGTGCCGAGACCACCGTCGAAGATGACGATCTCGACGCCGGCCTTCGGGTCGATACCCAGCGGGTTGTCGGCCGACTTGGTGCCGGTCGCCTGCTTGGTGCTGTCGCCACTGTCGTCGGAGCCGGCGCAGGCGCTCAGGAAGCTCACGCCCGGAGCGGCCACCAGGCCCACCGCGGCGGCGCGGCGGAGCAGGGTACGACGGGAAGTCGTTATCTCAGACATCGATGTCCTTTCAGGGTGTGACAGGAGTTGGTTCAGCCCTTGACTGCGCCGGCGGTCAGCCCGGTGGCGATGTTCCGCTGGATCGACAGGAAGAAGATCACCACAGGCAGGGACGTGATGATCGCACCGGCCATGAGGGGCCCCCAGGCGGTACCGCGTGCCGTTCGGATCTGCAACTGCCTGGCCGGGTGCTGCTCAGCCGGGCTGTCGAGCATGGGTTCGGTCATGTCAGACGTCCTTCACCGCTTTGTGCCCGTGAACCGCCTGAGCGGTCCGCTGGAAGGCGGCGTGCGAGCGTTCGTGGGTCCGCTGCGCGACGGCGACGTACAGGAGGTCGAGGACCACGAGCTGCGGGTGCCGCGCGGAGAGCGCGTCCGGCCGGAAGGTGGTCGCCTGGGTGGCGGTGAGCAGGACGATGTCGGCGAGCTCGGCCAGCGGGGAACGAGGAAAGCTGGTGAGCGCGATCGTGGTCGCGCCCCGGCTGCTCGCCTCCGCCAGCAGCTCGATCGTCTCGCCGGTCTCGCCGCTGTGCGAGATCCCGAGCGCGACGTCACCGGGCCGGGACAGCGCGGCGCTGGCCAGGCCGTTGTGCACGTCCGTCCAGGCCCACACCGGGATGCCGATGCGGTGCAGGCTGAACTGCATCTCCTCGCCGACCAGCGCGCTTCCGCTGGCGCCGAAGATGTTCACCCGCGCCGCTCCGGCGATCGCCACCGCGGCCCGCTCCACCTCGGCCAGGTCGAGCAGTGCGGCGGTGTCGTGCATGGCCCGGGTGTCGGCGGCCATGATCTGGCCGAGAACCCGTTCCAGGGGGTCGCTGGGCTGGATCTCGCGGCCGATGTCCACGGTCCAGCCGGCCAACCGGGCCCGGCCGGTCTCGGCGGCGATGCCGAGCCTCAGGTCCGCGTAGCCGTCGAAGCCGAGCGCCCGGCAGAACCGGGTCACCGTCGCCGGCGAGGTCCCGGACCGCTCGGCGAGCTCGACGATGGTCGCCCGGGAGGCCGCCGCCGGGTCCGCGAGGACCTGCTCGGCGACGCGCTGCAGGGCGCCGGTGAACTCCGGCAGCTGCGTGCGGACCCGGACCAGAACCCCTTGGTCGCTTTTTTCATTCGAGGTCCGGCCGTGGTCCGGCACCTCGGCGCGCCCGCTACTCCGGGACCAGAGTCCCTGTTCAAGCCGGTCCCGCATGGTCTGGTCACTCCCACTGGGGACAGCCAGGTCGCGGGCCGGCGAGAACGCGACCGCGGTCTGCGCGGCGCCGTCCATCTCCGGCTCAGCCATCGGACACCCCTTCAGGAAGGACTGTTTACTGTCGCGGTAAAAGTTCTTACTAACGGCCCCCCTGTGTCAAGACTGTGGGTGAAGTTTTCAAACCGTTACCTGAGCTGGGCTGATGAACGCGTGTTTCGGCGGGACCGGATGACGGTCATCGATCCTGAAATAACCTTTACGGCGTGACCGCCATCACATGTACGCTTTGCGCCCGTTTTGTGATAGTCCTTTCGGTCCACGACAGTCCCTCGATCGGCTACCCGGACATGGGCTGATCGGCCGGTTCCCGTGACTCCGTGAAACCTCGCCGTTACTCAAGAAACAAGATCAAAATTATTTCCGCGTACGCCCGTGAGCCGCCCGCCCAGCGCCCCGCCCCATGTCAGCGGGCACGCGAGCTTCGTCCCGGGTCGAGGTCGCGGCCGCACTTCCGGCCCCGGGCCGGTCTCCCGGGCCGGCATGCGGGACCACCGCACACCTGACTCCGAGGCGCGGGCCGGGCGGGCTCGTCACCCAGCCGACTCCGACGGTTCGGTGAGCCGGCGGCTTCGAGCCGACCGTTCGGAGCCGACGGCTTCAAGCCGACCGTTCGGAGCCGACGGCTTCAAGCCGACCGTTCGGAGCCGGCCCCTTGGAGCCGGCCGTTCGGAGCCGACCGTTCGGAGCCGGCCGCTTCGAGCCGGCAGGCGGCTTCAGCGGTCGCCGAGCATTCAGGAATCCGGCGGCGGCGGTCAGGAGGGGGTGGCGGTGGCCCGGATGGCTTCGACGAAGGCTTCGGAGCGGTGCTCGAAGTTGCGGAAGCGGCCATAGCTGGGCGCGGCCGGGGACAGCAGGACCACGCCGCCGGGCGGGGTCACCTCCCGGGCGATGCGGACGGCGTCGGCGAGGTCCTTCGAGGAGAGCGTGGTGATCTTGGGGAGGCCGGACAACTCGGCCAGGATGCGGGGCCCGCTGTCCGGCATGCCGATCACCGTCAGTTCCCGGGAGGCGAGGAAATCCCGCAACGGAGAGTAGTCGAGGCCGCGGTCAGTGCCGCCGAGCAACACGGTGAGTGGCCGGCCGTCGTAGGCCTCGACGGCGTGCATCGTGGCGTAGGGCGCGGTGGAGAGCGTGTCGTCGACGAACGTGACGCCGGACGGGTCCTCGATCTCGCTGAGCCGGTGCGGCAGGCCCTCGAACGAGCGCAGCGCCTGCTCCAGCGCGGCCCGTGACCCGACGACGTCGACGCCCATGCCGTCCAGCACGGCCAGCGCCACGCACAGGTTGCGCTCGTTGTGCCTGCCCTTGAGCCGCAGCGCCGAGCGCTCGAAGAGAACCTCGTCGCCGCAGCGGACGGTGCCGTCCTCGACCCGGAACCGGGAGTCGCCGGCGGCCGCGGCGACGGGCGGCAAGTCGTTCCGGCCGGTCACCCCGCGGATCTCGTCGCGCAGGCGCTCGTCGGCGCCGTTGACCACGATCAGTTCCGGACCGTGGGCGAGGATGTTGAGCTTGTCCCGGTAGTACTCCCGCTCGCCGCCGTGCGCGTCCAGGTGCTCCGGGAACAACGACGTGACCACGGCGACCCGCGGCGAATCGGTCAGGTCCGCGCACTGGTAGCTGGACAGCTCGAGAACGTACAGCTCGGCCGGGGGAAGGTCGAGCAGGGGGACGCCGATGTTCCCGCCGTACGCGTTGGGCCGCCCGACCGCCGCCAGCAGATGGCTGATCAGGCTGGACGTGGTGCTCTTGCCCTTGCTGCCGGTGACGCCCACGGTCTGCGCCGCGTGGTCGGCCATCCACAGCGCGCTGCCGCCGGTGACCGGGATGCCCCGGGCGCGCAGGTCGGCCATGAACGGGTGGGTGGACGGCACCCCGGGTGAGCGGACGATGACATCCGCGCTGGCCAGGGCGGCGAAGGCGTGCTCACCGCCGGCCAGCGGGGCGCGCGGGTCGTCCCACGGGTCGTCCAGGTAGCCGGCACCGTCGTTGACCACGATCAACCGGGCCGGCTCGTGCTGCGCGACGGCGTTCACCGCGGCGCGGCCCTCCCGGCCGGTTCCCCAGACCGCCACCGATCGGCCACGCAGATCTGCCAGGCGCACGTCGTCTCCCCCAGTCGGTTGTCGCGGGACGCACTAATATTGCCGGTCGGCCGTCAGACAGGAGTTTCCGGGTGCAGTTCGACGTCATGCGCTTCCCCTCGTACGCGTTCGACCCCTCGACCGGGGTCGCCACGTTCGACTACGTGCTCGACGGTCCCGATCCGCTGGAGTTCACCGAGACGATCACGCTCCCGGTGCCGGCCGAGCCGACGAACACGGCGACCCTGCATCAGGTGCTGGAGTTGCTGCACGTGGTCGCCGGGGTCAGCTACTACAAGGTCGGCGCCCCGCCGCGGGTCGTCGCGCCGCGGCCGGTCGCGCCCGAGGTGGCCGCGTGGTTCACGCGCGTCTACACCGACGGCCTGGCCGAGTATGCGTACCGCAACCAGCTCCCGCACGTGCTGGAGCTCACCGTGGAGACGCCGGGCACACTCCCGGCCGCGGCCCCGGTCCCGGTCACCGGGCGGCCGCTCTCCGCGGTCGGCGGCGGCAAGGACTCGATCGTCACGCTGGAGATGCTGCGCGCGGCCGGGCTCGACCCGGTCCCGTTCTCGGTCAACCCGAACCCGGTGATCGAGAACGTGAACGCCGCCTCCGGCCTGCCCGCGCTGGCCGCCCGGCGCAAGCTCGACCCGCGGCTGTTCGAGCTGAACAAGGCCGGCGCGCTGAACGGGCACATCCCGGTCACCGCGATCAACTCGCTGATCGCGATCGCCACCGCGGTCTGGCACGGCCTCGGCCCGGTGGTGATGTCGAACGAGCGCTCCGCCTCCGACCCGAACCTGATCTGGAACGGTCACGAGGTGAACCATCAGTGGTCCAAGGGCGTGCTCGCCGAGGGGCTGCTGCGGGACGCGGTGACCGCGCACACCGGGCTGGTCGACCCGTACTTCTCGCTGCTGCGGACGCTCTCCGAGCTGCACATCGCGCAGCTCTTCGCCGGTTACACAGCGTACGATGATGTTGTTACATCCTGTAACAAGGCTTTCAAGCTGCACGACCCGACCGCGCGGTGGTGCGGTGACTGTCCGAAGTGCCGGTTCGTGTTCCTGGCCATGGCGCCGCACATGCCGCGGGAACGGCTCGCGCACATCTTCGGGCACGACCTGTTCGCCGACGAGGCTCAGGTGCCCGGCTTCCTGGAGCTGCTCGGGGTCGACGCCCACAAGCCGTTCGAGTGCGTCGGCGAGGCCGAGGAGTGCCTGGTGGCGCTCTCGATGCTGACCGACGACGCGCCGGTGCTGGTGGCGCTGCGCGCGGCGGTACCGGCCTCGGCCTGGGACGACGCCTCGCACAGCAACGTCTTCACGCCGGGCGGTGAGCACCACATCCCGGCCGCCTACCTCAAGCTCCTGACCGACTCCCGGTAGCCGGCACGGGTCAGGGGCACTGCAGGACGAGCCAGGTGCGGTCGAAGGCGCCGGCGGCGAGGTCCTGGCGACGGATCCAGTAGTAGAGGCGGCCCGCGTCGCCCCAGATCCAGTCCAGCTCGTCGTCGGTGTCGATCTGCCACAGCAGCAGCCAGTCGGCCGCGCCAGGCGTCAGCTCCGCGACCCGGTCGCCCTCGACCCCGGCCGGGTTGCCGTGGTGGATGCCGTTCGCGGCGAGCTGGCACTCCAGCTGCATCGGCCCTTGCCGAAGGTCCGGCCAGCCGAGGACCCGGTGCACCGGGATCCCCTCGTCGTTCTCCAGCGAGGCGTAGAAGTCCTCGACCTGGTCACGGCGCTGCCACCAGTGTTTTTCGGCACGCACAGCCACTACCGGCGGCTCGTCGATCGCGGGAACGGTACAGACCGTCGTGGCGTTCACGGCGTGCGCGGTGAACCACTCGACCTCGTCCGGCGTCGACACGGGCAGAGCCGAGGCCGCCGGGGTCACCGTCACCCGCCACGACCCGGCGTCCGCGGGGTCGAAGCCCCAGCGTTGTTCCACCCAGTCGTAGAAGAAGCCGAGCAGGGTCCGCGGCGGCAGCACCGGGACGCCGAGGCGGGCGTTGACGTCGTCGGTGTCGAGCTGGCCGAGGAACGACTGCGGGTTGCCGGACGGCGACTCCGGCCAGGTCGCGCCGGGCGCGAGCAGGGGCACTCCGCCGAGCCGGGTCGCCGCGGTGTCCGGGGCGCAGACCGCGGCCGCGGTCAGGCGCAGGGACGGCCGGGCCGCCTCGGCCAGCACGGTCCGCAGGGGCGGGGCGGCCGCCCCGAGGAGGTGGTCGTCGATCTCCACCCGGACGCCCCTTCCCGGCACGGCCCGCGGACGGCCGTCTCCCGGTGACGAGTGTGCCCTTCACGACGTACGGGAAAAGCGGTTTTTGACCGAAAAAGTCACTCGGGGGCGTCGTGGTGGATGCGGCTCGGGGAGACGCCCAGCTGCCGCAGCGCCATGCTCGTGGCGGCCAGCATCAACGGCGGCCCGGCCAGGTAGACCTCGTGCCGGGACCACTCGCCGTAGGCCGCGACCGCGTCGGTGACCAGCCCGAACGGGTACGGCCCGGGGTCGCCCTCGGAGACGACCGGGACGACGGTGGCGCGAGGCGCCTGGCGGGAGAGGGCGATCAGCGCGTCGATGTCGTAGAGCTCGCCGAGGTTCCGCACACCCCAGAAGAGCACGGCCGGTCGCGGATCCTGTACCGCGGCCAGATGCGCGAGCAGCGCTTTCATCGGGGCCACGCCGGTGTCCCCGGCGATCATCAGCACGCCGCGGCCGGGTTCGGCGGGCAGGCGCATCTCCCCCTCGGCGCGGCTGATCCGGATCCGGTCGCCGACCCGGGTGCCGTGCACGAGCGTGCCGCTCACCCCGGTCACCGTCTTGGCCCGCACGTGCAGCTCGACCACGTCGTCCAGCGCCGGGGCGCCGGCCAGCGAGTACGGCCGCCAGATGCCGGGCACGTCGGCGACCTCGACCCTCGCGTACTGCCCGGGGCGCCACGGCATCGGCAGGAACGGGCGCAGCCGCACCACGGCCAGATCGGGGCGGCGCAGCTCGTGGCTGATCACCTCGGCGTCCCAGACGGTCGGCTGGTAGGCGACGAGCGTGCCGCCGTGCACCAGCCACTCGTAGACGTGCTGCCACGTCCACCGCCAGGCCTGGTCGAAATCCTGCCGCCAGACGCCCGGCGCCATCCCGGCCCGGGTCGCCTCGGCCAGGGCCGCGCCGACCAGCTGCAGCTGGTTCCACTGCAGGCCGCACTCGGCCAGCGCCGCGCCGAGCTGCCCGCACCCGGCGACCACGGCCGGCGGGTCGTCGAGCCGGTGCACCAGCCAGGTCAGCGCGCGGGCCAGCTGATCGCGCTGGGAGTCCGGCGTGCCGGGCAGCGAGGCGAGCAGGGCCGGTTGGGCCTGCAGCAGCGCGTGCCAGAGCCGGCCGGCCACCTCGTCGGCGCCGCCGGCGAAGGTCAGGCTCGTGCTGAGCAGGCGCTGCGTGTCGCGCAGGGCCATCGTGTCGCCCGGGTTCATGCCGTCGGACGGCAGGTGGCGCCGGGCCGTCCTCTGGGCGAAGTGCGCCGCGTACTCGGCCGGGGTGACCGACGGGAACTCGGTGCCGGTCGGGCCGATCGGGCGCGGCGCCGCGACCCCGGGGACGGCCGGGACCGGGCCGACCGGACCGGAGGGGTTCACTCCGGTGATCGGATTGACCCGATCGCGGGGTACGCCGTAAGCCGCGCTCGCCCCGGCCCGATCCGGCCCGTGCGAATGCCCGCCCAGCCCGGAGCGCCCGAGCACCGCACCCTGCCCGCCGCGCCAGAGCAGCTCGGAGCCGGCGCCGCGCGGCGACTCGGGCCCGGACGGGGTGCGTGGGGGCTGAGCCGAGCCCTGCGGGGACGCCCCGGTCCGGCCGACCCCGCCGACGCGCCCCGAGGAGGGCGACTCCTGGTCGTCTGCGGCCACGGCCTCGGCGCCCGGCGACACCACGGCGGAACCGTCGCCCGACCGGAATTCGGGCCGGCCCGGCAGCCCGGACTTCGACACGGGGGGCGTTCCCTCCTCGGCGGCCTTGACCTTGGCGATCTCGGAGAGCGCGGCAGCCGTGTCCGCGGCCCCGGCGGCGGCCGCGTCGGGCGCGCTCTGCCGCAGGCGGATCGCCCGGAGCAGGCCGAGCAGATGGGGGTCCGATCCCTGACCAGACGACATCCGACACCCCCGATGACCGATACGGACAACCAGCACCTGTCCCCATCTTCCCGCACGGTTCGCTCGTCGACACCCCGTCGGCGACCATCGGGCCGGCCGCCCGCCGGTTCCGTCCGTTCAGCCGCCGCGACATGCCGGAACGGCATGTCGGCAGAATGCTGGTGTGCCAGCCACCGTCATCACCGACCCCGACGACCCCCGGATCGGCGACTACCGCGCCCTGACCGACCTCGAACTGCGTACCCGCTGGGAGCCGCCGAACGGGCTGTTCATCGCCGAGGGTGAGCTGGTCATCCAGCGGGCCCTGCGCGCCGGGTACCGGATGCGCTCGGCGCTGGTCGACGAGAAACGCGCCGATCAGCTGACCGGGCTGCCGGCCGGCGCGCCGCTCTACACCGCCGCGCCGCCGGTCCTGGAGTCGATCACCGGCTTCCACGTGCACCGCGGGATCCTCGCGTCGTTCCACCGCCGGGAACAGCCCACGCTCGGCGAACTTCTCGCCACCGCGCGGAACCTGGCCGTGCTGGAAGGCCTGAACACGCACACGAACCTCGGCGCGCTGTTCCGCAGCGCCGCGGCGCTCGGCATCGACGCGATCGTGCTCTCGCCGAACTGCGCGGACCCCCTCTACCGCCGGGCGGTACGGGTCAGCATGGGCGAGGTGTTCGCGATCCCCTACACCCGGACCGACACCTGGCCGGATCCGCTCGCGGCCATCCGTGACGCCGGATTCACCCTGCTCGCGATGACACCCGCGCCCGACGCCGTCGCCCTTCAAGATCTCACTGCAGATCAGCGCGTACGGCCTGCTCTGCTCCTCGGCGCGGAAGGCCCCGGCCTCACCCCGGAGGCGTTGAAGGCCAGTGACGTGCGGGTCGCCATCCCGATGCACAACGGCGTCGACTCCCTGAACGTGGCCACCGCCGCCGCGATCACGTTCTACGAGCTGACGCGGGACGCGCCGCGCTGAACGGTCAGCCGGCGTACGCGGGAAGCCTCATCCGGACCCGGAAACCGCCGTCCGGCCGGGGCCCCGACTCCAGGCTGCCGTGCAGCAGCTCGGCCCGTTCGTGCAGGCCGACCAGCCCCAGCCGGCCGCCGGGCAGCGGGAGTGCGGGCTCGGCCGGCCGCGAGTTGGTGACGGTGACCCCGACGTCCGGCCCGTCCTCGAACAGCTCGACGGTCACGCACGCGCCCGGTGCGTGCTTGCGGACGTTGGTGAGCGCCTCCTGCACGGTGCGGTAGACGGCCCGCTGCACCGGGCTGGCCACCGCGACGGTGATCTCCCCGGTCAGCTTCACGTCCAGCCCGCTCGCGCCGACCAGCGCGGGCAAGTCGGCGAGGGTGGGCTGCGGCGCGAGCGCGGCGCCGTCGTCACCGTCGCCGCGCAGCACGGAGACCATGGTGCGCAGCTCGTCGAGGGTCCCGGCGCTCAGCTCACGGATCGTCCGGGCCGCTTCCCGGGTGCCCGGCTCCCCCGCCGTGACCTGCAGGACCCCGGCCTGGACGGCGATCAGGCTCACCTGGTGCGACACCACGTCGTGCATCTCGCGGGCCAGCCGCGCGCGTTCCTGGGCGAGGACGGTCCTCGCGTGCAGCAGCCGTTCGTGCTCGCGGGCCTCGTGGATCTCGACGATCCGCCGGGACAGCTCGTGGCGGGTCCGGACGAGCTGGCCGAGCAGCACCGGGGCGCCGGCCAGGGCCAGCCGGTAGGCGAACGCCACCACCATCCCGGCGTCCCAGGACGGCTCGTCGGACAGCGGCGACGGCACGACCGCGGCCACCGCGGAGAGCGTCGCGCAGGCGGCCAGCAGGCGACGGTCCCGGGCCGTGACGGCGAGCGTGTAGAGCGCCACGAACGGAGCCACCACCGCGTCCTGGGTGACCCCGGCCGGGACCGTGAGCAGGAACGCGACCAGGGGGAAGCGGCGGCGCAGACCGAGCGCGGCGCAAGCCACCACACCGACGAGCAGGCCGGTCAGCCCGTCGTCGTAGAGCCCGATCCAGATGTCGGCGGCGGCGACCGCGATGATCCCGGCGTCCACCACCGGCGCGGGCAGCCGCCGGAGCCGTTCCCAGCGGCTCACCGCTGCTCGTCCAGCAGCCCGGCCCGCTCGGCGACCAGCGCCGCCTGGATCCGGCTGGACACCCGCAACCCGGCCAGCAGCGCGCTGACGTGCCCGGCGACCGTGCCGTCGGCCAGGCCCAGCCGCTCGGCGATCCCGGCGTTGGACAGTCCCCCGGCCAGCAGCACCAGCACCGCACGCTCCGGGCCGGTCAGGTGCGCGACGCGGCCCGGGTCCGAGCCGGGCGGCAGCCTGCCGTGCAGCGCCCGGGAGACCGTCCGGGACATCACCACGCCACCCGCGGCGAGCGTCCGCACCAGCTGCGCGACGTCGACCGGGTCGGTGTCCTTCAGCAGGAAACCGGCCGCGCCGGAATGCAGGGCGGTCAGCACGTACTCGTCGGCGGCGAAGGTGGTGAGCATCGCCACGACCGGCGGCTCGGGCAGCTCCCGCAGGCGGGCCAGGACGGTCAGCCCGTCGACGTCCGGCATCCGGATGTCGAGCAGGACCACGTGCGGCTCGTGCGCCCGGACCACGCCGAGCGCCTCGCCCCCGGTAGCGGTCGCGACCACCTCGATGCCGGGCGCCGCGTTGAGGATCGCCGCGAAGCCGGAGCGCACCAGCGCCTCGTCGTCGACGACCACTACCCGGATGACCTGCACCGACGCAGACTAGAGCACCGCAGAGCGTCAGGAGCGGGGCACCAGGCGGCCACCGGTCCAGGCCAGGCCCATGCCGGCCGCGAGCAGCAGCAGGGCGCCGACCGTGGGCAGGGGCTTCACCGCGTACGATCCGGCGCCGAGCGCGACCGCGGCCAGCATCAGCAGCACCCCGTCGGCCGGGTTGACCAGCTTGGACCGGAACACCGCCCAGCCGAGCAGCAACACCCCGGCCCCGGTGACCGCGCACGCCGACTCGACCAGGATCGGCACCTGCTCCGGCGTCATCTTGACCACCTGCGCGGCGGTCTTCGCCGGCAACGCGGCCAGCGGCAGCAGCAGGGTGGCGCCGGCCAGCGACATCAGCAGGCCGGTCATCGCGACCCGCCGCGTCCGCGACCCGGCGAGCAGCCCGGCCAGCGCGATCAGCGCGATGGTGGCGAGCCAGGCGGCGAGCAGGCCGACCGGCAGCGGGCCGGGCGGGACGTGCACACCCAGGGTGAACCAGCCGTAGAGGACCGCGGCGGCGGGCAACGCCCAGAGGGCCAGCCGGGCGAACCTCCGCACCGACCAGATCCAGACGGCGTCGCGCACCGGCAGGAGGTAGTGGTCCGCGGAGGACCCGGCCGGCGCGGCGCCGACCCAGGCCGGGGCGACCCGCAGGGGCCGGCCGCTCGCGGTTTGACGATGGCTGATGCTCATGGCTCCGCCTCGCTCGCAGGGGCAACAGGCCGAGCGGCCGGGGGCACCGGTCGGAATCCGAGTCGAAGCATGACAAATTCGCAGGAAGCTGTGAGGCGTATCTCAGGAAATCTCTGTGGAAATGCCGGACGGCCCGCCCCGAACAGGGCAGGCCGTCCGGTAAAGCGGTGATCAGGCGCGGTCGGGCTGGTTCGCGCCGTTGTAGTCGGCCCCGCCGATCGCCGACGACGGCGGCACCGGCTGCGGGGCCTCCAGCGCCGCGGTCGCGTCCGGGTCCGCGGAGACCTGCGCCTCGGCCGCCCGCACCTCGGCGTCGACCCGCTGCGCCTCGGCCGCCGCGGCCTCCGCCGCCGCGACCGCCTCCCGCTCGACAGCGCCCGAGTCGACGCCCGACTTCGGGACGTCCCCGACCATGTTGGCCAGGCCGCCCAGCGCCCCACCCAGGCCTTCCAAGGCCTTGGTCAGCTCGGTCGGCACGATCCACACCTTGTTGGCCGAGCCGTTCGCGATCTGCGGCAGCGCCTGCAGGTACTGGTAGGCCAGCACCTTCTGGGACGGGTTGGCGTTGTGGATCGCGTCGAACACCGTCCGGATCGCCTTGGCCTGGCCCTCGGCCTGCAGGATCCGCGACTGGCGGTCACCGTCGGCCCGCAGCACCGCGGCCTGCTTCTCACCCTCGGCGGTGAGGATCTGCGCCTGCTTGTGACCCTCGGCGTTCAGGATCGTGGCGCGGCGCTCCCGCTCGGCGCGCATCTGCTTCTCCATCGAGTCACGGATGCTCGGCGGCGGCTCGATCGCCTTGATCTCCACCCGGGTGACCTTGATGCCCCACCGGCCGGTGGTCTCGTCGAGCACCGTCGACAGGTGGCGGTTGATCTCCTCCCGGCTGGTCAGCGCCCGCTCCAGGTCCAGCGAACCGATGACGTTGCGCAGCGTGGTGACCGTGAGCTGCTCGATCGCCTGCAGGAAGTTGGCGATCTCGTAGGTCGCCCGCACCGGGTCGACCACCTTGAAGTAGAGCACCGTGTCGATCGAGACGACCAGGTTGTCCGAGGTGATCACGGGCTGCGGCGGGAACGACACCACCTGCTCCCGCATGTCCACCTTGCTGCGCACCGCGTCCACGAACGGGACCAGCAGGTTGAGGCCGGGGCTGAGGGTCCGCTTGTACTTGCCGAGCCGTTCGACGACATCCATCCGCTGCTGCGGGACGATCCGGATGGACCGGACGATGGTGGTCACCGCGAACAGCACGATGACTATGACCAGGACTGCGATGACAGCTCCCATGGCGCCTCTCTATATGTCTCGGTGGGGGGTGAGTGAGTCAGTGATCGGGCAGGTCATCGTGCCAGACCAGGGCGGTGGCGCCGCGCACCTTCACCACGCGGACCCGCTGGCCGGCGGCGAACCGCTCGCGACCGTCGAAGGAGCGGGCCTGCCAGATCTCCCCGTCGATCCGGATCTGCCCATGATCGGCGTCGACGTCCTCCAGCACCAGGCCGTGGTGGCCCTCCATCGCCTCGATGCCGAACGGGGTGTCCCCGGTCTCCAGCGCCGAGCGGGCATGCCGCATCACCAGCGGACGGATCGCCGCCACCGACAGGCCGGAGACCACGGCGAACACGATGACCTGCAACAACAGGTTCGCACCGAGAGCGGCAGCCGCGGCCGCCGCGCCGGCGCCGGCCGCGAAAAATATGATCAAGAAGGTCGCGGTGAAAGCCTCACCGATCACCAGGGCGATGGCGAGGACGATCCAGAGTACGGCTGCCACATCTCCGATCGTGTCACGCCCACGCACCTTCGGCGATGTTCGATTTCGCGTAGCCGAATGCTGCTCGGACAGTTAGACCCGTCAGTCGCACCACAGGAGGACCCCCACCGTGACACTGCTTCCGGAGACCACCCGGCGGATCGGCGACATCGCCGCCCGGGCCCAGGCGCACGGCCGCGTGCCGTCCCTGGCCCTGGCCGTGGTGCGGGACCGTGCGGTGCTGCACTTCGCGGGCGCCGGGGAGAACCCTCGTCCGGACCCGAAGACGCAGTACCGGCTCGGCTCGATCACCAAGACGATCACCGCGACCCTGGTCATGCAGTTGCGCGACGAAGGTTTCTTCGCCCTCGACGACCTGCTCTACCGCCACCTGCCGGGCACCCCGATCGGCGGCGTCACCCTGCGGCAGCTGCTCGGGCACGTCTCCGGGCTGCAGCGCGAACCGGACGGGCCGTGGTGGGAACGCACCGCCGGGGGCGACGTGGACCAGCTGCTCGCCGGGCTGACCTACGAGAAGCTGACCGGGCCCCCGTTCCGCCGCTACCGTTACTCCAACCTCGCCTACGGCCTGCTCGGGGCCGTGCTGTCCCGGGTCACCGGGCAGAGCTGGGCCGAACTCGTCACCAAACGCGTCCTCGACCCGCTCGGCATGAAACGCACCAGCTGTCTGCCCGTGGAGCCGTACGCCCGCGGTCATGTCGTGCATGCCCTCGACGGCACCCTGCACGAGGAACCGCGCGCGGACACCGGCGCGATGGCCCCGGCCGGACAACTCTGGTCCACCGTCACCGACATGGCCAAATGGGCCGGCTTCCTCGCCGACCCCGCCCCGGCCGTCCTGGCCCGCGAGACCGTCGACGAGATGTGCAGCCCGGTCACCATCGCCGACCTGGAATCCTGGACCCTCGGGCACGGGCTCGGCCCGCAACTGTTCCGGGTCGGCGAACGCGTCCTCGTGGGGCACGGCGGCTCGATGCCCGGCTACGTCTCGCACCTCGCCGTGCACCGCCGCAGCCGGATGGGCGTCGTCGTGTTCGCCAACGCGTACGGCCTCGGCGGCAGCGAACACATCAAGGACCTCAGCTTGCGCACCCTCACCACCGTCCTGGACAGCGAACCGGAACCGCCCGTCCCCGCGTGGCAGCCACCCGCGCCGCCGCAGGGCGAAGCGGCCGAGATCTGCGGGCGGTGGTGGTGGATGGGCCGCGAGTACGACCTCGTGCCCGACGGCGACGGCCTGGTGATGACCGGGCCGCACCACCGCACCCGGTTCCGCCGGGAGGCGCCGGACCGCTGGCGCGGCACCGCGGGCGACAACGAGGGCGAGATCCTGGCGGTGCTGCGCTCCGCCGACGGCGCGGTCACCGGGATCGACATCGCCACGTTCGTCTTCAGCCGCGACCCGCGCCACCTCGCCTAGCGGCGGCTCGACCGGCCTCGCGACCCGGTCGCCGGCAGGGCGAACCCCAACCCCGTTCCCTGGTACGCCGTGACAGACGCGCCCGCCGCCGGATGCACGCGAGCCGGCGCCCACCACGGAGTCCCCACCCACCACGCAGTCCCCACCCACCACTGGGGGGCGAACCCACGGCCATTGTCGCGGGCAGGCCCAAGATCACGCTGACTGCCTGTGGACAAAGCACTGGTGTGGACGAGCTTGACAGCCGGGTCGGCCTGGGATCGGAGTGCGGGCCGGATGGGCAGGCCGGTCACGCCGGGGCCAGAGCGGGTTCCGGAGTGCTGGCCGGGGTGGGCAGACCGGTCACGCCGGCGTCACAGCCGGTTCCGGAGTGCTGGCCGGGGTGGGCAGACCGGTCACGCCGGCGCCACAGCCGGTTCCGGAGTGCTGGCCGGGATGAGCAGACCGGTCACGCCGGCGCCAGAGCCGGTTCCGGAGTGCGGGCCGGGGCGGTCAGGCCGAGGGCGAGGCCGGCGCCGACCGTGGCGATGCCGAGCCAGACCAGCGGGTCGGGGGCCGGGCCGCCGAGGGCCATGCCGGTCAGCGCCGCCGAGATCGGGGCGACGCCGGTGAGCAGGCCGGCGCGGCCGGGGCCGAGGCGGGTCACGCAGGTGTACCAGAGGAGGAACGCGACGGCCGTCACCGCCACCGCCAGGTAGGCGCCGGCCAGGACGTCGTCGGCGTGCACGCGCAGGACGGCGGTGGGACCTTCCACCACCGCGCCGGTGACTCCGAACAGGACGGCGGCCATCCACGTGGCGTGGACGGAGACGCCGAGCGGGCCGTGACGGCCCAGGACCGGGACGGCGAGCAGCGTGAACAGCGCCTCGCAGACGAATGTCACCACCGCCCAGAGGACGCCGATGCGGTCGGCGCGGCCCAGGCCTTCGACGAGGATCGCACCGAGGGTGACGACGGCCGCGGCGAGCAGGATCCGGCGTTTGGGGCCGCGGCCGCCGAGGGCGAGCAGGATCGGGACGCAGGCGACGGCGACGCCGAGGACGGCCGGTTCGGCGTGGCGGGCGCCGTGGACCAGGGCGATGTTGAAGATCAGGAGGCCGGCCACGGTGACGCCGAGCAGCCAGAGCCCGTCGGCGCCGCGGGGGCGGTGCAGCGGCGTGCGGGTGCGGGACGCCCAGAGCAGCAGCAGGGCGCAGGCCACGGCGTACCGGAAAGCCTGGATCGTGAGGTTGGGCGCGTCGGCGAGGTGACCGGAGACCGCGACGCTGCCGCCGACGAAGACCATGCCGGTCGCGCCGGCGAGGATGGGTAACGCTTTCATGCACTCCATGCTCGGGGCGAGTATGGTCCGGTTCGAGGACCAATTCTGGCGGGATGGAGAGGACCAATTCCGGGTTCCGACTTTTTGCAGCTGCGGCCCGAGGAGGCGCCCGCGAAGGGGCTGACCGGGTGGCTGACCGACGGGCTGCGGCGCGCGATCGGGGCAGGGCGGCTCGCGCCGGGGACGCGGCTCCCGGCGACCCGGCTGCTCGCGGCCGAGCTCGGCGTCTCCCGGGGCGTCGTGGTGCAGGCCTATCAGCGGCTGGTCGACGAGGGACTCGCGGGCGCGCGGACCGGCTCGGGGACGGTGGTGACCCGGGACGCCGCGGTCGCGCCGAGACCGGCCGCGGACCGGCGCCGGACGTTGCACGAGCTGCGCCTGCCGCTGTCCACGCCGGACGGCATCGACCTGAACCTGTCCCCCGGGGTCCCCGATCTGGCCGCTTTCCCGCGCGCCGCGTGGCTGCGGGCGGAACGTGCGGTGCTGGAGCGGGTGACCGCTTCTGATCTGGGTTACGGCGACCCTGGCGGGAGCCCGCGACTGCGGGGTGAGCTTGTCGGCTGGCTCGCCCGTACGCGCGGGATCCGGGCCGACGCGGACGACGTCCTGGTGTGCGGCGGCGTAGCGCAAGGTCAAGCGCTCCTTGCGCAGGTCTTGGTGGCCCGCGGCGCAGCCGCGATGGCGGTCGAGGATCCAGGATCGCGCGGCACCCGCGATCAGTTGACTCATTGGGGGGTACGAGCCCAGCCCGTCCCCATCGACCGGAACGGAATACTCGTCGACCCGTTGCGGGAGACCGGCGCGCCTACCGTCGTGCTGACCCCGGCGCACCAGTTCCCGACCGGTGTCGTGCTCGCCCCGGACCGTCGTCGCGAGCTGCTGGCCTGGGCGAACGAGGGCAATCGGCTGATCGTCGAGGACGACTACGACGCCGAGCACCGCTACGATCGCGCGCCCGTCGCCGCGTTGCAGGGTTCCGCGCCGGAGCAGGTGGCGTATCTGGGGAGCATCTCGAAGTCGATGGCGCCGGGGATGCGGCTGGGCTGGCTGATCGCGCCGCGGCACCTGCAGGCCGATCTGCTCGCCGCCAAGCACGCCAGCGACCTCGGCAGTTCGTCGTTGCCGCAGCTGGTGCTGGCCGAGTTGCTGGCCGGCGGCGACTACGAGCGGCACCTGCGGACCGTGCGTGCCCGGCAGCGGGCCCGGCGTGACGCGCTGCTGGCCGGGTTGCGCGCGCACCTGCCGCAGGCTCGCGTCCGGGGTGTGGCGGCCGGGTTGCACCTGCTCGTCGAGCTGCCGTCCGGGGACGACGTCGCGATCGCCGAGCTGGTGCGGGCCGAGGGCGTGCTGGTGCATCCGCTGTCGTGGCATCGGCAGCTGCCCGGGCCGCCCGGCCTGGTCCTGGGGTATGCCGCGCAGACCCCGGACCGTCTGATCGAGGCAGCGGCTCGCATCGGCCAAGCGCTGAAAGCCCCGTCACCTCGCCATGCCGCGGCGCCGCAGGTGACGCCATGAACACGGCCATCTACTCGGTCACGTGGTCGATCAATCGCTCCATCGAGTTGATCAAGGGTGTCTCGACGTCCTTGTAACTGTGGACCGAGGCGAGGATCTTGCGCCACATGTCCTGGGGGCTGCGGACGCCGACGGCCTCGCAGACGCCCTCCTTCCACGGGCGGCCCGGTGGGATGACCGGCCACTTGCTCAGGCCGACGCGCTCGGGCCTGACCGCCTGCCAGACGTCCACGTACGGATGGCCGGTGATCAACACGTCCGGGTGGGTGACGGACGCCACGATCCGGCTCTCCTTCGACCCCGGGACCAGGTGGTCGACGAGCACCCCGAGCCGCCGCTGCGGGCCCGGCCGGAAGTCACGCACGGCCGCGGCGAGGTCGTCGATGCCGTCCAGCGGCTCCACCACCACGCCTTCGATGCGCAGGTCGTCGCCCCAGATCCGCTCGACCAGGGCGGCGTCGTGGATGCCCTCGACCCAGATCCGGCTGGCCTTGGCGACCTGCGCGGTCACGTTCGCCACCGCGATCGAGCCGGACGCGGTGATCCGGCGCTGCGCCGGAGTGGCCGACGCGGCCGGTTTCCGCAGCGTGACCGGCTGACCGTCGAGCAGGAAGGCAGCCGGCGCGAGCGGGAAGTTCCGCCGTTTGCCGAACCGGTCCTCCAGGACGACGGCGCCGAGCTCGAAGCCGACGACCGCACCGCAGAAACCGGAGTCCGCGTCCTCGACCACCAGGTCGGGCTCGGCGTCCACCTCCGGAATGGTCTTGCGCCGGCGCCAGTTGCCGGACAGCACGTCCTCCCCATACATGAGTCGCACGGTAGCCGGTACTTTCGGACACGCCGGGGTGACGCTCCGAGTCGAGACAAGGTTCCGGGGTGGCACGTACCCTTGCTCGCATGCATTCCGCAGCAGATGCGGCCACCCGCACCGCCCGCCGGTCAACCCGATTCGTGGCCTGGGTGCGGGCCTGGCGCGCCGGACTGGTTCCGTTCGACGACCTGGCCGACGAGATCGCCTCCGGCGAGGAGCACCTCGTCGCCGATGCCCCGGGCACCTGGACCGATGTGCCGCTCGGCCAGGGCCTGCCGATCTTCGCGAAGCTGCATCCGGACGACATCCGTTTGGTCCTCCCGGTTCCCGGCGACCCCCGCGGCCTGCCCGGCCCGGGGCCGCTGACCGGCGCCGCGCTGCTGGCCGGTGAGGCGGTGATCACACCGGAGTTCGGTCTGGTGCCCGAGGTGCGCCGGCACACGTCCGGCTCCGGTGTGGAGTTCGAGACCGTCGTCTGGCAGGTGCTGCCCGCCCCGGAGCACCGGCCGGTGTTCCAGATGGGCGCGGCCGAGGCCGAGGCGCAGCTGACCGCGGCACTCGGCGAGGCCACCACCCGGCTCACCGCACTGGACATCGCGCAGTGGAAACCGGAACTCGCCGGCGCCCTGCAGACGCTGCGACGGCCGGAGAGCACGGCCACGCTGCCGCCCGGGTTCGACCCGCGGTCGCGGCGGCTGTTCGCCCGGGCCGGCGTGCTCGACCAGGTGCTGGCGCTCGCCGGGACGAACGCGCCGGGCGGCGCCGTCAACGGCTACGAGGCGCAGCAGCGGGACGAGGCGTTGCGGCCGCTGACCGCGGCGTGCCGGCAGGCGCTGGTCGCCGCCTGCAACGCGCCCCTGCACGCATGAGCGGGGCCGGCGCGGCGGAAGCGGCGGCATGACCGCCGATCGGCACGCGCACTGCACTTTCTGCGGCGCGCGGTTCGTGCCCGATCAGCCGTGGCCGCGGCGGTGCGCGGCGTGCGGGGAGACGATGTACCGGAACCCGACACCGGTCGCGGTCGCCCTGCAGCCGATCGGTTCCGGTCTGCTGGTGATCCGGCGCGGCATTCCACCGGCGGCCGGCACGCTGGCGTTGCCCGGCGGCTTCATCGAGTTCGGCGAGACCTGGCAGGCCGGCGCCACACGTGAGCTGGCCGAGGAGACAGGTCTGAAGGCCGACCCCGCGGAGGTACGTCTTTTCGACGCCCTCAGCGCCCCGGACGGAACCCTGCTCATCTTCGGACTGCTCCCGCGCCTGGCCGGGCCCGGTGAACTCCCCGGCACGCCACCCACGGTGGAGTCGCTCGGCCTGGAGGTGCTCGACGGGCCGGCCGAGCTCGGCTTCAGCCTCCACACGCAGGTGGCGAACCGATGGTTCACCGAGACCCGCGGGGCCGGTTGATCAGCCGGGTGCCGTCCGCAGCGTCCGGCGCCGCGGAGACGGGCGGGCCCGCCGGTACGTGGCGGCGCCCGGGGCCGCCCCGGCGGCGGTGAGCGTCGCCCCGGCCACCGCCAGGAATTCCGCCACCAGCGGATTCGGGTCAGCGGCGCGGGACACGACGACGACCCGGGCGGGCTCGGCGTCCGTGACCGGGACGGTCACCAGGTGCGGATGCGCCGCCGGACGGCGGTCACCGGCCGGGACGACCAGGACCGCGTCGCCGGCCGCGACCAGCTCCAGGGTGTCCTCGAACGACTCGTAGACCGCGGGCGCGTCCCGCACCACGGCCCCGTCCGGCCGCGGCTCCAGGCGCGCGAAGACGTTCCACTCAGGGTTGGCGGCCCCGCACGTCGGGAACGGCTCACCGGCCAGATCGCCGACGGAGATCGACTCCCGGCCCGCCAGGCGATGCCCGACCGGCAGGACGGCGACGCGAGGCTCCGGGTAGAGCTCGGTGATGCGCAGATGGTCGGTGGCGAACGGCACCGGCGTGTGGAGCACCATCAGGTCGACCCGGCGTTCCAGCAGCGCCCGGGCGTCGTTGCAGCGCAGGCTCCGGGTCCGGATGCGGGCGTCCGGGTGGCGCTGCCGCAGTGCCTGCACGGCCGGGGTGACCACCAGGGTCGGCAGGTAGCCGACGGTCAGCTCGCGCGGGGCGGCGGCGGCCCGCGCGGCGACGGTCGCCCGGTGGGCGGCGGCGAGCAGCTCCCGCGCCTGCGGCAGGAACGCGCGGCCGGCGTCGGTGAGCGAGCTGCCGGACGGGGTGCGGTCCAGCAGGCGGACGCCCAGGAACTCCTCCAGGCGCTGGATCTGCCGGCTCAGCGACGGCTGGGCCACACGCAGTACGACGGCGGCGCGGCCGAAATTGCCCTGCTCGGCGACGACCGTGAAGTAACCGACCAGACGCAGATCGAGCTCGGAACCGGGGACTCGCACCAGGCCAGCGTACCCATGCCGGAACGGCATGACGACGTACGGAACAGGTCTTGGACGCGGACACCGGGGCCGCCGTTGGATGGATCTGTTCGCGAGAACGCGGACACGATCGGCACGAGGAGCACAGGAATCATGAACACGTACGCCGGGAAGAGCGCCGTCGTCGCGGGCGGCACCAGCGGCATCGGGCTGGCCATCGCCGAGCTGCTCCGGGCAGGTGGCGCCCGGGTGCTGGTCACCGGGCGATCCGGCACCGGGCTGGCCGAGGTGCGCGACAAGTACGACCTGCTGACCCTGCGCAGTGACGCGACGGTGGCCGCCGATCGGGCCGAGCTGGCCGACCGGGTACGGGCGGAGTTCGGGACGATCGACGCGCTGTTCGTCAACGCCGGAGTCGCCGGGGCCGGCCCGTTCGAGCAGGTCACCGAGGACGACTACGACCGGGTGTTCGACGCCAACACGAAGGCCCCGTTCTTCACCGTGCAGAGTCTCGTCCCGGTGCTGGCCGCGGGCGCGGGCGTGGTGCTGACCACGTCGATCGTGAACGAGAACGGGCTGCCCGACCTGAGCGTCTACTCGGCGAGCAAGGCGGCGCTACGGTCGATGGCCCGGACGCTCGGTCGTGAGCTGCTGCCCCGCCGGATCCGGGTGAACGCGGTCAGCCCCGGCCCGATCGACACCGGCATCCTGCAGCGGAGCCTGCCGATCGAGGTGGCGGAGCAGATGATCGCCGGGTACACCGAGTCCAACCCGATGGGGCGGATGGGCCAGTCGGTGGAGGTCGCGCGAGCCGCGGCGTTCCTGGCCTTCGACGCCACCTTCACCACCGGCGCGGAGCTGGCCGTCGACGGCGGAGCATCGCAGCTCTAGCGACGGCTAGTCGATCAGATCCGCGGTGACCAGCTCGTCCACCAGCAGGCGGATCGCGGGGGCGCAGCGCGGGGCGTCGGCCGAGGTGAACCACGCCAGCTCGGCGATCTCGTTGGCCGCCGCGGGGACGGCGTTCGCCTCGGACGGCTCGCCGCGGAAGGTCACGAGGCGGACGCGGGTACCCGGTGGGCGATTGTGGGCGGGGGCTTGGATCGTACGGAAGAATTGCAGTTGATCTGCTCTGAGGACGATCCCGACCTCCTCCAGCGTCTCGCGCGCGGCGGCCTCGGCGTGGGTCTCCCCCGGCTCGGGCTTGCCGCCGGGCAGGTAGAAGGCGTCGGAGTTGGTCGCGCGGACGACCAGGACGCGACGCTCCCGCACACACACCCACGCCGCGGCGATGACCTCGCTCATGCCGCCGGCTCCGCTGCGCTGCGGCGTCGCCATGAGTTTCGATGATTCGCTCGCAGGCTCGCTCATGCCAGCGTGAACGCTTCGCCGGCTTCGAAACGAGCAAGATCTTCGAGGGTACGGCGGGTGTTCGGCCCGGCCGAGCCGGGCAACGCGTCCACCGGGTAGAACCCGGCGCCGATCGTCTCGTCGGTCTCGCGCAGCAGCTCGCCGGACCACGAGTCGGCCCGGCAGGCGAGCGTCACGTGCTGGTACGGCTGCCCGTACGCGCTGGTCGTCAGCCCCTCCCCGGAGTAGAGGGCGAACGGCGTGACCTCGTGCACGACCAGCCCGGTCTCCTCCCGCACCTCGCGGATCGCGCAGTCGCGCAACGTCTGCCGCAGCTCCATCGTGCCGGCCGGCAGCGCCCACCGCCCGTTGTCGCTGCGCCGGATCAGCAGCACCCGGCCCTCGTCGTCGCGCAGCACGGCCCGCGCCCCGACGGTCATCAGCACCCGATCCGGGCCGACCGATTCCCGCAACTGACCCAGATAGGACTCTTCCCACGACGGCACGGATCCGACGTTATCCCACCGGCCGCGCGGCGCTGCGCCAGCATGGGGGCTGTGACCGGAACCGCCCACCGCCGCCGGGTCGTGCCGCTCGTCGCCGCCGGCACGCTGGCCGTCGCCGGCCTGACCCCGCCGCTGCTCGGCTGGACGTCGTCGGTGGTGGTGAGCGGGTCGATGCGGCCCGCGGTCGAGCCCGGTGACGTGGTGCTGACCGCGCCGCCGGCCGCGCGCCGGCTACGAGCCGGATGCGTGATCCGGTTCCGCAGTCCGGGGCGGCCGGGCCGGTCGACGCTGCACCGGATCGTCCGGGTCGACACGCACGGCGACCTGATCACCAAGGGTGACGCGAACCGGGTGGAGGACGCGATGCCGGTGCCGGTGAGCGCGGTGACCGGGACGCAGCGGCTGCGGGTGCCGTACGCCGGTCTGCCGGTCCTCTGGTGGCTGCGCGGCGATCACCTGCGCGTGGTGCTGACCGGGGTGGTGCTGCTGGCACTCGGCCTGCTCGTGCCGGCCGGACGGGCACGGCACGAGCGGGCCGCGCGGGTCAGATCTCGTCGATCAGGTCCGCGACCGAGTTGACGATGCGGGACGGCCGGTACGGATACGTCTCCGACTCCATCCGGGTGCTGATGCCGGTCATCACCAGGATCGTCTCCAGGCCCGCCTCCAGGCCGCAGAGCACGTCGGTGTCCATCCGGTCGCCGATCATCGCGGTCGTCTCGCTGTGCGCGCCGATCGCGTTCAGCGCCGAGCGCATCATCATCGGGTTCGGCTTGCCGACGAAGTACGGCTTCACGCCGGTCGCCTTGGAGATCATCGCGGCCACCGAGCCGGCCGCCGGGAGCAGCCCCTCGGTCGACGGGCCGGTCGCGTCCGGGTTGGTGCAGATGAACTTGGACCCACCGTTGATCAGCCGGATCGCCTTGGTGATCGCCTCGAAGCTGTACGTCCGGGTCTCGCCGAGGACCACGTAGTCCGGCTCGAACTCGGTCAGCACGTAGCCCGACGCGTGCATGGCGGTGGTCAGGCCGGCCTCGCCGATCACATACGCCGTGCCCCCCGGCCGCTGGTCGGCGAGGAACTGGGCGGTCGCCAGCGCGGCCGTCCAGATCGACTGCTCGTCCACCTCGAAGCCCATCCGGGTGAGGCGGGCCTGCAGGTCACGCGGGGTGTAGATGGAGTTGTTGGTGAGAATCAGGAACGGCTTGCCGGACGCCTTCATCCGGTTGACGAACTCGGGGGCGCCGGGCACCGGCTCGCCCTCGTGGACGAGCACGCCGTCCATGTCGGTGAGCCAGCTCTCGATGGCCTTGCGTTCCTTCATGCCGGTGCTCCAGGTCGCTTCGCAGGGGGGCAGCAGTTCGTCGGGCAGACGTCCCAGGTCGGCAGCGTACCCAGCTTGTTGTGCGGTTGATCACTCAGCCGCTCCTGGACCAGCTCACGAACCATCGACACGAACTTCGGGTGGACGCCCGGGGAGGCCGCGCGCGCGAAGCCCAGGCCGAGCCGGTCGGCGGTCTCCTTCGCCTCGTTGTCCAGGTCCCAGACGACCTCGAGGTGGTCGGAGACGAACCCGATCGGGCTGACCACCACGTCGGTCACGCCCTTCTCGGCGAGCGCCTCCAGGTGGTCGTTGATGTCCGGCTCCAGCCACGGGACCTGCGGCGGGCCGGAGCGGCTCTGCCAGACCAGGTCATAACCCAGGTCCTCGGCGGCCCGGGCCTGGACCAGCCGGGCAGTCTCCTCCAGCTGGGCGTTGTAGCGGCCACCGGTCGGCCCGGCGTTGCGAGCCATGCTCATCGGGATCGAATGCGCGGTGTAGACGACCCGGGTGGTGGCGCGGCGGGCCGGATCCAGGGTGCCGAGCGCGGTCCGGACCGCCTCGGCGTGCGGCTCGACGAAACCGGGATGGTCGTGGAACTGCCGCACCTTGCTGATCACCGGCGCTTTCGGGCCGACGGCCTTGCGGGCGGCGGCGATGTCCTCCCAGTACTGCTTGCAGGAGGAATAACCGCCGTAGGCGCTGGTGGCGAAGCCCAGTGCGTGCTCGACACCGTCGTCCCGCATCTGCGCCACGGTGTCCGCCAGCATCGGATGCCAATTGCGATTTCCCCAGTACGCCGGCAGGCCGATGCCGTGCGCGGCGAACTCGCCCTCGACCGCGGCCAGCAGGTCACGGCACTGCTGGTTGATCGGGGACACCCCGCCGAAGTGCATGTAGTGCTCACGCACCTCGGCGAGGCGCTCGTCCGGGACGCCGCGCCCGCGCACCACATTGCGCAGGAACGGCATCACGTCATCGGGCTTCTCGGGGCCGCCGAAGGAGAGCAGGACGAACGCGTCGTAAACCACCCGACCATCCTGCCACCGGACCGGTCACCCGGTGCAGCGGAACCCCATCCCTGTCAGCGGTGTCACTCGGCTCACGCCGTGCCGGCGCGGGCCCGCCCTGCCGGCCCTCGCCTGCGAGATGCGTCTCGACCTGCAGGTGGGCGCCGCTCGGTGCGGTCGTCAGGCCGCGATGGCGTGATAACCCCCGTCGACGTGGACCATTTCCCCCGTGGTGGCCGGGAACCAGTCGGAGAGCAACGCGCAGACGGCCTTCGCGGTCGGCTCCGGGTTGGTCAGCTCCCACCCCAGCGGCGCGCGCTGGGTCCAGGCGTCCTCGAAGTCGCTGAAGCCCGGGATCGACTTGGCCGCCATCGTGCGCAGCGGACCGGCCGACACGATGTTGCTGCGGATGCCGTGCTTGCCCAGGTACATCGCGAGGTAGCGGGACGCCGACTCGAGACCGGCCTTGGCCACGCCCATCCAGTCGTAGAGCGGGTACGCCTTCGTCGCGTCGAAGGTCATGCCGACGATCGAACCGCCCTGGTCCATCAGCGGCAGGCACGCGGTCGCCAGCGACTTGTAGGAGAACGTGGAGACGTGCAGCGCCTGCGCGACGTCCTCCCACGGCGTCTCCAGGAACGTACCGCCGAGGGCGCTCTGCGGGGCGAAGCCGATGGAGTGGACAACGCCGTCCAGCCCGTCGACGTGCTCGCGAACGCGGGAACCGAGCGAGTCCAGGTGCTCCTGGTTGGTCACGTCCAATTCGATGACCGGCGCCGGCTCGGGAAGCCGCTTGGCGATCCGCTCCACCAGCGAGAGCCGGCCGAAGCCGGTGAGCACGACGGTGGCGCCGTTCTCCTGCGCGAGCTTCGCCACCGAGAAGGCGATCGAGGCGTCGGTGATGACGCCGGTGACGAGCAGCCGTTTGCCGGCCAGCAGTCCAGACAACATTCTCTCCTGAAAAAGGTTCTCGGAAAAACTCAGTGCCCCATCCCCAGACCCCCGTCGACGGGGAGCACGGCGCCCGAGATGTACGCCGCACTGTCGCTCGCCAGGAAGGTCACCGCCGCGGCGACCTCGTCCGGGCTGGCGAGCCGACCGGCCGGGACGGCCTTGATGATCTCGGCCTTGCGCGACTCCGGCAAGACGTCGGTCATCTCGGTCTGGATGAAACCGGGCGCCACCACGTTCGCGGTGATGTTCCGCGTGCCCAGTTCCCGCGTGATGCTACGGGCCATGCCGACGAGACCCGCCTTCGACGCGGCGTAGTTCACCTGGCCGGGGCCGCCGTACAGGCCGACCACCGAGGAAATGAAGATCAATCGGCCCCACTTGGCGCGGAGCATCTTGCCGCTGGCCCGCTTCGCGACCCGGAACGCGCCGGTCAGGTTCGTGTCCAGCACCCGCTCGAACTGCTCCTCCGACATGCGCAGCAGCAGCGTGTCGTCGGTGATGCCGGCGTTCGCCACCACGACCTCGATCGGCCCGATCTCGGCCTCCACGAAGCTGAACGCGGCGTCCACCGACTCGGAGTCGGTGATGTCGCACTGCACGCCGAACAGGCCTTCCGGCACGGCCGACCCACGGTGGGTGATGACGACCCGGTCGCCCTGCTTGGCGAACGCCTGGGCGATGGCCAGGCCGATGCCACGGTTTCCGCCGGTCACCAACACGGTGCGAGGCACAGCGCACTCCTTCGAGAGGTCGGGGTCATACCCAGGTATGTGATACCGCGGGGCGACGACACGCCAGCTCCATCGTCCTACCCTGCTGGGGATGGAGACTACCGACCGCAGGCCTCGAAACGGCGTAATGGGGCCGTTGGTTCGGCTCACGTTCGGACGCGAGACACCGCGTCCAACGGCCAGCGGCCGCGCTCGGTACGCCCTTCCCTTGATCCTCTTCTTCCTGGTCGGCATGGTGGCGGTCGCCTGGCAGGATCTGCTGGCGCACCGCGAGCTCCCCGCGGTGGTGATCGGGATCATCGCGATCGGGTCGCTGCTCCCGGTGGTGATCGCCTACCGCCACCCGCTGTACGCGTGGCGGCTCACCTTCGTGATGCTCCTCGTCGGCGTGATCAACCACGCGGCGAACGAGGCCTGGCCGTGGAACACGGTGCAGATCATCGCCACGCTGTTCGTGATCGCCCGCCTCGCCGCGGTCAGCCCGTCCCTGATCACCCTCTGGGCGGTCACGCTCACGGTGATCCCGGTCCTGCTGCTCGGCGGGCCCAACTCCGGGGGTGCCGCGATCACGGTCGCCGCGGCCGCGGTGCTCGGCGACATCTTCTACCGCCGCCGGCGCACCCGCGAACTCCTCGCCGAGCAGGAAGAGATCAACGAACTGGAACGGGCCCGGCGCTCGGTGCTGGAGGAACGCGCCCGGATCGCCCGGGAGATGCACGACGTGGTCGCGCACCACATGTCGATGATCGCGGTGCAGGCCGAGACCGCACCGTACCGGTTGCAGGGGCTGCCCGACGAGGCGAAGGAGGAACTCGCCTCGATCGCCGGAGCGGCCCGGGAAGCGCTCACCGACATGCGCCGGCTGCTCGGGGTGCTCCGGGCGGAGAACCAGGCGGCCGAGCGCGCTCCCCAGCCGGGGTACGAGGAGATCACCGCCCTCGTCGACACCGCCGGGAAAGCCGGGCTGGCGGTCACCGGTGACCTGCCCGCCCTGACCGGGATCGATCCGACGGCCGGGCTCACGGCGTACCGGATCGTGCAGGAAGCCCTGGCCAACGCGGCCCGGCACGCGCCCGGCGGCCCGGTGTCGCTGACCGCTCGCGCCGACGGCCCCGACCTGGAGCTGAGCGTCCGCAACGAGCTGACCGCGTCCCCGGAGCCCGGGCACAAACCGGGTCACGGATTGATCGGGATGCGTGAGAGGGTGGCGTTGCTCGGCGGCGAGCTGACCGCCGGGCCGGACGGCGCCGGGGGTTACCGGGTGCTGGCCCGCATCCCGCGGCAGCCGGAGGCACGATGATCAGGGTGTTGATCGCGGACGACCAGGCGATGGTCCGGCAGGGGTTCGGCGCGCTGCTCGCCGCCCAGCCCGACCTGCTGGTCGTCGGCGACGCGGCGGACGGCGCAGCCGCGGTCACCGCCGCCCGGGATCTGAACCCCGACGTGATCCTGATGGACGTCCGGATGCCGGTGATGGACGGGCTGGAGGCCACGCGCCGGCTGGCCGGCGGCCCGAAGATCCTCATCCTCACCACCTTCGACCTGGACGACTACGTCTATGAGGCGCTGCGCGCCGGCGCCAGCGGCTTCCTGCTCAAGGACGCCCCGGCCGCCGACCTGGTGCAGGCGGTCCGCGTGGTGGCGGCCGGCGAGGCGCTGCTCGCGCCGTCGGTGACCCGGCGGCTGATCGCCGAGTTCACCGCCCGCCCGCAGAAGGGCCGGGCCCGCCCGGTCGCGCTGAACGCGCTCACCCCGCGCGAGACCGAGGTGTTGCGGCTGATCGCACGCGGTCGATCGAATCAGGAGATCGCCGCCGACCTCGTCGTCGCGGAACAGACCGTCAAGACGCATGTCGGGCGAATCCTGACGAAACTGTCGCTGCGGGACCGGGCGCAGGCGGTGGTCTTCGCCTACGAGACCGGGCTGGTCGCGGCGGGCGAATGACCCGGACGGGTGTTCCGCGACACCTGCGGGGAGCCTGAGTTTCTTAAGTTGTCTTTAAGGGGTACAGTTCCCGGCGTTCCCTGGCCCGACGATTCGCGGAGGTGATCGCTGTGCGAGATAGCGATCCTCCTAGTCGTGGCCGGGACGCTCGTCAGCGTTTCTGACCGCTGACCAGACTCCCACCCGTTCCCACCGGCTTCACCCTGCCTTCGCGGGGAGCCGGTCGTGCCGTGTGCGCCGCGGCATTCAGGGTCCGGGCATGGCCGCGACGTGAGCTGTGCGCTTCTTCACCCGCCAGTCACGAAGCGGAAGTAGGTGGCTACCACCATGAAGAACCTGATCGCTCCCCTCGGCTTCACCGTGATGACCGCCTGGGTCGTCATGCTGTTCGTGCTCGCCTCGCACACGCCCTGATCCGCCCGCTCCGGTCCCGCCCGCTGTCGTTTCCCGGCACCCATGACCGCGCCAGGAGCCGGCCGAATCCGGCCGGCTCGCCATGAACGTCGCTGTTCAGCGCGCATGACCACGCTGGACGCCAGCCGGGTGCGGGAGTGGCGGCCGCGACCTCGACCGGAGCGGCCGGCGGCCGGACCGCAACCAGCGATCTTCAGCCCGGCGCCGATCGCCCGGGTGACCGGTCACGGCAGGCGGGACGTCCACAGCAGGCTCGTGGCCGCCCCGACCAGGGCCAGCAGCAGCGCGGTCGCCGCATACCACTGCGTCACCTCGCGCGGCTGGGTCCGGTGCCCGATCGAGCTGCCCATGTCCTCGTAGACCTTCTTGAGCTCGCTCACCGAGGCCGCCTCGTAGAAGTAGCCCTTCGTCCGTTCCGCCAGCTCCTGCAGCGAGAGCCGGTCCACCGGCACCCGCTGCAGCTGGCCGCGGATGTCGACGACGCCGGTGTCGGTGCCGAACGCGATCGTGCTGACCGGCACGTTGGCCCCGGCGGCGGCGGTCGCGGCATCTTCGATCGAGCGGCCGGACGTGCGGTAACCGTCGGAGAGCAGCACGATCCGGGCCGGGGGCGCGCCGTCCGCCCCGTCGGCCGGGATCGTGCGGATCGCGTCCAGCGAGGTGAAGACCGCCTCACCGGTGGCGGTCGCCTCGGCCAGCGTCAGACTGTCGATGCCGGCGAGCACCTCGGAGCGGTCCTTGGTCGGTGCGACCAGCACGTTCGCCGCTTTCGCGAACGACACCAGCCCCAGGTTGTACGTCGGGGGCAGCTCGTTGACGAACGCCTTCGCCGCTTCCTGCGCGGCCTCGATGCGGGTCGGCGCCACGTCGTCGGCCTGCATCGACAGCGACACGTCGATGGCCAGCATCACGGTCGCGCGCTCCAGCGGCTGCTCCTCGTCGACCGACGGGCGTGCGGTGGAGAACGCCAGCGCGGCCAGCATCAGCAGGAACGCGGCCGCCGACACGTGCCGGCGCCAGCCCAGCCCCTTCGGCGCGAGGGTGCGCAGCAGGTCGACGTTGGTGAAGCGCATCGCGTACGACCGCTTGTGGATCTGCCGCCACACGTAGGCGCCGGCGACGACGAGAACGGGCAGCAGCGTGAGCAGCCACCACGGAGCCAGGAAGCGGATCATCGAGTGGTCCCCCGGGTGCGTGCGTGTCGTTGGGCGGCCACGAAGCGGACCATGTCCAGCAGCCAGTCGGTGTCGGTGCGCAGCCGCAGGTGGGCGGCGCCGGCCGCGCGCAGCGCCCGGGCGATCGCGGCCCGCTGCTCCCCCGCCGCCGCCGCGTAGCGCTCGCGCAGCGCGGGGTCGGCCGTCTGCACCTCGTGCAGGTCGCCGGTCTCCGGGTCGGCCAGCGTGAGCACGCCCACGTCGGGCAGCTCCAGCTCACGCGGGTCGACCACTTCGATCGCCAGCACGTCGTGCCGGACGCCGAGCTTGCGCATCGGCCGCGACCAGCTCTCCACCGGCGCCAGGAAGTCGGAGATCACCACGGCGACGCCGCGCCGCCGGGGTGGCCGGTTCAGCAGGTCGATCAACTCGCCGAGATCGGCGCGGCCGGGCCGGACCTGCGTGCGCGCGATGGCCCTGAGCAGGCCCTGCGCCTCCTTGCGACCGGGCCGGGCCGGCATCCGGACCACCGACGGGCCCGGCGCCTCCGACTCCGCCGTCCGTTTCTTGAAAAACCCGGAAACCCCTTTTCCCCGTACGGCGGATCCGGTGCCCACGACGGCTCCGATCCGGTTCCCGCCGCGGGCGGTGAGGTGGGTGATCGCGGTCGCGGCGGCGATCACCAGGTCTTTCTTGAGCCATTTGGCCGTGCCGAAGTCGAGACTGGCCGACAGGTCGATCGCCATCCACGTCTCCAGCTCGCGGTCGGCGACCGTGCGCCGCACGTGCGGGAGCGTGGTGCGGGCGGTGACCGGCCAGTCCATCCGGCGCACGTCGTCGCCCGGCCGGTACTCCCGGGACTCGCCGGCCTCGGTCCCCGGGCCCGGGAGCAGCCCGACGTAGTCGCCCTGGAGCAGGCCGTCCAGTTTCCGGGTGACGAGCAGCTGCAGCCGGGCGAGGACGGCCTCGGCCCGCGCCGCCTCCTCCGGCGGCGCCGGCGTCGTGCCGACGGGTTGACTCATGGGTGCGGCCAGGGGCCGTTCTGCGGGAACGCCGGGGCGCCGGCCGGGATGCCGCTGACCGGCTGGGTCCCGTTCGGCTGCCCGCCGTTCGGCGCGGGCGGGTGGGCGCTGCCGTTCGGCGAGGTGCCCTGACGGGAGGCGACCGAGGGCATCGGCACCATCTGCATGATGCGGGCGACGATGTGGTCGGCCGGGATGTCGTCGGCGAGCGCGTCGTAGCTGAGCACCAGGCGGTGGCGCAGGATGTCCGGTGCGACGTCCTGCAGGTCCTGCGGGAGCGCGTAGTCCCGGCCGCGGAGCAGGGCCAGGGCGCGGGTGGCGCGGACGATGCCGAGCGAGGCGCGGGGACTCGCCCCGTACTGAATGAGCTGGGCGACGTCCGGCATGCCGTGCTGGGCCGGGGCGCGCGTCGCGAGGACCAGCCGGACCGTGTAGTCGACCAGCGCGTTGTGCACGAAGACCTGATCCGCCCGGCGCTGCAGGGCGAGCAGGTCGGCCGGGGTGAAGACCTGCTTCGGCTCCGGCGCGCTCACGCCCATCCGGTAGACGATCTCGCGTTCCTCGGCGTCGGTCGGATAGCCCACGATGATCTTCATGAGGAACCGGTCGCGCTGGGCCTCGGGCAGCGGGTAGACGCCCTCCTGCTCGATCGGGTTCTGCGTGGCCATCACCAGGAACGGGTCGGGCACGTCGTAGCTCTTGCCGCCGATCGACACCTGGTGCTCGGCCATCACCTCGAGCAGCGCCGACTGCACCTTGGCCGGCGCGCGGTTGATCTCGTCGGCGAGCAGGAAGTTGACGAAGACCGGGCCGAGCTCGACGTCGAACTGCTCGTTGCTCTGCCGGTAGATCCGGGTGCCGACGATGTCGGCCGGGACCAGGTCGGGCGTGAACTGCACCCGGGAGAACGTGCCGCCGACCACCTTGGCCAGGGTCTCCACCGCGAGGGTCTTGGCCACGCCGGGCACACCCTCCAGCAGGCAGTGACCGCGGGCCAGCAGCGCCACGAACATCCGCTCGACCATCCGGTCCTGACCGACGATGACCCGCTTGACCTCGAACATCGCCCGCTCGAGCTGCGACGCGTCATGCGCCGGCGGGACCGGCACGGCCCCCTCGGGGCTGGTCTCGGTCTCGGGCGTGCCTGGCTGCGCCACCGGTCCTCCAGAACGGTCATGATCCGCCGGCTCGGATTGCCGACGCTCAAGACTTACACGACAGACAACTACACACGGCTGAGAGGTTCCTAGGAGCATAGAAACCACCGCCGTCATCCGACCGTCACCATCTTCCCGGTCGGTGAAGATCTCCGCAGCCCAGGGCACTATCGGCCGAACATGTTGATCTTTCTGCGCGATCCGCCGGAACGGGCACGCTCACCGGGTGGATACGTAAGTCTTCGAACCGTGTAGCATTTGCCCTGTCGCCGGGCGGCTTCCCCCGTGGCCGCCCGGCGCATAACTCCCTTTTATTTCTCCCTTGTCGTTTCCTTTAAGTTGGTCGACATGGTCGAGGAACTTTCCCCGCAGTGCTCCGCCAAGGGTTGCCGTGCGGCCGCAGCCTGGCAATTGCTCTGGAACAATCCCAAGTTGCATGCCCCGGAATATCGCAAGACATGGCTGGCCTGCGACGAACACCGGGTTTCCCTGGGTGCGTTCCTGGAGGCCCGCTCCTTCCTCCGGGAAGTGACGCCTTTCGTGTCGTCGGACGATGCTTCCGTCTCTTAGGCTGCAGATGTGAGCGAGCCTTCCGTGCCCATCGCCGTCGATGCCCTCAAGCCGTGGCCGGACACGGTGCAATGGCGTCCCGTGTCACCCAAGCTGATCACCGTGGAACTGATCGGGCTGGCCGTCTGGCAGGTGATCCTCGTCGCCGGTCTCGCCGTCGGATGGTTCCTCGCCGGCGGCTGGGGCTGGCTCGCCGGGATCGGGGCGGTGCTGCTGCTCGGCGTCTGGCGGGCCACCGTCGCCGTCCGCGGCGTGCGCGCCTGGGGCTACGCGGAACGCGACAACGACCTGATGGTCCGGCACGGGTTGCTGATCCGGCGGCTGACCATCGTGCCGTACGCGCGGATGCAGTACGTGGATGTCACCGCCGGGCCCGTCGAGCGCGCGTTCGGGCTGGCCACCGTGCAGTTGCACACTGCCGCGGCGGCCAGCGACGCCCGGGTGCCCGGCCTGCCGCCCGAGGAGGCGGCCCGCCTGCGGGACCGGCTCACCGCCCTCGGCGAGGACCGGGCCGAGGGCCTGTGACCGCCACGCAGACCCCCGAGCAGCAGGTCCCGCGGCAGCGGCTGCACCCGCTCAGCCCACTGCTGCACGGCGCCAAGACGCTCTTCGTAATCATCGCGGCGCTCTCCTGGCAGACGCTGAACCGGCTCGGCTTCCTCCATTTCGCGATCGTGGTGGGCGTCGTCGCGGTCGGCGCGCTGATCTTCTCCGCGGTCGGGTGGTGGAACACCGGGTATCAGCTCGTCGCGCGCGAGCTGCGGATCTCCGACGGGCTGCTGTTCCGGCGCAACCGGGCGATCCCGCTCGACCGGCTGCAGTCGGTCGAGCTGCGCCGGCCGCTGCTCGCCCAGCTCACCGGGCTGGCCGAGCTGCGCCTGGAGGTCGTCGGCGGGAACAAGGCCGAGGCACCCCTGGCCTACCTGACCGTGCGCGAGGCCTCGGCACTGCGCGAACGGCTTCTCGCGCTCTCCGGCCGTACTGTCGCGGCAGCCGGCCCGGTCACGGCGGACCTGGCGGCCGGAACGCCCGCCTCGACCCCGCTCCTCTCGGTCCGCAACCGCGACCTGCTGCTCAGCCAGCTGCTCACCCCGCAGGCGTTCCTGCTGCCGATCGGGGTGGCCTGGGTGATCACCCAGTTCGTGATGGAAGGGTCGTGGACCTTCATCGGCATCGCCAGCACCGTCACCGCGATGGCCGGCGTGCTGCTCCAGCCGATCCGGCGGGTGCTGCGCGACTGGGACTTCCGGCTCGCGCGCGACCCCGGCGGGCGGCTGATGCTGCACTACGGGCTGACCGAGACGCGCAGCCAGGTGGTGCCGCTGCACCGGGTGCAGGCGGTCCGGATCACCTGGCCGTTCCTGTGGCGGCTGAACCACTGGCTCTACCTGCAGCTCGACGTGGCCGGGTACGAAGCGCCCGACCGGGGCAACGACACCGGGTCGGACCGGTTGCTGCCGGTCGGCGACCAGCACGCGGCCCGGTTCCTGGTCGGGACCGTGCTGCCCGGCGTCGACCTCGCGGCCCTCGCCACCACGCCGCCGCCGGCCCGGGTGCGGTGGCTGCACCCGATCGGGCTGCGGTTCATGGGCGTGGGCCTGCACCCCGACGTGCTGGTGACCCGGCAGGGGCGCCTGTCGCGGGAGATGACGCTGGTGCCGTACGCGCGGTTGCAGAGCGTGCGGGTCGTCCAGGGGCCGCTGCAGCGGAGGCTCGGGGTGGCGACCGTGTACGCGGACGCGGCCGGGGCCCGCTCCGGGGCGGCGCGCGACCGGGACCTGGCGGAGGCGTGGGCGCTGGCGGAGGAGCTGGCGCGGCGGGCCCGGGAGGCACGCCGGCTCCCCCAGCCCGGCCCTGCGCTGCCGCCGGTCTCCCCGCCACCCCCGGGGGCCTCGACCGGTCAATCCACTGACGACGCGTTCTGGCAGCGGCCCCCGCAGGCATAGGCTCTCAGGCATGGAGCTTCCGGAGTTCGCTCCCGGCCTCACCGCCCGGGTCGAGTTGACGGTCACCGACGCCGACACGGCGCAGTCCCTTGGCTCCGGCGACGTGCCGGTGCTGGCCACGCCGCGGGTGCTCGCGCTCGCCGAGGCCGCCACGGTGGCCGCGACCGCGCGCCAGATGCCCGGCGGTGTCACCACCGTCGGGACCAGGGCCGAAGTGGAGCACCGGGCGCCGACCCCGGTCGGGCGGACGGTGATCGCGCAGGCGACGCTGGCCGGGGTGGAGGGGCGGGTGCTCTTCTTCGACGTGACCGTGCGGGACGGGGAGGCCGTGGTCGCGGAGGTGCGGGTCGAGCGGACGCTGCTGGATCGGCAACGGTTCATCGCCCGCGCGCTCGGCGACTGAGCCCGCTCTTCCGGCTGGTTCTCCGGGGCGTTGTCCGAGCCGGACAACGCCCCGGAGAACCAGCCGGGACCGCGAGCCGCGGCCGGGCCGGACTCGAAACGCGCCTCGCGCCCGTCGGCTGCGAGCCGGGTCAGAGACTGGGCCAGCGAGCGGCCAGCTCGGTGGGGGTGGGCATGGCGGTGGCGCCGCCCTGACGTTCGCAGACCAGGCCGGCGACCGCGAGGGCGTAACGGACGTGGCCCTCCCAGGCGGCCAGGCCGGACGGGCGGCCGTCGGCGAGCAGGCGGCGGACCAGCGCGCCCATCACCGAGTCGCCGGCGCCGGTGGCGTCGATCGCGGCGACCGCGGGGGCCGGGAGCATCACCGCGCCGTCCGCGGCGGCGACGTGGGCGCCCTGCGCGCCGCAGGTCACCACGACCGTGCCGGCGCCCAGCGCGCGGATCCGGTCGGCGGCGGCGGCCGGGTCGCTGTCCCCGTAGAGCAGCTGGGCGTCGGCCGAGCTGAGCTTGACCAGGTCGGCGGTGGCGAAGAACTCTTCGACCAGGTCGCGCAGGGCGGTCAGGGCGGCCTCGTCGGGGAGCAGTTTGGGACGGACGTTCGGGTCGAAGACGCGGATGCCGCCGAAACCGGCCCAGGCCTGCCGGGCGGTGGCCCGGAACGGCTCCCGGAGCAGGCAGATCGAGCCGGTGTAGAGCACCTCCGCCCCGGCCAGCGTCGCCTGGTCGAGGTCGCCGGGGGCGAGCAACGCGTACGACGGGGGCTCGCCGTAGAACGTGAACCCCGGTTCGGCGCCCTCGAACGTCGTGACCGCGAGCGTGGTCGGCACGTCGACGCGCCGCACGCCCCTCTCCCCGACGCCGGTCTCGGTGAGGAACGCGGCGATGCGGTCGCCGAGGACGTCGGTGCTCAGCGTCCCCGCGTACTCCACCCGGCCGCCGAGCCGGGCGACCCCGACGGCGACGTTGAGTGGCGCGCCGCCGATCGCCTGACGGTAGATCTGCTCGCCGCCCAGGTCGGCCTCGAGCAGATCGATCAGCGCCTCGCCCAGCACCACCGCGTAACCCATGCCAGTCCTTCCGTTGCTTCGCCGGGTCTCAGCCTCGCGCCCCGCGGCCGGGAAATCCAGCCTGAGGTTGCTGCACCGGATAAATCCTCTTTTGAGAGAATTAAGGCATGTTTGCCAACCGGATACTCAAGACTCTGCCTCTGGCGGCCACCGCGGCCTGCCTCGCCACCTCGCCCGCGGTCGCCGCGGCCGGGAACGGGCCGGCGGTCTTCCAGACCTGGCGGCCAGGGGCTCAGGCGATCACGTACGACGTCAAGGCCGTCCCGCCCGGCGCCACCGCGCAGGTCGAGTTCAGCTCGACCGGGCACAACCTGTGGGTCCGGCTGGACGTGACCGGGCTGGTGCCGGGGCGGGCCTACGGCGCGCACATGCACGTGGCCGACTGCGGCGAGGACCCGAAGGCGGCCGGGCCGCACTACCAGCATCAGCACGACCCGGCGGCGTCGAAGGAGAAACCCTCGGCCGACCCGCGGTACGCGAATCCGGCCAACGAGATCTGGCTGGACTTCACCGCGGACGCGCGCGGGGCCGCGGTCGTGAGCCGGGAACAGCGCTGGATGTTCGCCGACGAGCAGATGCCGCGCTCGCTGGTCCTGCACGCGGAGACCACGAGGACCGGGCCGGGGGTCGCCGGAACGGCCGGCGCACGTGTCGGTTGCCTCAAACTTCCTTTCGGGTACGGCCATGCGGGGTCTTCGCGGCCGCAACCTCCCACGGACACGGAGAGGGACCACGGCGGAGACAGGACCTGAAGAGTTCGACGTTGCACTTGATCTTCAAAAGTCGCCCGGGTCACCGGGCGCTGCGTTTCGTCGGTGGCAGGCGGTAACGTCGGGTCACAGCTCGCGAACGGAGGCACCCCACGATGGCGCAGAAGGACGGCGGCGCGCAGCCCGCACCGAAGACGGAGTCGCACGACCCCGCTTTTCCGGAGGCGTTCCTGCAGTTCATGCGCACCGGCTGGCGAGAGGACGCGATCTCGGTCGCGCCGGTGCCCGAGGCGCCGAACTATGCGAAGCGCCGCGCCGCGCTCTCCGAGGCGTTCCCCGGTGAGACACTGATCATCCCAAGCGGGAACGAGAAGGTCCGGGCGAACGACACGGATCACCCGTTCCGCCCCGGCAGCGACTTCTTCTACCTGACCGGCGACCGCGATCCGGACAGCGTGCTGATCCTGCACCCGACCGCGTCCGGGCACGAGGCGGTGCTCTTCACCCGCGAGCGCAACTCCAAGGACACCGACCGGTTCTTCCGTGACCGCAACGGCGAGCTCTGGATCGGCCGCACCCACACCCTGGCCGAGAAATCGACGGAGCTGGGCCTGGAGACCGCTTCGCTGGGCCACCTGGGCTCCGCCCTGGCCCAGTCGGCGCCGGGCCGCACCCGCGTGCTGCGCGGCCTCGACGCGAACGTCGACCGGGCCATCCTGGCCTACGAGCCGAACCGGGACCGGCCCCGCGACCGCGAGCTGGCCTGGACGATCTCCGAGCTCAAGCTGGTCAAGGACGAGTGGGAGATCGCCCAGCTGCAGGCCGCGATCGACGCCACCGTGCGCGGCTTCGAGGACGTGGCCCGCGTCCTGCCGGCCGACCGCGGGGTCAAGGAGCGCCTGCTGGAGGGCGTTTTCGGGCTGCGGGCGCGGCACGACGGCAACGACATCGGCTACGGGTCGATCGTCGGCGCCGGCGCGCACGCGACGATCCTGCACTGGGTGCGCAACACCGGCGTGACGACGCCGGGCGAGCTGCTGCTGATGGACATGGGCGTGGAGGGGCACAACCTCTACACCGCCGACGTAACCCGCACGGTGCCGGTCTCCGGGACGTTCACGCCGCTGCAGCGCCAGGTCTACGACATCGTGTATGCCTCGCAGCAGGCCGGCATCGAGGCGGTCCGTCCCGGCGTGCTCTTCAAGGACGTGCACCAGGTCTGCATGCGCGTCCTGACCGAGGGGCTGCACGACCTGGGCCTGCTCCCGGTCAGCGTCGACGAGGCGATGGCCGAGGACAGCACGATCTACCGGCGGTGGACGCTGCACGGCTTCGGGCACATGCTCGGCATCGACGTGCACGACTGCGCGCACGCGCGTAATGAGACATATCGGGAGGGTGCGCTCGGGGAGGGCTACGTGCTGACGGTGGAGCCGGGGCTCTACTTCCAGCCGGAGGACGACCTGGTGCCCGAGGAACTGCGCGGCATCGGCATCCGGATCGAGGACGACGTGCTGGTCACCGCGGACGGCTGCCGGAACCTGTCCGACGGGCTGCCGCGGACCTCGGGTGAGGTCGAGACGTGGCTCGCGGCTCAGCGGGAAGCGGGGCCGCGCCTGCCGGGCTGAGCCCGCACGGTGCGACCGACCGTCGCGGCGCCGCCCGGTGGACGGTCACAGGCCGACGGTCGCCGCCGACGGTCACCGGCCGGCGGTCGCCGGTGGGCGGTCACCGGCCGGCGGTCGCCGGTGGGCGGTCACAGGCCGGCGGTCGCCGGTGGGCGGTCACAGGCCGGCGGTCGCCGGCCGGCGGTCACAGGCCGGCGGTCGCCGGTGGGCGGTCGCCCACCGGCCGGGCGTCGGCCGGTGTGCGGTCGTGGAACGGCCGATGGGTGGTCGGCGGCCTCGGGTGAGGTTTGCGGGGTGCTGCGAGGATTGACGGCTCGCACCCCGCCGATCTTGAACGGGAGCCGCCGTGACCGACGCCCGCGCCTACCTCGTCGACGTCGAGCGGACCGACGGCCGGGTGGCCGTCGAGGTCCGGGCCGAGGGCCGCCGGCACACCGCCACGGTCGAACGGCTCCACCAGCCGGAACTCCAGGCGCACATCCCGATCGGCACCCGCGACCGGCAGCACCTGTGGATGACCGTCGACGACCTCCCGGCCATCCTCCGACCGGGGGCCGGGCGATGGTCACGGTTCTCGTACCGGGTGGTGGTCGAGCACGACGGCCGGCAGTACGTGTACCGGCCGCGAACCGCGGAGAGCAGCCGGCTGCAGCGGGACGGCTTCGCGGTCGGTGACTTCACGATCGCGGAGTCCGGCAAGGTGAAGGCCACGCTGGTGGAATCGGCCGGGCCGCTCGACGCCGCGATCGGGTACGCGCTGGCCGCGGCGTTCGGGGCGGGCGCCGAGTTCTTCCTCGTCGCCCTGCTCGAACATCCGGCGCTCTAGCCGGTCGCGCTCCTCGATGACGCCGGGGTCCGGTCGGCACCGAGGTCGCGCTTCTGGGCAGCGCCGCGCTCTAGCCGGCCTTGTAGTCGGACACGATCCAGCACTCGGCGCCGCCGGCTTCGCCGGTCACGTTGATGGTGACCTTGACCGGGTGGCCGTCGGTCCCGTCGTACTCCGTGGCGACCTCGCCCCCGTCGTCCGCCGTGGTCTGCGCCATCCCGGCCAGCTCCTTCAGCGTCGGAACCTCGATCTCCTCGCCGCCGTCGCCGGTGACCGGGCCCAGGTCCACGTCGGACGACGGCCCCGGGGACGCGCTCGTGCCGCCGACCCGCGCCGACGTGGTGACCACGCCGCCCTGCACGGTCGCCTGATACTTCCCGACGGGTTTGGCCGGGTCACAGCCGCGGGTCAGCGTGAACGAGTAGGAGGCGGGTTCCGTCCAGGCCGGCGCCGACGCGGCCGCGACCGGGGCGGGCGCGGACGCCGAGCCACCCGGATCGGTGATCTTCGGCTCGTCCGACGACGAGCTGCATCCGGCGATCAGACCGGCGAACGCCAACGCGCACAGGGCACGCTCGAACCGCACCACAACCTCCGCTTCACCCGGCCGCCGACGCTCGGCGAGCCACGCCCACCGACAGGCGCGAACCCCCGGCGACCGGCAGGCGCGCGGCTTCCGGCAGCCGGCAGACCAGGACCGCCGACCACCGGCGTGCCACGCGGCGCAATCTAGCGCAGCCGCGCTCACGTTCGGGTGCGGGGCTCACGAGTGTCCGCGATCGTCGCTCACCCCGAGAGCCCGGCGACGAAGACGGCGACCTGCCGCGCCGGCACGGTCAACTCCACCCCGTCCAGCTTGGTCACCGCCGATGCCCCGCGCAGCACCGGGTCGATCGACGCGGTCAGCTCCGGGTGGAGTCGCAGCGCCCCTTCGTCCGGCACGAACTGGCAGGTCAGTTCGTCGGTGGCGTTGAACACGACCACGATCCGCCGCCAGCGTTCGTCGAGCCCGGTTCCGTCGAGGCCCATCACGATCACGCCGGGGGTCTCGCCGGGCCCGCCGAGCGGGAACGTCACCCGCCGCTGCACCTCGTCCGCGGTGGGCAGCCCGAACGCCGGTGACGAGCGCCGGATCCGCAGCAGTTCCCGGTACCGCTCGGCGGCCAGGTCGATCACTTCGGGGCTGGGCACGAGCGCCGGGTCGGCCAGCAACGGCCGCGCGAAGTCCCATTTGTCGCCGTTGTCGGCGAAGGGTGGCAGTCCGACGCCGAATCCGTTGCCCTGTCCGGGGTCCCACCGGATCTGGTTGAACCAGTCCCCCGAGTTGAACGAGTTGCGGTCGAGGGACTTCGACCGCAACCGCTCGCTGCCGAGCGCCACGAAGCCGGCTCCCTGCCCGAGCACCACCAGCGCGAGTGCGAGCACCTGCATCCTGGCCCGGTCGACCGAGCGCGTTCCGGCGGGGAGTTTGAACGCCATCGCGTCGTACAGGATCTCGTTGTCGTGCGCGTCGACGTAGTTGACCGTCTCGCCGGGCGCGGCCGCGTACCCGCACGGCGAGCCGTTGTAGTCGACCTGCGCCCCGCTGCGTTCCAGCCCGTCGTGATTGACGAAGCGGTACGTCGCCAGCCCGCCCGCAAGTCCGACTTTGATCAGATCGTGGACCGCGCCGGGCGTGCGCGAGCCGAGCCCGGTCGCGAAGCCCGGCACCCCCGGGTCGTCCCCGAACGCGCCCCCGCCGCGTGCCGCGTCCCGCATCCGGTCGTTGAACGAGCCGATCCCGGTCCCGGCCATGTTGACCTGCGTCGCCTGCGCGAACCGCGCGTCGTAGGCGACCTCCCCGAAGTTCCACCCCTCGCCGTACAGGCAGATGTCCTGACCGTGCTCGACCCGGTGGTCGAGGGCGAGCCGCGCCTCCAGGATGTTCGAGCGCGGATGGTGGCCCATCAGATCGAAGCGGAAACCGTCGACTTTGTACGCCTTGGCCAGCGTCACCAGCGAGTCGATGACCAGCTTGCCCATCATCATGTGTTCGGGCGCGGTGTTCGGGCAGCAGGTCGACTCCGCGGTGCTGCCGTCGGGCAGCAGCCGGTGGTAGTAGCCGGGCACGATCCGGTCGAGCACGCTGAACCGGTCGAGCCCGTCGCCCATCGTGTGGTTGTAGACGACGTCGAGCACCACGCGCAGCCCGGCCGTGTTGAGCCCGGCCACCGCGGCCCGCAGTTCCCGGATCCGCGCCGTCCCGGCCGGGTCGGTGGCGTAGCTGCCCTCCGGCGTCGTCCAGTGCCACGGGTCGTAGCCCCAGTTGTAGCCGTCCCGGTCGGCCACCGCCGCCACCGCGCGCTGCTGCTCGGGCGAGTCCGGCGGGAAGGAGGCCAGGTCGCAGGCGGGCTGGGCCTGGTCGGCGCGGCGGTCGGGGACGGTGGCGAAGTCGTTGACCGGCAGCAGGTGCACGTGGGTCAGCCCGGCCTCGGCGAGCGAGCGCAGGTGGCGCATCCCGTCCGCCCCGGGGCGGGCGAACGCCAGGAACGTGCCCCGTTCCCCGGCCGGCACCGTGCTGTCGAAAATGGAGAAGTCCCGGACGGACACCTCGGCGATCTGCATCCGCGCCGGGGCCACGGCGGCCGGTTTCACCAGGCCGGCCCAGCCGGGCGGGGCGAGTTCCGGGTCCTCGAAGAGGTCGACGAGCTGACTGTGGGTGGAGTCGGGGGCCAGCGACACCGAGTACGGATCGGTCACGCTCGTCGTCACGACCCGTTGCGCGGCCGGGTGCCACACCTCCACCCGGTAGCGGTAGTAACGCCCGAGCCACTTGCGCTTGACCGGAATCGACCACACGCCGTTCAGCTCGTCGCGGTCCATCGGCAGCAGCCGCGGCTCGGCCTGCGGGTCACGGTAGAGCTCCAGCTGCACGTCCCGCGCGGTCGGCGCCCACACCGCGAGCCGCGGCTGGTCGACGTCCAGGGTCAGCCCCAGGTCGGCGTCGGCGGCCTCGAGGTAGAGGTCGTCGAGCACGCCGGCGATCTGCACCCCGGTCCGCGCGGTCACCTCACCGCCGCCGGCCCGCCCCTCGACCAGCAGCCGGTCGCGCAGCAGCTCACCCAGCTCACGGTCGCCCAGCTCGCGGACCGCGTAGGCGCGGTAGGCCCGCAGGTGCGGGAAGCGGCGGCTCTGCGCCTGGAAGAGGCCACCGGGGCGGGGCGTGAGGGGGAACGCGGTCTTGCCGCTGAAGAGCTCGAACGTGGCGGCCCGGCTCGCGAACCACTCGGGCAGGGCGATCGTGGTGCGGTCGAGGAACACGGCGTGGGCCCGGGCCGGGTCCAGCTCGGGGCCGAGCGTGCCCAGGTCGGGGCGGATCGGCTCGACCGTGCCGGCGAGCACCCAGAGCTCCCGGGCGACGGTCAGGTCGAGCCGCTGATCGTCGGGAAGGTCCTTCTCCTCGGCGCGGTGCAGCACGTAGCGCAGACCGGCCGCGTCCGGCTTGAGCGGAACCCGGAACACCGCGCCGAACTCGTCGAACGCGGCGGGCATCAACGGCGTACGCCAAAAGGTCTTGATCTTGTCGGGAACGCCCTCCCAGCAGTGCAGACCCCACCCCTCGTAGTCCCCGCCGGGACGCCGGTAGTGGATCACCGCCTCACCGGCCGGGGGCTCGGGGACCGGCTCGGCGAAGGAGACGCGCTCGTCGCCGGAGCGCAGCCAGATCTCGGCGGCGGCGTGGACGACGACGAACCGGTCGGCCTCGACGTCCTTGCGCCCGTCGGCGTGCTCCACCAGGAAGCCCACCGACGCGGCCCCGGCCGGGATGCGCACCCAGGCGAAACGGCCGAAGTCGTCGGCGCCGGTGAAGGGCGCCTCCTGCACGGCGACGTCACCCCACGCGCGCAGTGACCACCCGGAGTAGTCGTCGTCGGAACGGTGGTAGTGAACGATCAGCCACGACACCGCCACATCGTCGCACCGGGATACGACGATTTCAGCGGGAAGCGATCACCGTCGTGATCAGCGGCCCGTCGGCGCCGGTGCGAATCAGGTAGCGGTAGCGCTCTCCGGGCACCGCGCCACCCCCGCTGTCCAGGTATTCCCACTCCACCTCGACCAGGGACAGGGCGGTGGAGACGCGCTGCACGTCGAGCAGTTGCGCGTGGGCCGCGACGATCATCTGATCCCGGTACGTGGGAGCCGCGCCCAGAAACGACAACGCCACGGCCGCCGGCGAACTGAACGTGAAGCTGTACGAGTCGGCCACCACCATCCCCGGCAGTGCGTGGCACCCCGCGATCACCGCGATGTCGCCCGTGGTGAGCGCCACGCCGTAACGGCCGAAGAACTCGGTGAGCTGATCCAGATCCGCCTGGGTCGTCATGCGCGCGGCTTTCCCGGGAATCGACGGAACCAAACACGAGCGGCTGGAAGGATCAGCACGTGGACCCCGCCTTGCGAGGGCTAGCAAGACGGACGTACGGTTTACCGGACGGCACAACCGAGAGTTAGGCAAACCTAATCCGAAGGTCGCCCTTTCGGTGCGAAAGACTTGACTTCCAGTCGCTGGGTGTGAAGGAGATGACGGTGGCCAGCCTCGACACCTTTGGTGCGAAGAGCGAGCTGCGCGTCGGAGACGCGAGCTACGAGATTTTCACGATCGACAAGGTGAAGGGGCACGATCGCCTGCCCTACTCCTTGAAGATCCTCCTGGAGAACCTGCTGCGTACTGAGGACGGCGCGAACATCACCGCCGACCACATCAACGCGCTCGGCTCCTGGGACCAGAACGCCGACCCCAGCGTCGAGATCCAGTTCACCCCGGCACGGGTGCTGATGCAGGACTTCACCGGCGTTCCCTGCGTGGTCGACCTGGCCACCATGCGCGAGGCCGTGAAGGACCTGGGCGGCGACCCGACCAAGGTCAACCCGCTCGCCCCGGCCGAGCTGGTCATCGACCACTCGGTCATCGCCGACCTGTTCGGCCGTGCGGACGCCTTCCAGCGCAACGTCGAGCTGGAGTACCAGCGCAACCGCGAGCGCTACCAGTTCCTGCGCTGGGGCCAGACCGCGTTCAACGAGTTCAAGGTCGTCCCGCCCGGCACCGGCATCGTGCACCAGGTCAACATCGAATACCTGGCCCGCACCATCATGGAGCGCAACGGTCAGGCCTACCCGGACACCGTGGTCGGCACCGACTCGCACACCACCATGGTCAACGGCCTGGGCGTGCTGGGCTGGGGCGTCGGTGGCATCGAGGCCGAGGCCGCGATGCTCGGCCAGCCGGTCAGCATGCTGATCCCGCGCGTCGTCGGCTTCAAGCTCTCCGGCGAGGCGCCGGCCGGCACCACCGCCACCGACCTGGTTCTCACGATCACCGAAATGCTGCGCAAGCACGGCGTGGTCAGCAAGTTCGTCGAGTTCTACGGCCCCGGCGTGAGCGCGGTGCCGCTGGCCAACCGGGCCACCATCGGCAACATGTCCCCGGAGTACGGGTCGACCGTCGCGATCTTCCCGATCGACGAGCAGACCATCGACTACCTGAAGCTGACCGGCCGCACCGAGCAGCAGGTCGCGCTCGTCGAGGCGTACGCGAAGCGGCAGGGTCTCTGGCTCGACCCGAACGCCGAGCCGGACTACTCCGAGAAGCTCGAGCTCGACCTCTCCACGATCGTCCCGTCGCTGGCCGGCCCGAAGCGCCCGCAGGACCGCGTGCTGCTCAGCGAGGCCAAGTCCGCGTTCCGTGAGGCGCTGCCGAACTACGCCGCCCCGCACGGCCACGCCGACGAGGCCAGCGAGGAGTCCTTCCCGGCATCCGACTCGCCCGCCAACGGCGTCGACGACGAGGCCGACAAGCCGCACGCGTTCAGCGCCGCCCTCGGCGCCACCGGCCGCACGTCGAAGCCGACCGTGGTCAAGGGCGACGACGGCGTGACGTACGAGCTGGACCACGGCGCGGTCGTCATCGCCGCCATCACGTCCTGCACCAACACCTCGAACCCGCAGGTGATGATCGGTGCGGCGCTGCTGGCGAAGAAGGCGGTCGAGAAGGGCCTGACCCGCAAGCCGTGGGTCAAGACCACCCTGGCCCCCGGTTCCAAGGTCGTCTCCGACTACTACGACCGGTCCGGCCTCACGCCGTACCTGGACAAGATCGGTTTCAACCTGGTCGGCTACGGCTGCACCACCTGCATCGGCAACTCGGGCCCGCTGCCCGAGGAGGTCTCGGCCGCGATCAACGAGAACGACCTGACCGCGGTCAGCGTCCTCTCCGGCAACCGCAACTTCGAGGGCCGGATCAACCCGGACGTCAAGATGAACTACCTGGCGTCGCCGCCGCTCGTCGTGGCGTACGCGCTCGCCGGCTCGATGGACATCGACATCACCACCGAGCCGCTCGGCACGGGGTCGGACGGCAAGCCGGTCTACCTCAACGACATCTGGCCGTCCGCGCAGGAGATCGACGCGGTCATCGCGCAGGCCATCGGCGCCGAGGGCTTCTCCACGGCGTACCAGGACGTCTTCGCCGGCGACCAGCAGTGGCAGTCGCTGCCGACCCCGACCGGCGACACCTTCGCCTGGGCCGGGGACTCCACCTACGTCCGCAAGCCCCCGTACTTCGAGGGCATGCAGGCCGACCCGAGCCCGGTCACCGACATCTCCGGCGCGCGCGTGCTGGCCAAGCTGGGCGACTCGGTCACCACCGACCACATCTCCCCGGCCAGCTCGATCAAGGCCGACTCGCCCGCCGGGAAGTACCTGGCCGAGCACGGCGTCCCGCGCGCCGAGTTCAACAGCTACGGCTCGCGCCGCGGCAACCACGAGGTCATGATCCGCGGCACGTTCGCCAACATCCGGCTGCGCAACCAGCTGCTGAACGACGTCGAGGGCGGCTTCACGGTCAACCACCTGACCGGCGAGCAGACCACGATCTTCGACGCCTCGGTCGCCTACCAGGAGGCCGGCGTCCCGCTGGTCATCCTCGCCGGCAAGGAGTACGGCTCGGGTTCCTCCCGTGACTGGGCCGCCAAGGGCACCATGCTCCTCGGCGTGCGCGCCGTCATCGCCGAGAGCTACGAGCGCATCCACCGCTCGAACCTGATCGGCATGGGCGTGCTCCCGCTGCAGTTCCCGCAGGGCGAGACCGCCGAGTCGCTCGGCCTGACCGGCACCGAGACGTTCTCGTTCGCCGGCGTCACCGAGCTCAACAACGGCACCACCCCGCGCACGGTCAAGGTCACCACCGACACCGGCCTCGAGTTCGACGCGGTCGTCCGCATCGACACGCCCGGCGAGGCCGACTACTACCGCAACGGCGGCATCCTGCAGTACGTCCTCCGCAAGATGCTCCGCAGCTGACATCTCGCTGTCCGGACGCCCCGCTCTCCACTCGGAGGGCGGGGCGTTCCGCATTTCCGGCATCGGACCAACTTCAAGATCTTCATTGCCTGTCTCCGCTGTGGTCCCGATCGTCGCTCCCGCGGGGACCCTTCCGATCCGAGCAGGCCGCTGGGGCGGCCAGAACGCTCGGATCGAAAGGGCGACCTCCGTGGGTGGGCACGGTCAGACCGAGAACCCGCCACACCGGCGCGAATAAATCGGTTGCGTGGTCATCCCGGGTGGGGAAAAGTCGTGCGCGCACCGCGGTGGCATCGCCGCGCGCACTGTCCGGCCCTGGCGCCGGCTCGAGAGAGAAGGGGGTGGCCACAAGATGGCTGTCTTTGTCATGCCTGCTGTTCCGGCTTCCCCGAAAACTTCTTTCTCCGAGGAGAACCTCCAGTGCGAGAGCACGACTCCTACGGTCCGGCGACCATGCGCCGCGGCCGTCGCAAGTTCGACGACGACGAGTCCGACTTCCTGAAGCGCGGCCGGCTCGAACCGGCCCTCCACGAAGACCCCGACCTGCCCGAGGTCGGTGACCGGTGGTCCACCTGGGACGGTGCGTTGCACGGTCCCGACCCGAGACCCGACTGGCTGCGCACCGAGCACGGCGCGGTCGACACCGAGCTGGGCGTCCTCAAGACCGGCAAGGAAGCGGACGTCTTCCTGGTCCGGCGCTGGCTGCCGGCGACCGGGCAGGTCAGCATGCTCGCCGCGAAACGGTACCGGGACGGCGAGCACCGCATGTTCCACCGCGACGCGGGCTACCTCGAAGGCCGCCGCGTCCGCCGGTCCCGGGAGATGCGGGCGATGACGAACCGCACCTCGTTCGGCAAGGAACTCATCGCCGGCCAGTGGGCGGCCGCCGAGTTCGACGCACTCGGGCGCCTGTGGCAGGTCGGCCAGGAGAGCGGGCTGGTCTGCGTGCCGTACCCGGTGCAGCTCATCGGCACCGAAGTGATGCTGGAGTTCATCGGCGACTGGGAGACCGGGGAGGCCGCGCCGCGGCTCGCCCAGATCCGCTCCGGCGCCGACGAGCTCGAGGACCTGTGGCGGCAGATGGTCGACGCGCTGTCGGTCCTGTCCCGCGCGCAGGTCGCGCACGGTGACCTGTCGCCCTACAACACACTGGTCCACGACGGCCGGCTGGTCCTGATCGACCTGCCGCAGATCGTCGACGTGGTCGCCAACCCGCGCGGCGCCGAGTTCATCGCCCGCGACGTCACCAACGTGGCAACCTGGTTCCGCGCCCGCGGGCTCCCGGTCGACGCCGAGGAACTGATCGACCAGCTGCTGTTCGAGGCGGGACTCCGATGAGGCCCCGGCCGGACCCCCGCCCGGTCCCGACCCGGACGTCCCGCATCACCGGTTGCCGTCGCCCGCGCGACAACCGCCCCGCCGGCCGCTGACCGGCTCGCGCCGTCGCCAGGCAGGCCGCTGACCGGCCCACTCGCCGTCGCCCGGCAGGCCGCTGACCGGCTCGCGCCGTCGCCCGGCAGGCCGCTGACCGGCTCGCGCCGTCGCCCGGCAGGCCGCTGACCGGCTCACTCGCCGTCGCCCGGCAGGCCGGCGGCCGTCCCGCATGCTCGAAGCCCCGGCCCCGCTCACCCCGGCCGGGGCGACGGGCACGGCCCGATGTGCGGCCGCCGATCGACAGCGGCGGCCGCACACCGGATCACTGCAGGTAGTTCTCCACCTCGCTGACGCTGTGAGCCTGCTCGGAGTCGGGGTTGTTGCCGAATTCCCGGGCGGCCCGGCGACGGCGCAGCAGATCCCAGCACTGGTCGAGCGCCTCCTCGACGTCCTTGAGGCGGGCGTGCTCCTCGGTGGAGGAGATCTTGCCCTGCGCCAGCTCCTGCCGCAGCTTGTGCTCCTCCTCGACCAGGCCGTGAATGCGGGTCAGCACATTGTTGTCATCCATCCCCGAAGCCTATTCACCTCGGCCGCGAACCCGGCACACCCCCGCACGTGTCCGACATCGCACTCCACCCGCACGCGACCTCCGGCCCGCTCCGCGGCGGCAACTCCCGGCTGGTTCTGACCGTGGTTGTTCGTTCCTCGTGAGCGGCCGGGAGGGTGAGGCGCGCTGCCTGCGGGACCACACGCCCACCTCGCGGGCTCCGACGGGCGGGCGGCTTCACAACGGGTTTGCTGCTCTGAGCTCGACCCGCCACGGACGCCGCCCTTGCGGGCTGAGCGTTCAGGGGCGCCCCGCGCCCCTGCTCGGACCGGAAGGGTCCCCGCGGGAGCGACGGTCGGCGACCACAGCGGAGACAGGCAATGAAGATCTTGAAGTTGATCCTTCTCAGTGCCGGCGGACCGCGTCCTCGACGAGGTCGAGCACCCGCGCGAGGTCGCCCGGCGGACGGCCGGTGGCCAGGTGCAGGACGAGGCCGTCGTAGGCCAGCTCGAGGAACTGCGTGAGCACCTCGACCGGGACGTCCTGCCGGAGCACGCCCGCGTCGCGCTGGCGTTGGAGCCGCTCGCGGGTCGCGTCGGCGATCGCGGCCGACCGCTCGGCCCAGCGCTTGGCGAACGCGGGATCGGTGCGCAGCCGGTGCGACACCTCGAGCTGCGTGCCGAGCCAGCCGGCCGTGTCGCCGTCGCTGGTGCCGGCGCGCGCGAGCAGGTCACGCATCACCTGGACGAGGCCGTTGCGGGCCACCGTCTCGACCATCGTGGCGGCGTCGTCCTCGGCGACGGCGAGGAACAGCGATTCCTTGTCACGAAAATGGTGGAAAATCGCGCCGCGGGACATGCCCGTGGCTTCCTCGAGACGGCGGACCGTGGCGCCCTCGTAGCCGAAGCGCGCGAAGCAGCCCCGCGCCGCCGTGAGGATCTCGTGGCGGCGGGCGTCGAGCTGGTCCTGGCTTACCCTGGGCACACTGCTGATCGTGTCACGTGGCCCCGCCGTCTTGCAATCCGTACGTACGGCTTTTAAAGCCACGATCGGATGACGCGAATTACGTCAAGTCTTCCGCTTTTTGTTTACAGTCCTGGACTGTTCGCTTCGGGCGCCGCTCACGTAAAGTGCCCGGGTGCCTCTAGTCTTCCTCGCCCTGGACGACACCCTGCTCGACCGCAGCGGTGCGTACCGGCTGTGGGCTAAAGGTTTCCTCGACGAGATCGGCGCCTCGCAAGATGATCTTGATTGGCTGGTCGCCGTGGACGCCGACGGCCTGACCTCCCGGTGGGACCTCGCCGACCAGATCCGGGACCGCTACCAGCTACGAGTGCCGGCCATCGATCTCGTCGACGAGCTCCACGAGGGACCGCAGGCATTCGAGCGGCTCGATCCGATGGTCGGCTGCGCCCTGGAGATCGCCGCCGACGCCGGCCTCGTCCCGGTCGTCGTCACGAACGGTGCGACCGAGCAATCAGAAGGGCGCATCCGGCGTACGGGGCTCGACCGTTATGTCGCCGACTGGGTGATTTCGGAGCAGGCCGGCGTCAGCAAACCCAACCCGCGGATCTTCGCCCTCGCCGCCCAGAAGGTCCGGATGCGTCTCGCCGGCGCGTGGGTCGTCGGCGACAGCCCCGAAGCCGACATCGGTGGCGCGGCCGCCCTCGGCCTCCCCAGCGTGTGGCTGCACCGCGGGCGGGAGTGGATGGACACCCGGTTCGCCCCGACGCGCGTGGTCGGCAACGTGATCCAGGGTCTGTCCGCCATCATGGCCGCCCGCGCCTGACCCGGCACGCTCCTGCCCCGGCTCTCGGGCCGGTCGAAGGCAGCCGTGAGGGCCGGCCGGCGAGCTTCGGCCGGCAGTCACGGCCGGAATCACCGCTCGACGACAACCCCGAGGCCGGGCGGCCGGGGTTCAGCGTGGTTGTCCGGGTCGGTGGCACCAAACGGCCGGGACGGCGCACATGGTCGCGGTGCCCGCCGGTGGTGGGGTGGGCCAGGGTAGGGGTGGCGGTTACCTCCGAGGTGAATGACGCCGGGACGGGAGGGCGCATAGCCTGGCGGGCATGAGCGCGGTGGGGCAGTTGTTGCGCACGTGGCGGGGTGAGCGGCGGCTGAGTCAGCTCGACCTGTCCGGCCGGGCGGGGGTCTCCGCACGGCACCTGTCCTTCGTGGAGACCGGCCGGTCACGACCGACCCGGGACATGATTCTGCGGCTGGCGCGGGAGTTGGACGTACCGCTGCGCAGTCGCAATGAGTTGCTGCTGGCCGGCGGCTATGCGCCGGCCTATTCCGAAGCGGACCTCGACGACCCGCCTCTGGCGGATGTCCTGCTCGGGCTGCGGCAGGTGCTGGACGGGCACGGGCCCAACCCCGCCGTTCTCATCGATCGGCATTGGACGATGGTGGACGCGAACGCGGCGGTGACGCGGTTCACCGACGGCTGCGCGCCGGCGTTGCTGGAGCCGCCGGTGAACGTGTTGCGCCTGGCCCTGCACCCGGACGGGCTGGCGCCGCGGATCGAGAACCTGGCCGAGTGGCGCACGCATCTGCTGCACCGCCTGGACCGGCAGGCCGCCGCGACCGCCGACCCGGTGCTGCGCGACCTGCGCACCGAGCTGAGCGGCTATCCCGGCGGCGAGATCGCCGCCGGTCCGCTCGGGGTCGTCGTTCCTCTGCGGTACGACGGTCTGAACTTCTTCACGATCACGTCGGTGCTCGGGACGCCGCGCGACGTGACCCTCTCCGAGCTGGCGATCGAGGCGTTCCTTCCGGCCGACGCGGCCACGGCGGCGGCTCTGGGAGGATAGGCGTCATGGATCTCGGGTTGTCCGAACGTGTCTTCATCCTGACCGGCGCCTCGCGAGGGCTGGGGCTGGCCACCGCGCAGGCGCTCGTCGCCGACGGCGCGCGGGTGGTGGTCTCGTCGCGCGACGAGGAGAAGATCGCCGACGCCGTCGACCTGCTCGGGGCGGGCAACGCCGTCGGGGTGACCGCCGACCTGTCCGATCCCGATACTCCGCGGGAGTTGGTGGACACGGCGACCGAGCGGTTCGGGCGGCTGGACGGCGCGCTGGTCTCGGTGGGCGGTCCGACGCCGGGCACGGCGGCGAGCATGAGCGACGACCAGTGGCGCACCGCGTTCGAGACGGTGTTCCTGGGGTCGGTGCGCGCGGTCCGGACGTTCGCGTCGGCGCTGCCCGAGGGTGGCGCGATCGGGCTGGTGCTGTCCACCTCGGTGAAGGCGCCGCTGAGCGGGCTCGGCCTCTCCAACGGGCTGCGGCCGGGTCTGGCGATGGCGGCGAAGGACATGGCCGACGAGTACGGACCGCGGGGCGTCCGGGTGTTCGGGATCCTGCCGGGGCGGTTCATGACCGAGCGGAGCCGTGAGCTGTTCCAGGCCTCCGAGGATCCGGCGACCGCGGCGGCCGAGGTCTCCGAGCGCATCCCGGTGCGCCGGATCGGTGAGCCGGCCGAGTTCGGCAGCGTGGCGGCGTTCCTGCTGTCGCCGGCGGCGAGCTACGTGACCGGGTGTGTGATCCCGGTCGACGGCGGCTCGACGCGCGCCCTGTGACGGTCTTCCCGAAACCGACCGCCGACGAGGTCGCGGCGGCCGGTGACCGGACCGTTCCGGATCTGGTCGGGCCAGACCTGAAGATTCTTTTCTCCGGGATCAACCCGAGCCTCTACTCGGCGGCGACCGGTCATCACTTCGCCCGCCCGGGCAACCGGTTCTGGCCGACTCTGCACGGCGCCGGTTTCACCGACCGGCTGCTGCACCCTTCGGAGCAGTACCTGCTGCCCGCCCTGGGTCTCGGCATCACGAACGTCGTCGCCCGGGCCACCGCCCGCGCCGACGAGCTCGCCCCGGAGGAACTGGTGGCCGGCGGTGCGATCCTGGCCGAACTGGCCCGCGTTGTTCAGCCTCGCTTCCTGGCCGTGCTCGGGGTGACCGCGTACCGTTCCGCGTTCGCCCGTCCCAAGGCGCGGATCGGGCGGCAGCCGGACACGGTCGGCGGCGTCCCGGTCTGGGTCCTCCCGAACCCGAGCGGGCTGAACGCCCACTTCCAGCTGCCGGACCTGATCCGCGAATTCGGCGCGCTGCGCGAAGCGGCGGCCTGACCCACGAGCTCAGCGTGCTGCACGAGGTGGCGGCCTGACCCGCGAGCTCAGCGCGCTGCACGAAGCGGCGGCCTGACCCGCGAGCTCAGCGCGCTGCACGAGGTGGCTGCCTGAACGAGTCGTCGCCGGGGCGTGGTGGGAGGACCCGCTGCTCGTGGATGGCGGTCTCGCGGCGGGCCCGGTCGGCGGCCGGGCGGTAGACCTCGTCGATCGGGCCCATGATGCCGCCGCCGATGCCCTTGCGCTTGACCCACGCCCCGAAGCGGGCGAGCGCCCACAGCAGGGCCGCCAGGACCGCCGCGAAGACCAGGAAGCCCGTCACGGCTCCACGGTACGCGCGGGAACCGTGACGATCTCCACCTCCGGCACCAGTGGCTCGGACGCGGCCGTGGCGAACTGGGTGCGGTAGAGGTCCGCGTACAGCCCACCGGCGGCGACGAGCGACTCGTGCGTGCCGCGCTCGACGACCCGCCCGTGGTCGAGGACCAGGATCAGGTCGGCCTCGCGGATCGTGGAGAGCCGGTGCGCGATGACCAGGGCCGTCCGCCCGCGCAGCGCCGTGGTCAGCGCCCGCTGCACGGCCGCCTCGGACTCGCTGTCCAGGTGTGCGGTGGCCTCGTCGAGGATCACGATCGACGGCTGTTTCAGCAGCAGCCGCGCGATCGCGATGCGCTGCTTCTCACCGCCGGAGAATCGGTAGCCGCGCTCGCCCACCACCGTGTCGAGCCCGTCGGGCAGGGCCCGGACGAGGTCGCCGACCTGCGCGCCGTCCAGGGCGGCCCACATCTCGTCGTCGGTCGCGCCCGGGCGGGCGTACGCCAAATTGTCCTTGATCGTCTCGTGGAACAGGTGCGAGTCCTGCGTGACCACGCCGACCGTGTCCCGCAGCGAGTCCAGGGTCGCGTCGCGGACGTCGACGCCGCCGACCCGGACCGCACCGCCGGTGACGTCGTAGACCCGGGAGACCAGCATCGACGTGGTGGACTTGCCGGCGCCGGACGGGCCGACGAGCGCGACCAGCTGACCCGGCTCGACGGTGAAGTCGACACCGTGCAGGACCGGCGTGTTCTCGGTCCGGTCCAGGGTCGTCACGTCCTCCAGCGTGGCGAGTGACACCTCGGCCGCGCTCGGATAGCGGAACTGCACGTCCCGGAACTCGATGCGTCCGGAACCGGCCGGGATCGGGGTCGCGTCCGGCTTCTCGGCGATGCCCGGCTTCAGGTCGAGCACCTCGAAGACCCGGTCGAACGAGACCAGGGCGCTCATCACGTCGACGCGGACGTTGCTGAGCGCGGTGAGCGGGCCGTAGAGGCGGGTGAGCAGGAGCGCCAGCGTCACGACGGTGCCCGCGGACACCTCACCGCGGACGGCGAGCCAGCCGCCGAGCCCGTAGGTGAGCGCCTGGGCTAGTGACGCGACGAGCAGCATCGCCACGAAGAACGTGCGGGAGAACATCGCCTGCTGGACGCCGATATCGCGTACGCGGGAAGCGCGCTCCTCGAATTTCGCCGCCTCGGTGTCGGGCCGGCCGAAGAGCTTGACCAGCAACGCGCCCGAGACGTTGAACCGCTCGGTCATCGTGGCATTCATCTTGGCGTCGAGGTTGTACGACTCCCGGGTGATCTCGGCGAGCCGTTTGCCGACCCGCCGCGCCGGGATGATGAAGACCGGGAGCAGCGCCAGCGAGATCACCGTGATCGGCCAGGACAGGCTGAACATCACCACGGCGGTGAGCACCAGCTGGATGACGTTGCTGAGCACCCCGGAGAGCGTCGACGTGAACGCGCGCTGCGCGCCGACCACGTCGTTGTTGAGCCGGCTGACCAGCGCGCCGGTCTGCGTGCGGGTGAAGAACTGCAGCGGCATGCGCTGCACGTGGTCGTAGACGCGAGTCCGCAGGCTGAGGATGATGCCCTCGCCGATGCGCGCCGAGTACCACCGCTGGGCCAGCGAGAGCAGCGCGTCGGCGACCGCGAGACCGGCGATGAACAGCGCGATCCGGATGACCGTGGCGGACGCCTCGGGGCCGCCGCGCGTGATCGTGTTGATCACGTCGCCGGCGAGCAGCGGGGTGGCCACGCCGATGCCGGCGTCGAAGACCACCGCGACCAGGAACACCGCGATGTCGCGGCGGTACGGCCGGGCGAAGCGCACGATCCGCTTCGTCGTGCCCGGCTTCACCTGGTGTTTCGCGACCTTGTCCGCGCTCTGGATCGAGCGCAGCATGCTCCAGCTGGTCATGCTCATGCCATTCGCCTCCCGGGTGCCGCAGATGACGACAACCCGGGAGGCGAAGGTGCTATTCCTCCGGACCGCTCCGCTGCCCTGAGCGGTCCGTTCTACTCCCCGGACCCCAGCAGTTCCGCGAGCCGGCGAGTCTGCGCTTCCCGCTCGGCCCGGTCCTGCTCCGCGTACGACCGGCCGGATGCTCCGGCCAGCAGGCCCTTGATCTCGGCGACCGCGTTCGCGTCCCCGGACAGCACGGCGGCTGTCAGGTCGGCGACCGCGTCGTCCAGGTCGGTCCGCGGGACCACTGCGGTGGCGAGACCGATCCGGTCGGCCTCGTCGGCCGGGATCCGCCGACCGGTCACACAGATCTCCAGCGCCCGGGACGGCCCGACCAGTTCGGTGAGCCGTTTCGTCCCGCCCAGATCAGGCACCAGGCCGAGCGTCACCTCGGCCATCGAGAACCGTGCGTCATCGGCGAGCACGCGCATGTCACAGTTCAACGCCAACTGGAAGCCGGCGCCTATGGCATGTCCCTGCACCGCCGCGATGGACACGATGGACGGACTCCGCAACCACGTGAACGCGGCCTGGAAGCCCGCAATCCGATCGGCACAGTCAGCGGCTGACAACTGCGCCAGACGAGCCAGTGAGGAATCGCCGTCGCCCTTGGCAACAGACAGATCCAGGCCGGCGGAAAACGCGCGGCCTTCGGCTCGCACAATGACGACGCGGACGTCGCCCGGCAATTTCCGGGAAATGTTGCTGAGCTCCGACCACATGGCCGGAGTCTGTGCATTGAGAACGTCGGGCCGGCACAACGTGACCGTCGCGACCGGCCCAGCCTGTTCGTAGCGAACGCCTACTTCGTCGGCGGTTGACGTTTTTACCGGCTCGGCGTCGGCCGCTGTCACGCCTTCTTGCGGCGGCGGGCACCGCCACGCTGGCGCAACTGCACACCGGATTCGGTGAGCACGCGGTGGACGAATCCATAGGAGCGGCCGGTCGAAGCGGCAAGCGCCCGGATGCTCTCTCCGGAGGTGTAACGCTTCACCAGGTCCTTGGCGAGCGACTGCCGCTCGCTACCGACGATTCGACGACCCTTCTCAGTACTGGTAGCTGTGCCAGTGGCTGCCATCTTGAATCCTCACGTCGTAGACAGTGCGGTCAGATACGGTCCCACCTATTACACCGCCTCCAACGATCATGCGCCAGGCATCCAGCACCCAGGAACGTGCCCATTTATTACTGTCAGGAACTTGACCGTCACCACGCGCATCAATGTCAGACAGTTAGCCGGTGACCTGCGAAGCAGCATTTCCGGTGTGTCACACGCGACACTCGGGACTCTCCAAGACCATCGATCACCTGCGGAAACTCTGGATCGAGACGGCTACCCCGAGCGCCACTCAGGGTAGCCGCGCCAGAACCGTGGGCAACCGTCCACGGGCCCCGCGGACGCGCCACGGCAAGTCCGACGTGCCCCCAAACGCCCGAACATCGCACTGTCTGTGTGGGCACCAGTTGACAACTGACGATGCCGATGATCCCCGGCTCACGCCAGCTCGACGAGCTCCAGCATGTCGTCGCTCCAGGTGTCCTCGTCGCCGTCCGGCAGGAGGATCGCGCGGTCCGGCTTGAGAGCCGCCACACAACCCGCGTCGTGGCTGACCAGGACGATCGCACCCGGGTAGTTGGCGATCGCGTCGAGCACCTGCTCGCGGCTCACCGGGTCGAGGTTGTTCGTCGGCTCGTCGAGCAGCAGCACGTTCGCCCCCGAACAGACGAGCGTGGCCAGCGCCAGCCGGGTCTTCTCCCCACCGGAGAGCACCCCGGCCGGCTTGTCCACGTCGTCACCCGAGAAGAGGAACGCGCCCAGAATCTTCCGCAGCTCGGTGTCCGTCTGCTCGGAAGCGGCACTGCGCATGTGCTCCAGGATCGTGCGATCCACGTCCAGGGTCTCGTGCTCCTGCGCGTAGTAACCCAGCCGCAGGCCGTGGCCCGGACGCACCTCACCGGTGTCGGACTCCAGCAGACCGCCGAGAATGCGCAGCAGAGTCGTCTTACCCGCGCCGTTGAGACCCAGGATGGCGACGCGCGAGCCGCGGTCCACGGCCACGTCGACATCGGCGAAGATCTCCAGCGACCCGTACGACTTCGACAGCCCGGTCGCGGTCAACGGCGTCTTGCCGCACGGGGCGGGGCTCGGGAACCGCACCTTCGCCACCTTGTCGGAGGTGCGGACCTCCTCCAGACCGCCGAGCAGTTTCTCGGCGCGCTTCGCCATGTTCTGCGCGGCCACGGTCTTGGTGGCCTTGGCGCGCATCTTGTCGGCCTGTGCCATCAGGGCGCCGGCCTTCTTCTCCGCGTTGGCGCGCTCGCGACGACGGCGGCGCTCGTCGGTCTCGCGGGCCTCCAGATACGTCTTCCAGCCCATGTTGTACATGTCGACGACCGCGCGGTTGGCATCCAGATACCACACCTTGTTGACCGCGGCCTCGAGCAGCTCGACGTCGTGGCTGATCACGATCAGGCCGCCCTTGTGCTGCGCCATGTAACCACGCAGCCAGGCGATCGAGTCCTGGTCGAGGTGGTTGGTGGGCTCGTCGAGCAGCAGGATGCCCTTGCCGTTCTGCCCGGAGTTGGCGAACAGGATGCGGGCCAGCTCGATCCGGCGGCGCTGACCACCGGAGAGCGTGCCGATGGTCTGCGCCAGGGCGCGGTCGGGCAGGCCCAGGTTCGCACAGATGCGGGCGGCCTCGGCCTCGGCGCCGTAGCCACCGAGAGCGGAGAACTGGTCCTCCAGCTGGCCGTAGCGCCGGACGAGCTTGTCGTCCGAGCTCTCCTCCAGCTGCACCTCGAGCTTCTGCATCTCGACGAGAATGGTGTCCAGCCCGCGGGCCGAGAGCACGCGGTCGCGGCCGGTCACGTTCAGGTCGCCGGTGCGCGGGTCCTGCGGGAGATAGCCGATCTCACTGGTCCGCTCGACCTGACCCGCATACGGAATGCCCTCGCCGGCCAGCACCTTGAGCGTCGTGGTCTTGCCGGCGCCGTTGCGGCCGACGAGGCCGATCCGGTCACCGGGCTGCACCCGTAGGGTGGTCGGGGACATCAGGATTCGTGCGCCGGCGCGGAGTTCCAGTCCGGTGGCGGTGATCATGTAAGGCTTCTCGCTCTCGGGGATCGGGCTGACTCGGGGCGCATCTGAGATATCGGCAGGTCAGCCTTCGCGGAGCAGCACCGCGCCATATTACCCGGGTCCCGGCGGCACCTCCCAACCGATTAGGCAGCAAGATCATCGGGTACACGCGTGGCAACCGTGGCGAAGTGAGGACGGCATGGAACTCAATGAGAACGCCGAGATCGATACCAGTCAGGTCGAGGACGGTCGTGGGTCGGGCGGAGGCGGGGGTGGGCTCGGTGGCCTGCCGATCGGTGGCGGCGGCCTGACCGGCATCATCGTCACGGTGCTGCTCGCCCTGGTCGGGGGCTATTTCGGCATCAACAACCTGGGCGGCGGTGGCGGCAGCGGCGATTCGGGCACCGGCAACAACGCCAAGATCGAGCAGGAGTGCAAGCAGGCCGACGCGAAGCAGCAGCTGGACTGCCGGAACGTGCTCTACGTCAACTCCATCCAGGCGTACTGGGCGACCGAGCTGCCCGACGCGTTCGGCAAGCAGTACACCAAATCGGTCACGCACGTCTTCGCCAACCGGGTCAGCACCGGCTGCGGCGCCGCGGACTCCGGCGTCGGCCCGTTCTACTGCCCGGCGGACAAGAAGGTCTACATCGACCTGACGTTCTACCAGCAGCTGGCGAAGGAGCTGGGCGCGCCGGGCGAGTTCGCGCAGCCCTACGTGCTGGCCCACGAGTACGGCCACCACGTGCAGGACCTGCTCGGCACCGAGGCCAAGATGCGCCAGGCGCAGAACTCGAACCCCGACCAGGCCAACCTGGAATCGGTCAAACTGGAACTGCAGGCCGACTGCTACGCCGGGGCCTGGGCGAAGGGCGCGACCGGCACCACCGACGCCAAGGGCAACAAGATCTTCAAGAGCCTCACCGCGTCGGACATCCAGGAAGGCATCCAGACGGCCGGCCAGATCGGTGACGACACACTGCAGCAACGTGGTGGTGGCACCATCAACCCGGCCGAGTTCACCCACGGGACGTCGGCCGACCGGCAGAAGTGGTTCAGCACCGGATACAACTCCGGCGACCCGAAGCAGTGCGACACGTTCGCGCCGGGTGCCGTCAAAGAGGGCGACTGACCGCTTCCGGCCATGGTGACCTCCGGCCGCCGACCCGCACCTGGCGCGGGACGGCGGCCGGACCCGTGTCCGGGCCCTGCTTCTCCCGGATCTCTCACTTCTCCCGGATCAGGATCGGCACCGCGCGAGCCAGGGGAATCGCCTTCAGCAGTACGGCGTGACGCGGCTCCGGCACGTCGAGCAGCCGGCCCGCGCGCAGCTCGGCGAGCGGCGTGAGCAGGCGATCGGCCAGAATCGCGTCGACCGCGGCCCGATCTCCGCCGGTGACCAGGGCGGTCAGGGTCCGCACCTCGGGAAGAAGGATCCGGCCCGCGATGCCGGCGCCGTCACTGGTCGCCGCCTTCGCCTGGTTGTCGCGCCGCCGGGCGAACCGCTGCTGCGACCAGCCGCCGGCCGCTGTCCGACCTTGCACATAGTGGGTGTCCACCTTGGAGGCGACCAGCTCGGGCCCGTCGGCGATCCCGGCCGCGACCGCGCCCTTGCGGGCCAGCAACAGCCCGATCCGGCGGGGCGTCCGCGCCGCGACAATGAGTTCCGTCACCGTCGCCGGTTCCCCCGCGCCGGGCGGGGCGGTCAGCGTCGCCTCGGCGCCGTCCTCGGCGATCAGGACCAGGCCCTCCTCCCGGTACGGCCCGTGCCGTCCGGCGAAATTGGCCAGCCAGCGTTCGAGCCGCTCCGGCGCGACGTCCACCCATTTCCCGCCGCCGGCGGCCGGCCGTTCACCCATTCTTGTCAGACTACGGTGGCAGGATCCGGGCCATGAAGACGTCCGCGCTCCGGAGGCTGCCCGCCCGGATCACCGCGCTGCCCGGCCGGGGGCCGGCGTGCCGAGGTTGATCACCACGCTGTCCGGCCGGGGGCTGCCGTGGCCGGGCTGACCACGACCCTGCTCGGGCGGCTGACCAACGACTTCCAGGCCGCTCGCGATCCGGCGCGCGCCCCGGCCATGGCGGCGTACATGCGGGACCAATTCCCGTTCCTCGGCCTGAGCGCGCCCGCTCGCCGGTCCGCCGCGCGCGCCGCTCTCGCCGGGCTGCCGAGACCGGCCGAGGCCGAGCTGGCCGAGATCGCCCGCGCGTGCTGGGCCCGCGACGAGCGCGAGTTCCAGCAGTTCGCCTGCGACTACCTGGTGGCGAACGTCACGGTGCCGGGCCCGGGCTTTCTCGACGTCACCGCGGAGCTGATCACGACCAAGTCCTGGTGGGACACGGTCGATCCGCTCGCCACCAGGTTCGTCGGCGGTCTCGTCCGGCGCCACCCCGAGCTGGTCGCGCGGATGGACGAGTGGTCCGCGTCCACCGACCTGTGGCTGGTCCGGACAGCGATCCTGCACCAGTTGCACTACGGCTCGGGGACGGACGTCACCCGCCTCTTCGCCTACTGCACGCGAAACACGTCCCACCAGGACTTCTTCGTGCGGAAAGCGATCGGATGGGCGCTGCGGCACCACGCCCGCACCGACCCGGAGGCCGTCCGTGCCTACCTGACGGCCCACGCCGCCGACCTGTCACCCTTGTCGATGCGAGAGGCGGCAAAACACCTCTAGAACCACATTTTTGTACGTCGTGAGCCGCACGTCCGCGCGGTAGTCGAGACCATCCCGTGAACACGCCGCGGTCCCGTCCGCCGGACCGGCCGGTCGCACGCCCGCCCAGCCCGACGGGGGCGAGCGCGCCCGACGGGGGGCGCGCCCGACGGGGGCGAGCGCGCCCGCAGACAGGCCGCGCGAAGCCGGAGCCCTGGGGCCGAGTCACGGCGCTGAACTGCGCGTGCAGCCGAGTCACGGCGCTGAACTGCGCATGCAGCCGAGTCACGGCGCTGAGCTGCGCGGAGCTCAACGACGGGGCTGCACTGCGCGAGAACGCCCCGCGGCCGCGTGCACGGTTACACCGTCGGACTCGGCGATGCGGGCCGCGCGGGCCTGCGCCGCGGACCCGGAACTGGCGCGCGGCGCTGCACCGTGCGGTGGGCCCGGCTACGCGGCGCTGCACCGCTGGACCGGGGCTGTGTCGGCTGAGCCGGGTGGGCGGGGCGGGGTGGCTCGTGTCGTGGGCCGTCGGCTCGTGGAACCGGCGGCCCACCGACGGTCAGGAGCCGAGCAGCAGGCGGACTGCGAGAACGGCGATCACCAGGCTCGACGTCAACGCGGTGACAAGCCGGCCGCGGGCACCGGTGAGCAGCCGGCCGACCAGGGAACCGCCGCCCGCGATCAGGAGCTGCCAGCTCGCCGACGCGAGGAACGCCCCGAGCACGAACCGGGCGCCGCCGCCCGTGCCGCCGTTGCCGAGGACCAGCGCCGCGAAGTAGATCACGGTGGCCGGGTTGAGCAGGGTCAGGCCGAGGATCCCGGCGTAAGCGCGGAACGCCGTGGTCGGCCGTTCCTCCCGCACGCCGTTCTTCGGCCCGCGGATCGCTCCCCACGTGGTCCACGCCGCGAAGGCGAGCAGCACAGCCGCGCCCGTCCAGCGCAACGGTCCGGCGATCGGCGCGATCACTCCGGCGACGGCCGCTCCCCCGGCCACCGCGAGGCAGGCGTAGATCCCGTCCGCGGTGGCCGCGCCCATCCCGGCCGCGGCGCCGACCCGCAGTGAGGTGCGTGCGCTCAGTCCTGCGATCAGTGCCCCGATCGCCCCGACCGGCACGGCGATCCCGTACCCGGCGACGACACCGGCCACGAATCCGCCGCTCATCGCCGCACCTCGCGCACGCCGGCACTCGACCGGCGACGGCGGGCGGTCACGACGGCTGCTTCGGCACCGCCGTTCCGCGGACGGCCCGCTGCTGTCGCCCGGCCCGTTCGGCCGCGCGGACAGGGACAGCGGAGTAGGCCCTCAGTTCGGTCACGCCGCCATCATGCTGGCCCTCGCCCCCACCAGCCAGCGATTTAGCCCCACAGAAGCACACGGGTCGAGCATGCGGCGAGCCCGAGGCGCGCGGCATCCGCGCGATCACGCACGGGGCCGGGCATGCGCGGCAGTCCCGCTCCCGGCTGGTTCTCACCGTGGTCATGAGGCACGAACGACCACGGTGAGAACCAGCACCGGCACTATCGCCCTCGCAGCATGCGTCGTGCCGCAACCGGCCGGCCGGGAGGGTGAGCGCGCCACGGGTGCGGGCAATTGCTCGCGGGCTCGGACCCGCGGGACCCACCCGGCCGGCGGGTTCCCGTGGGCGGGTTTGCTGCTCCGAGCGGGACCACCCACGGACGTCGCCCTTCCGGGCCTCGCGTTCTGGGCCGGCCCCGGCCCTGCGAGGCCCGGAAGGGTCCCCGCGGGAGCGGCGGCGAAGGACCACAGCGGACGGGGGACATGAGATTCTTGATGTTGATCGTCACCACGAGCGTCTTCCCGGCGACGGATCGTGACAGATAGGGTCCGATCATGGCGGTTGTCGCGGAGTTGATCCTGATCCGGCACGGGCAGAGCCTGGCCAACGTGCTTTTTCCGGAGGCGGATGCGCAGGAGCTGCTGGAGATCGCGGCGCTGAGCGGGCGTGATGCCGACGTTCCGCTGACCGATCTCGGTCAGGAGCAGGCTCGTGCGGTGGGCGCCTGGCTGGCCGGGCTGCCGGCGGAGCGTCGTCCGGAGGCCGTGGTCACGTCGCCGTATCTGCGGGCGAAAGAGACATGGCGCATAGCGGCGGAGGCGTCCGGGCTGTCCGCGCCGGCGCCGAGCACCGACGATCGCCTGGTGGACCGGCTGCTCGGGGAGTTGGAGATGTTGACCCGGGCCGCGGTGGCGGCGCGGTTCCCGGGCGAGTCGGCGCGGTTGGCAGAGGCCGGCGTCTGGGAGTACCGGCCGCCGGGCGGGGAATCGTTCGCGGACATCCGGGTGCGGCTGACCGCATTTATGGAGGAGCTGAACCGGCGTCATGACGGGCGGCGGGTGGTCGTTGTGGCGCACGACGCGGTGGTGCTGATGTTCCGCGCGGTGATCGAGGATCTGGACTGGGCCGGGCTGGAGGCGGTGGAGAAGTCGGCGGGCTTCGTGCGGAACGCGTCCATCAGCCGGTTCGTGCGTGACGGAAACAGTCTCAAACTTGACCGCTACAACGTCATCGAGCACCTTCCAGCGGCCTGAACGACGGAAAACACATCGACCGGCGTCTTCCAAAGATTTCTTTGCATGGATAGGTTGGGTCGATGCCCTCCCCCACCGGCGCGCTGGGCCCGCAGACGTTGCGTGGTCTCGCGCATCCCCTCCGTGTACGCATTCTCGCCCTCCTCCGCGAGCACGGCGCCTCCACCGCCACGCGTCTCGCGGGCCGGCTCGGCGAGTCGTCCGGGGCGACCAGCTATCACCTGCGTCAGCTCGCCGCGTACGGGTTCGTCGAGGACGTTCCCGGTCGTGGCGCGGGCCGGGAGCGCTGGTGGCGCACGGTGGCGCGGCGCAACGACAGCGCCGGGCACCTGCGCGCCGCGGCGGCCGACGGTTTCCAGCGGCTGCACGAGTTCTTCGGGTCGGCCGCGGAGCTGCCACCGGAGTGGTTGGCCGGGGTGGCGATCGGGGATGTGACGCTGCGGCTCTCCCCCGCGCAGGCGGTGGAACTGGTGTCCCGGATCGGCACGCTCCTGGGTGAGCTACCGGCCGAGGCGGTCGCGGGCAGCGAGGACGTGGTCGTGCAGTGGCAGATGTTCCCGCGCCTGAGGGAGAAGAGGAGGAATCAGCGGTGAGACGCGGACTGGCCGGCCTGCTCACGGCCGAGGCGATCTCCCTGCTCGGCAGCCGGATCACCTTCGTGGCGCTGCCCTGGCTGGTGCTGACCAGCACCGGTTCGGCGCTGATGGCCGGGGTCGCCGGCTTCGCCGAGATGCTGCCGTACGTGCTGGCGGGCCTGCTCGGTGGCCCGATCGTGGACCGGGTCGGCCCGCGCTCGACAGCCGTCGCGGCGGACGTGGCGAGCCTGCTGGCGGTCAGTGGCATCCCGCTGCTGGCGGCGACCGAGAACGTCTCGTATCACACCCTGCTCGGTCTGATCGCCCTGGCCGGAGCGCTGCGCGGGTTCGGTGACACGGCGAAACGGGCGCTGCTGCCGCGCATGATCGCGGAGGCCGGGCTGAGCACCGAGCGCGGCACCACGCTCTACGACGGGATCAGCCGGGTGGCCACGCTGCTCGGGCTGCCGCTGGCCGGTCTGCTGGTCGCGGCGGTCGGGCCGGCCCGGGTGCTGCTGGTGGACGCGGCGTCGTTCGGGGTGTGCGCGCTGCTGATCTCGATCTACGTGCGGACCGCGCCGGCGGCTCCGGGCCCGGCCGAGGAGGAGGGCGGCTACGCGGCGGCGCTGCGCTGCGGGTTCCGCTACGTGCGGCAGGACCGGCTGATCATCGGCATCATGTCGCTGCTGTTCGCCACGAACCTCTTCGACCAGGCGTTCGCGACCGTGTTCGTGCCGGTCTGGGTGCGCCAGGGTCCGCACGGGCCGGCCGCGCTGGGCGTGCTCGGCAGCGCGTTCGGGATCGGTGCGGTCGCCGGGAACATTCTGTGGACGATCGTCGGGCCGCGCCTGCCGCGCCGCATGACGTTCGCCGTCTGCTTCCTGATCGGTGGCCCGGCGCAACTGTTCGCGCTGGCCCTCAGCGACCGGTTGTGGCTGGTCCTGACGGTGGCCGCGGTGGCCGGAGCGCTGATGTCGACGATCAATCCGATCCTGCTGGCGGCCGTCTACGAGCGGATTCCGGTACGCGTGCAGGGGCGCGTCATGAGTGTGCTGATCGCGTTCTCGTGGGCCGGGATCCCGCTCGGCGGCGTGCTCGGCGGGTGGGCCGCCGACGATCTGGGACTGCGGACCGGGGCGCTGCTGGCCGGGATCGGGTACCTCGCGGTGACGCTGGCGCCGTTCCTCTTCCCCGTCTGGCACTCGCTCGACGAGCACCGGGCGCGGTCGGCGAGGACCAAAGCACTGGTCGGGGCGCAGTAGGGTGCGAGCGATGACGATCGCTCACGAGGTGACCGGCTCCGGGCCGGACGTGCTCCTGCTCCACTCGACCATCTGCGACCGCCGGATGTGGGCACCACAGGTGCCCGCACTGACCGCGGCCGGCTTCCGGGTGACCACCGTGGACCTGCGCGGGTTCGGTGAGTCGCCACTGCCCGGCAAACCGTGGAACGACGCCGACGACGTGGTCGCACTGTTCGGCGACGAGCCGGTCGCGCTGGTCGGCTCGTCCGGTGGCGGTTACGTCGCGCTGGAGATCGCGGCGCGCTTCCCCGAGCGGATCTCCGGGCTGGTCCTGCTCTGCGGCGGTTTCGCCGGCTGGCCGAAGAGTCCGCAGCGCCTGGCCTACGCCGAGCGGGAGGACGCGCTGATCGCCGCCGGTGACCTGGAGGCCGCGGTCGAACTCAACATCGCGACCTGGTTCGGGCCGGACGCCGGCCCCGAGGCCGAGGACGCGGTCCGTGCGATGCAGCGGCGCGTCTTCGAGCTGCAGCCGCCGGAGGACCCGGAGCCGGAACAGATCGAGGTCGACTGGGACGTGGCGGCGATCACCGCCCCGGCGGTGCTCGTCTCCGGGGCCCACGACCTGCCCGATTTCCGGCAGATCGCGGAACACCTGGCCGGGACGCTGCCCCGCGCCAGCCACCTCCCCCTCGACTGGGCGGGGCACTTCCCCAGCCTGGAGCGACCCGCCGTGATCAACTCACTGCTGATCGAGACTTTGCGAAATCTCTGATCCGCCATACGAATCCATCGGCGTCGTCGAGCCACGCGAAGTGCCCGCCGCCGGGGATCATGGCCAGCTCGGCCTGCGGGAACAGCGCGGCGAAGGCGGCGGCGTGTTCCGGCGGCAGTTGCAGGTCGGCGGTGCCCGCGATCAGGAGCACGGGTGCGGTGAGACGGGCGAGTTCCGCGCGTACCGAATCGGGGTTGAAATCCCCGTCGGCGTAGTAAGCCGCGGCCGCGGCCCGGTTCTTCTGACCGGCCTCGCGGGCCGAATAGGCCTGGGTCTCGGCGTCCCATCGGCCGTAGATGAAGGGCGCGAGCGCCCGCCCGTCGGCCGGGGTGGCCTGACCGGCCTGCACCCGCTCGAGCGCGGCGAACGCCTCCGGGAACCATGGCTCGCCGCGGCGCTGCTCGGCCACCCGGCGCCGGTCCGCGTCGGTGATCTCCAGGTTGACCGCGCGCGGGCTGGGGTTGACCAGGATCAACCGGCGCACCCGCTCCGGGTGGGCGACCGCGTAGAGCAGCGCGAGCGTCGCCCCGGCCGAGTGCCCGAGCAGGTCGAACCGGTCCAGCAGGACGTGCTCGCGCAGCGCCTCGACGTCGGCGACCTGACGGTCCACCCGATAGCCGGCCGGGTCGGACGGGACCTCCGAGTCGCCGGTGCCGCGCAGGTCCGGGATCAGCAGCAGCCGGTGCTCGGCCAGGCCGCCGAGGTCGCCGAGATAGGCCGAGGCCTGCATCGGGCCACCGGGCAGGCAGACCAGGGGATCACCGCGACCGGTCCGGTGCAGGGTGAGCCGGAGACCGTCGGGAGCGGTGAAGATGTCCACTCCCGAATCCTATGCGCGTACGTCGATTCGTCGGAGAATTTTGTCGGTGGTGCGGGCTACGCTCCCGGCCGTGAAAGAGATTACGGGGGACTTCGAGACGCACGTGACGGTCGCGGCCGGCCAGGCGGATCAGTTGGCGGCGTTCGCGGCGCGGCACGGGCTCACGTTCCTGCAGATCGAGCTGGATCGTGGGGCCGAGCCGTCCCAGCCGATGCTCACCCTGCACGGCAGCGGGACCCTGACCTCGCAGATCGCCCTGGTGCAGAGCTGGGCCACGCGGCTGCGGGCGGCGGGGATCGAGCCGGTCCGCAGCAAGATCGAGGCGACACCGTGGGCCGACGGGGTGCCCCGGCATTCGCGGGACGTCTCACCGGACCGGTACTTCGAGCACCACCTCAAACTGCGGCTGCCGGCCGGGGCCGATCCGCAGCCGATCACCGCGCTGGTCGAGCCGCACGGCGCGCGACTGTCGCGCAATGCGCGCAAGCGGTCGGCGGACGGCTCCGAGGTGCGGTTCGTCAACCAGCGCTGTCACGGGGTGACCCTGGCCACGGCCACCGCGCGCCTCGATCGGCTGGTCACCGACCTGCGCGAGGCCGGTCATCCGCCGATCTCGGTCGAGCAGGAGTATGTGGTGTTCGACAGCAACCTGGATCTCGACCGGGGCTGGCTGCCCAAGCCGACCGGCGCCGACGTGCCGATCGCGCGGATCGCCCCGGAACGGCGCCGGCCCGGGTTCCCGGCGACCTACCGGGCGGTGCCGGGCGCCCGGCAGGGGCTGGTCTTCGAACCCGCGCTCAAGCAGCACGACGACGCGTTCCGGGCCGGCGAGCCGGTGTTCGACGACCTTGCCACCGGGGAGCGCTGGCGGGCCGCCCGGCGAGCGGCGGCGCATCACGTGCTGTCCGTGCTCGCCGGCGCCACGCTGCCCGGCGACCTGGTGCTGCGCGGCAGCACGGTGCTGCCGGCCTGGGTCGGCGCGGCCGCCCGCGAGCCCGGCGACCTGGACTTCGTGGTCACGCCGGCCGGCCTGACCAGTGACAGCGCCGAGGCCCGGCTCCTGCTGGACGGGATCGTGGCGGCGGTGGCCGCCGACCCGGGCGCGGGGCTGCGGCCGGAACGGGTCGCCGAGACCGCGATCTGGACCTACGAGCGGGCCGACGGCCGGCGGCTGGTGATCCCGTTCCAGGTCCCCGGCGTCCCGGAGGGGATCGTGCAGCTCGACGTCGTGTTCGGCGAGGAGCTGCCGATCCCGCCGTCGCCGATCACGCTGCCCGGGGTCCGGTCGCCGGTCCTGGCCGCGACAGCCGAGTTGTCGCTGGCGTGGAAACTGCTGTGGCTGGCCACCGACTGGTACCCGCAGGGCAAGGACCTCTACGACGCGGTGCTGCTCGCCGAGCACACCACGGTCGACCTGGCGCTGGTCCGCGACCTGATGCGGCCCGAGCTGGGGTCCGAGGCCGACGACTTCACCGCGGACACCGTGCTCGGCTGGGCCGACGTGGAGTGGGGCAACTTCGCGCTCGACTATCCGGAGCTGGTCGAGATCCCGGACGAGCAGCCGTTGCTGCGGCGGCTCGCCGTCGCGCTCGGCCAGGCGTGGCATCAGGCCTAGGCCGGGTGTCCTGCGATCACCCGAGTGCGAGGCGAGGTCCGGGTGGTGGCCGGCGTCGGCCGCGGGAAGGCCTAGTCGATCGGGGACCACTCCCTCAACTGGGTGGCCACCTCGCGGTCGCCGTCGATGCGGACGGCGTCGAGAGGGATACGGCGGTAGAGGAGCAGGACCAGGTCGCTGGCCGTGGCGTGGATGCGGGTGACCGGCTCACCGCTGGCCGCCGGGTCGGGGGTGGCACCGGCCGGGGACAGGTCGACGGTCCAGGACGGGCCCTCGATCGCCTGGAACTGGACTCGGGCCGGGCGGTGCGGCCAGGCGCCGAGCGAGCCGAGGCAGGTGCTGAGGAACTCGGCGACACCGTCGACGGCGACCGCGGCGGGCACCGGCTCGGCCTTGCCGAGAGCTTCCAGCGCGTCGTAGGCGTGGACGGCCGCCTCCTGCACCTGGTGACGGGCCACCGCGCCGGCCGTCAGCGGGGCCACCTCCGGGCTCCACCACGCCCAGCAGGGAACATCCGGGCCGGCCGCGCGCAGGGCCGCGCTGAGCAGCTGAGTCGACTCGCCGAACCATTCCAGCAGGTCACTCTGCGGCAGGGTGCTGCCCTTGCGCTCCCGGGTCGGCGGGCCGGACGGGTCCGCCTCGGTCACCACCAGCGCCCAGAACCGTTGCACCTCGCCGAGGTGGGCGACGAGGTCACGCAGCGACCAGCCGGGGCAGCCGGGCACCGGGGCGGCCGGGTCGGAGGCGATCGCGGCGGCCGCCCTCAGGGTCTCGGAACGTTCCTCGACCAGCGTGACCAGCTCGGTGAAGGGCGGAGTCGGAGTCATGTCCGGTTTCTACCACCGGAATATGACGAAGGGCGGCACGCTTCGCGCGCACCGCCCTTTCGGATGTACGTCCTTACACGTTGAAGCCGAGCGCCCGCAGCTGCTCGCGGCCATCGTCGGTGATCTTGTCGGGGCCCCACGGCGGCAGCCACACCCAGTTGATCCGGAAGTCCTGGACCAGGCCGCCGCCGGGGCCGGTGGTCAGCGCCTGCCGGGTCTGATCCTCGATCACGTCGGTCAGCGGGCAGGCCGCCGACGTCAGCGTCATGTCCAGGGTGACGACGTTCTCGTCGTCGACGTGCACGCCGTAGACGAGTCCGAGGTCGACGACGTTGATGCCGAGTTCGGGGTCGACGACGTCCTTCATCGCCTCTTCGATGTCGTCGACGGACGCCTTCTTGCCCGGGTCGGCCTTGTCGGCCGGGGCCGTTTCGGCCGCGGCCGAGACTCCGGCGGCCGGCACGTCGACGGCCTCGCCGGCGTCGGCCGCCGCTGCCCGCTCCTCGGCGAGCCAGGCCGGGACCTCGTCGTCGGCGGCCGAGGTCGAGCCGCCCGGGACGCTGGCCACCGTTCGCACGGAGTCGGTCGCGGCCGCGTGCCCGTGGTCGTGGCCGTGGTGGTGACCGTGATCGTGACCGGCGTGGTCGTGACCGGCATGGTCGTGACCGGCATGGTCGTGACCGGCATGGTCGTGACCGGCATGGTCGTGACCGGCATGGTCGTGACCGGCATGGTCGTGACCGGCGTGGTCGTGGTGTGCGTGGTCGTGGCCGGCGTGGTCGTGGGCCACGGTCTGCACGGACTCGGTCTCGCTGGTCATGCCTTCACCTCCGGGCTCGCGCCCACCTCGACACCGGCGCGCGCCGCCGCGTCCTTGAATGCCATCCACGGGAGCAGGGCGCACTTCACCCGGGCCGGGAACTTGGCGACGCCGGCGAACGCGATGCCGTCGCCGAGCACCTCCTCGTCCGGCTCGATCTGGCCGCGGCTCTGCATCAGCTCCACGAACGCGTGGTGGATCTCCGACGCGTCGTGGACGTCCTTGCCCTGCAGCAGCTCGTGCAGCACGGACGCGGATGCCTGGCTGATCGAGCAGCCGAGTCCGTCGTACGAGATCTCGGAAAGATCCTCGTTGACCCGCACGGTGATCTCGTCGCCGCAGGTCGGGTTGACGTGGTGCGCCTCGCCGTCGAACTGCTCGCGCAGGCCACGCCCGTGCGGGTGCTTGTAGTGGTCCAGGATGATGTCCTGGTAGAGCGTGTCGAGCATCATCAGCCGAACACCTTCCGCACCTGGTCGAGGCCGCGCGCGAGGGCGTCGATCTCGTCCTTGGTCGTGTAGAGGTAGAACGAGGCCCGGGTCATGGCCGGCACCGAGAACCGCACGCACACCGGCCGCGCGCAGTGGTGCCCGACCCGCACCTCGACGCCGAGCGCGTCCAGGATCTGCCCGACGTCATGAGGGTGTACCCCGTCGACGCCGAAGGACACCGTGCCACCCCGGTTCACCGGTGACGCCGGGCCGTAGATCCGGACGTCGGGCACCGCGGTGAGCTGCTCCAGCGCGTACGCCGTGATCGCCTGCTCGTGGCGGTGGATCTCGTCCATGCCGATGCCGGTCAGGTAGTCGACCGCCGCGCCGAGCCCGATCGCCTCGGTGATCGGCGGGGTGCCGGCCTCGAAGCGGGCGGGCGGCGGCGCGAACGTCGTCTTCGCCATCGTCACGGTCTCGATCATCGAGCCACCGGCCAGGAACGGCGGCATCTCCGACAGCAGGCCGAGCCGGCCCCAGAGCACGCCGATGCCGGTCGGGCCGAGCATCTTGTGGCCGGTGAACGCGATGAAGTCCACGCCCAGCGCCTGCACGTCGACCGCGAAGTGCGGCACCGACTGCGAGGCGTCGAGCATGACCAGCGCGCCGACCTGACGGGCCCGCTCGACGAGCCGGGCCGGGTCGTTGATCGTGCCGAGCGTGTTGGACATGTGCGCGACCGAGACCAGCTTGGTGCGCTCGTTGACCAGCTCGTCCAGCCGGGACTCGTCGAGGCGGCCCTCGTCGGTGATGCCGAACCAGCGCAGGGTCGCGCCGGTCCGCTCGCAGAGGAGCTGCCAGGGGACGAGGTTGGAGTGGTGCTCCATCTCGGAGATCACGATCTCGTCGCCCGGTCCGAGCTGCAGGAACTGCCCGGCGGAGTGCGCGACCAGGTTGATCGCCTCGGTGGAGTTCTTGGTGAAGATCACTTCATCGGGGCTGCCCGCACCGATGAAGCTCGCGATCTTCGCCCGCGCGCCCTCGTACAGCTCGGTCGACTCGGTGCCCAGGGTGTGCACCGAGCGCGACACGTTGCCGTTGTGCTTCTCCTGGTGGGCGCGCATGACGTCGAGCACCTGCACCGGCTTCTGCGAGGTGTTGGCGCTGTCCAGGTAGACCAGCGGGTGGCCGTTCACCTCCCGCTCGAAGATCGGGAAGTCCTTGCGCACCCGCGCGACGTCGAAGCTCATCTTTACCCCTAGGCCTTGGCGAGGAACTTCTCGTAGCCGGACACCTCGAGCTCCTCGGCCAGCTCCGGGCCGCCCTCTTCGACGATCTTGCCGCCGACGAAGACGTGCACGAAGTCCGGCTTGATGTAGCGCAGGATCCGCGTGTAGTGGGTGATCAGCAGGAAGCCGGTCTCGCCGGTCTCGCGGACCCGGTTCACGCCCTCGCTGACGATGCGCAGCGCGTCGATGTCGAGGCCGGAGTCGGTCTCGTCGAGGATCGCCATCTTCGGCTTCAGCAGCTCGAGCTGCATGATCTCGTGCCGCTTCTTCTCACCGCCGGAGAAGCCCTCGTTGACGTTGCGCTGGGCGAACGCCGGGTCCATCTGCAGCTTCTCCATGGCGCCGCGCAGCTCGCCGGCCCAGGTGCGCAGCTTCGGCGCCTCGCCGTCGATCGCGGTCTTCGCCGTCCGGAGGAAGTTCGCCACCGAGACGCCGGGAACCTCGACCGGGTACTGCATGGCCAGGAAGAGGCCGGCGCGGGCGCGCTCGTCCACGGTCAGCGCGAGCACGTCCTGCCCGTCCAGGGTCACCGAACCGCCGGTGATCTCGTACTTCGGGTGGCCGGCGATGGAGTAGGCCAGCGTCGACTTGCCGGAGCCGTTCGGGCCCATGATGGCGTGCGTCTCGCCCGACTTGATGGTGAGGTCGACCCCGGCGAGGATCGGCTTCAGCTCGCCATCCGGCAGCTTCACCGAAACCTGCAGGTCGCGGATCTCCAGGGTGCTCACGGCTCTACTCCATTGCTCGGGTTCGTCGAAACGTAGATGTCTCCGTCGCGGATCTCGACGGGGTAGACCGCCACCGGGTCGATGGCGGGCGGTCCGGAGGGCTCACCGGTACGCAGGTCGAAGCGCGAACCGTGCAGCCAGCACTCCAGCGTGCACCCGTCCACCTCGCCCTCGGAGAGCGCCACCGAGGCGTGGCTGCACTCGTCCCGTACCGCGTAGAAGTTGTCGTCGTCGGCGTGCACGACCGCGACCTCGACACCGTCGATCTCCACCTGGAGCGCGGTGCCTTTCGCGATGCCGGACGCCGGCCCGACGTTCTCGAAGCTCACTTACTGACCCGCCTCGACCAGCCGGGCCTCGATCGCGTCGCCCAGCCGCTGGCGCAGCTCCTCGACCGGGATCTTGTTGATCAGCTCGGCGAAGAAGCCGCGGACGACCAGCTTGCGCGCCTCGGCCTCGGGAATGCCCCGGGCCATCAGGTAGAACAGCTGCTCGTCGTCGAAACGACCGGTCGCGCTCGCGTGCCCGGCTCCGGCCACCTCGCCGGTCTCGATTTCCAGATTGGGTACGGAGTCAGCCCGCGCCCCGTCGGTCAGGACGAGGTTCCGGTTGATCTCGTACGTGTCGGTGCCCGTCGCCGCCGCGCGGATCAGCACGTCGCCGACCCAGACGGTGTGCGCCGACGAACCCTGCAGCGCCCCGCGGTACCCCACGTAGCTCCGGCAGTCCGGCACGGCGTGGTCGACCAGCTGGCGGTGCTCGTGGTGCTGGCCGGCGTCGGCGAAGTACACGCCCCAGAGCTCGGCGTCGCCGCCCCGCCCCGCGTACTCCACGCTGGTGAACTGGCGGACCAGGTCACCGCCGAGCGTCACCTGCACGTGCTGGACGCGCGCGTCCTTGCCGACCCGGAACTTGACGTGCTGGGCCTGCACGGCGTCGCGGTCCCACCCGGCCACGGTCACGAAGGTGAGCTGGGCGCTGTCGCCGACGATCACCTCGATGTTGTCGGCCAGCGTGACCGTGCCGGTCTGCTCCAGCACGATCGTCGCCTTGGCGAAGGCGCCGACCTTGACGACGGTGCGCGCGGCCGCGGCCTCGCCACCCTTGCCGACCACGTGGATCACGGCGGGCCCGGCCGGCTCGGCCTCGGGCGCCACCTCGATGACGGTGACGCCGGCGGCCGAACCGTAGGCCAGGGCGCTGATCCGGTCGAACGGGGTGAGCACCGGGTCGACGTCGTCGGCGGTGCTCACCGTGACGCCGGCGGGCAGGTCGTCGTGCTCCACCGACGGCGCCGCGCCGTTCAGCGACGTGGCCTTGACCAGGTCACCCAGGCGCTTGAGCGGGGTGAAACGCCACTCCTCCTCCAGGCCGTTGAGGGCCGGGAAGTCGGCGACGTCGAAGGAGCGCAGCACCTGCGACTTGGTGCTCGGCGGGGCGATGGCCTCGGTAGTCATTTCTTCCTTTGATCCGCTTCTTTGCGATGGCCGGGCTGGATTAACCCACGGCCCCTTCCATCTGGAGCTCGATCAGGCGGTTCAGCTCCAACGCGTACTCCATCGGGAGCTCCTTGGCGATCGGCTCGATGAAGCCACGCACGATCATCGCCATCGCCTCGTCCTCGGTCAGGCCCCGGCTCATCAGGTAGAAGAGCTGGTCCTCGCTGACCTTGGAGACGGTCGCCTCGTGGCCCATGTTCACGTCGTCCTCACGGATGTCCACGTACGGGTACGTGTCCGAGCGGGAGATCGTGTCGACCAGCAGCGCGTCGCACTTGACCGTGCTCTTCGAGTGCGAGGAGCCCTCCAGGACCTGGACGAGACCGCGGTACGACGTGCGCCCGCCGCCCCGCGCGATCGACTTGGAGATGATCGTGGAGGACGTGTTCGGGGCGGCGTGCACCATCTTGGCGCCCGAGTCCTGGTGCTGCCCCTCGCCGGCCATCGCGATCGAGAGCACCTCGCCCTTGGCGTGCGGGCCGGTCATGTAGACGGCCGGGTACTTCATCGTCACCTTGGAGCCGATGTTGCCGTCGATCCACTCCATGGTCGCGCCCTCTTCGCAGGTGGCGCGCTTGGTGACCAGGTTGTAGACGTTGTTCGACCAGTTCTGGATGGTCGTGTAGCGCACGCGGGCGTTCTTCTTCACGACGATCTCGACGACCGCGGAGTGCAGCGAGTCGGACGAGTAGATCGGCGCGGTGCAACCCTCGACGTAGTGCACGTAGCTGCCCTCGTCGGCGATGATCAGGGTCCGCTCGAACTGGCCCATGTTCTCCGTGTTGATCCGGAAGTAGGCCTGCAGCGGGATGTCGACGTGGACACCCTTCGGCACGTAGATGAACGAGCCGCCGGACCAGGTCGCGGTGTTCAGCGCGGCGAACTTGTTGTCGCCGACCGGGATCACCGTGCCGAAGTACTCCTTGAAGATGTCCTCGTGCTGCTTCAGCGCCGTGTCGGTGTCCAGGAACAGGACGCCCTGCGCCTCCAGGTCCTCACGGATCGCGTGGTAGACGACCTCGGACTCGTACTGCGCGGCGACACCGGCGACCAGGCGCTGCTTCTCCGCCTCGGGGATGCCGAGCTTGTCGTACGTCGCCTTGATGTCCTCCGGCAGGTCCTCCCACGAGGCGGCCTGCTTCTCGGTGGAACGCACGAAGTACTTGATGTTCTGGAAGTCGATGCCGGTGAGGTCGGCGCCCCAGGACGGCATCGGCTTGCGGCCGAACAGGCGCAGGCCCTTGAGACGCAGGTCGAGCATCCACTGCGGCTCGCTCTTCAGCGCCGAGATGTTGCGCACCACCGCCTCGGACAGACCACGCTGCGCGGCGGCACCGGCCACGTCGGCGTCGGCCCAGCCGTACTCGTACTTACCGAGAGCGGCCAGGTGCTCTTCCTGAGTGACGATCTGGTCAGTCATCGCTTATCTGTCCTAACCGTGTTTGCGGCGGTTTGCGCGGGGCGCGAAGGGATGTGCGTGGTGCACACCCCGTCGCCGTGCGCGATGGTGGCGAGGCGCTGCACGTGAGTGCCGATGAGCCGGGAGATGACTTCGGTCTCGGCGTCGCACAGCTGAGGGAACTCGGCAGCCACGTGGGCCACCGGGCAGTGGTGCTGGCACAACTGCCCGCCGGACGCGATCGTGGTCGCGCTGGCAGCGTAGCCCTCGGCGGTCAGCGCGTCGGCGAGCGCCTCCGCCCGGGCGATCGGGTCGGTGGCGGCCTCCTCGAGAGCCGCGCGGCAGCGGTCCTCCAGGGCCTGGATCTGCGACCCGGCGAATGCGGTGACCGCCTCGGGCCCGTTGTGCTGGGCGATCCACCGCAGGGCGGCGGCGGCGATGTTGTCGTAGTGATGCGGAAAACCCTCGCGGGCGGCGGCGGTGAGGACGAACGCCTTCGCCGGGCGGCCACGGCCGCGCGGGCCGGTGCGGCGCACCTCGCGGGTCTCGACGAGCTGGTCGGCGAGCATCGCGTCGAGGTGCTTGCGGATGGCCGCGGGGCTCAGGCCCAGGCAGGCGCCGAGCTCGGCCGCGGTGGCCGCGCCACGCTCCAGCAGCAGCTGGGCGACCCGATCCCGGGTGCGGCCGTCCGACGCGGTGGCCGAAGCCGCCGCACCGTCTCTCACCTGCACCTGGTTTTTCACTACTACAACGTTACGTATTTCCTCCGGGGGCTGCAAACCGATGTCCCGGTGATCCATCACACCGGGCCTTTCTTTCAAGATCAAATTCGCGCGTACGATGCCACGAGTGAAGTCCTTCGAGCCGCTCTACCGTCCGTTCGCCGCCTGGTTGCGCCCGCTGGCCCTCGCGTCACTGGTCGCCAACATCGCGCTGATCGTCACCGGCGCGGCCGTCCGCCTCACCGACTCGGGGCTCGGCTGCCCGACGTGGCCCCGGTGCACCGACGAGTCGTACACGACGACCGCGGCGATGGGCGTGCACGGCGTCATCGAGTTCGGCAACCGGCTCCTCACGTTCGTCCTCGCCGGCCTCGCCATCGCCTGCTTCCTCGGCGCGCTCGGCGGTCCCCGCCGCCGCTCGCTGGTCCGGCTGTCGGTGGCGGTCGGGCTCGGCATCCCGATGCAGGGCGTGGTCGGCGGCATCACCGTGCTCACCCACCTCAACCCGTGGGTCGTCGGGCTGCACTTCCTGCTGTCGGTCGCGCTGATCACGGTGGCGTTCGCGTTCTGGCGCCGCATCGACGAGGGCGACGGCGCACCCGTCCCGCTGGTCCCCGCCCCGATGCGCACCCTGGCCGCGCTCACCGCACTGGCCGGCTTCGCCGTCGTCGCCGTCGGCGTGGTGGTGACCGGCAGCGGCCCGCACTCCGGCGACCGGGGCGCCAAGCGCAACGGCCTCGACCCCGCCGCGATCTCCCAGGTCCACGCCGACCTGGTGTTCCTGCTGATCGGCCTCTCGGTCGCGGTGTGGTTCGCGCTGCGCGCCCTGCAGGCCCCGGCGCCCGCCGTCCGCGCCGCGCTGACCCTCGTGGTGGTCGAGCTGGCGCAGGGGCTGATCGGCTTCGTGCAGTACTTCACGCACCTGCCGGTCGTCCTGGTCGCGGCCCACATGCTCGGCGCCGGCCTGGTCTGGACCGCCACGCTGGCCGTCCTCTGGTCCCTCCGCGAACGCCCGGCCCTCTCCCCCGCGCCGCTCACCCCGTCCCCCGCCCAGGAACCCGTCCCCGCCGCCTGACCCCGACCCCGCCGCCCGGAGCCCGGCCTCCGGCTCATTCAGGTCGACTGAGCCCCTGGGGTGCTGCCCCCGCGCGGACAACACCCCTGCGAACGAGCCAGGACAGCGTGGCTGGGCTCCCGGGGTGCCTCGACCGGCTCGAGATCGCCCCGGAGGACCGGCCACCGACGCCGGGGCGCGGCCGCCGAGCGCGGTCGCGGTACGAGCTCGCGCGGCCGGAGCGGTGTCATCCGAGATCTGAACCACGCTGCGAACCGGCCGGGCCGGGACCTGGGCGGTGGTTGCGCTCGGCGCGGGGTGCGGTTCCGGCTGGTTGTCAGGGGCTTCCCTGATCAACCGGCCGGGGGCGGGAGTCGCGGCAGGACAGTACGACGGGGCCGGGTTGCGTGGGGGTCGCGAGGGCGGCGGCGCAGCTGCGGCCGGGAGCGGAGCGGCGTCGCGGACCGTAGTGGATGGACGGTCCACATGCGGTCGGGGCGCCGAGAAGACGTACTGCGGAAAGATCGACGGCCGGGAGGGAGCGGCGGACCCGGAGGCCGGCGGGGCCTCAGAGGCGGGCGAGGACCGCTTCGGCGAGGCGGGCGCCGGATCCAGGGGCGTGGCTGAGGAACAGCGACGGCTCGGTGAGTTCGAACTCGACCATCAGCGGGGTGCCGTCCGGGCCCGGGATGACGTCGACGCGGGCGTAGAGCAGGCGTTTCGCGCCGCCGGGGACCGCGGCGAGGGCCTGGCGGGCGACCTCGATCTCGGCGTCGGTCGCGGTGCGCGGAGTGATGTCCTCACTGCCGGGATCGATCTCGTGCTCCCCGGTGCGGCGGAGCATCGGTCCCTTGCGGACGGCGTGGCTGTACGTCAGTTCGCCGGACGCGTCGGGGAGGCAGAGCACGGCGGTCTCGCCGGCCGTGTCCACTGCGGAGAGGTACGGCTGGATCATCGCGGTCCGGCCGGCCGCGGTGAGGCGGGCGACGTGAGCCCGGGCCTGCGCGAGCTGCGTGGGGAGACGGTGCCGGGCGGTGTCCTGACTGCCGGCCGAGACGGCCGGCTTGACCACCCATTCGCCGGTGGACGGTGCCGTCCAGCTCTCGCCGGGGCCGACGAACGTGGTCGGGATGACCGGGACCCCGGCCGCGGCGAGGTCGCTCAGGTAACGCTTGTCAGTGTTCCACGCGATGATGTCGGCCGGGTTGGCCAGCCGCGGGACGCTGCGGGCCCAGGCGACGAACTCGTCGCGGCGGGGCACGTAGTCCCACGGTGAGCGGATCACGGTGAGGTCGTAGGCGGACCAGTCGGCGTCCGGATCGTCCCAGCGCACCACGTCGACGGCCACGCCGCGCTCGCGCAGCGCGTCGCGGACGGGATGGTCGTCCTCCCACAGGTCGGGGAAGGCGGCGCAGGTGACGAGGGCGACCCGGGCGTCGACGGGCATGATCAGCGGGCCATGCTCCGGCGGGCCATGGAGCGCCAGAGGTCGTTGCTGGGGCGCATCTGCTCGAGCAGCTCCCGCTCCCACTCGTTCTCCACCTGCACGCCGGCGCCCTCGCACGCCTGCCGGGCGACCCCGGTGTCCTGGGCGAACTGGTCGGACCACTCGCCGTCCTCGCCGACGAGGACGATGCGGGCGCCGCGCTTGCCGACGTACTCGATGACCGCCTTCGCGCCGCCGTGACCGGCGGCGAAAGTCTTGATCTCGGAAGTCAGCGTCGTTACGGAACCTTCTGCCATGCCTCGCAGCCTAAGCACTCAAAGACGTTTCGCGGGGTACTCGTGTTCCCTTTTGTGACTCCCGTTACCTGCGGGTTTACCCGTGGGAGACATTGTTTCGCACCAATTACGCCCGATTTGTCGCATTGCCAGAATCCGCCTATCGAGTGACGGACAGTAGTTGACACGCATCACAATCCGGGCATCCTGTGCGACGAGGCCGTCACCTGATGACGGAACGCGATCTCAGATCAGCGCATCGACGGCGATCGCCATGAAGAGCACCGTCAGGTACGTGATCGAGAGCTGGAACAGCCGCATCGGCTTCACCGCGCCGCCCTTGCGGCTCTGGTACGCCAGCCGGACCGCCTCACCGAGGAACAGCACCCCGGTGACGATCGCGGCCGCACCGTAGATCCAGCCGAGACCGAGATCGAGACCGAGCGGCCAGACGACGAACGACGACGCCAGGGTGAGCACGGTGTAGAGGATGATCTCGAAGTTCACCCGGCGCATCGAGCGCACGACCGGGAGCATCGGGATGCCGGCCCGCTTGTAGTCGTCCTTGTATTTGATGGCAAGTGCATAGAAATGCGGCATCTGCCAGAAGAAGACGACTGCGAACAGGGCCCAGCCCATCGCGGAGATGGAACCGGTGACCGCGGCCCAGCCGATGACGACCGGCGCGGCCCCGCAGACGCCGCCCCAGAACGTGTTCGCCGGGGTGCGCCGCTTCAGCCACAAGGTGTAGATCACGTCGTAGTAGAAGATCGAGAACGCGGTGAGCGCGGTCGCCAGCCAGTTGGTCAGCACCGCCATCAGCGCCACCGACACCACGGCCAGCGTCAGCCCGAAGATCAGCACCGAGCGCGGGGTGATCTGATGGGTCGGCAGCGGGCGCCGCTTGGTCCGCTTCATCAGCACGTCGATGTCACGGTCGATGTAGCAGTTCAGCGCGCTCGCCGCGCCGCCCGCCAGCGCGCCGCCGACCAGCACCGCGAAGAAGGTGACCAGGTCCGGCCAGCCGCCGGCGGCCAGCATCATCGTCGGCACCGTGGTGACGAGCAGCAGCTCGACGATCGCCGGCTTGGTCAGCGCCAGGTAAGCCCGGAACACCGCCATCCGGTCTCGTCGCGCTTCGATGCGTGGCGCAGGCTCCACCACGCCGGGCGTCCGTGGTTGGACGGAACGCTCGGTGATCATGCTCACGGACAGCCACCTTCCGGCATTTGGACCAACTCGCGGCCGCCTGCCGGGCAGAGATCAACCCGGCCGAGCCGCCCGGACAGCCTACGCGCCACCGTCTCCGCTGCTCGGGGCACCCGGCACGGGTGGACGCCGTCACACCCTTCGACCGTGTGTCCGCTCACAGCGTATGCACCTGTGCCGTTCGCTGCGCAGACGTTTAGCCCTACTGGATAGGGTCAAGCCGAAAAGGGTTCCACAATCCGCTGCCCGAGGAGCACAACAGACGTGGGTGCCAACGATCCTGCTCTCAACTGGTCCGACCTCGACCGCAAAGCGGTCGACACGGTGCGGGTGCTGGCCATGGATGCCGTCGAGAAGGCCGGCAACGGCCACCCCGGCACGGCCATGAGCCTGGCGCCGGCCGCCTACCTGCTGTTCAACCGCGTGATGCGCCATGACCCGACCGACCCGCACTGGGCCGGCCGCGACCGCTTCGTGCTGTCCTGTGGTCACTCCAGCCTCACCCTCTACATTCAGCTCTTCCTCAGTGGTTACAGCACGTCACTGGACGACCTGAAGTCGCTGCGCCAGTGGGACTCGCTCACCCCGGGCCACCCGGAGTACGGGCACACCCCCGGCGTCGAGATCACCACCGGCCCGCTCGGCCAGGGCATCGGCAACGCGATCGGCATGGCCATGTCGGCCCGCCGTGAGCGCGGCCTGTTCGACCCGGACGCCGCCGCCGGTCAGTCGCCGTTCGACCACCACGTCTACTCGATCGCCTCCGACGGCGACATCGAGGAGGGTGTCAGCCACGAGTCGAGCGCCATCGCCGCGGTGCAGAAGCTCGGCAACCTCACGGTGATCTACGACGACAACCAGATCTCCATCGAGGACGACACCCGGATCGCCAAGAACGAGGACGTCGGCGCACGCTACGAGGCGTACGGATGGCACGTCCAGACGGTCAACTGGTCCGGCTCGGAGCCCTACGTCGAGGACGTCGAGGCGCTCTGGAACGCGATCCAGGCCGCCAAGGCGGTGACCGACAAGCCGTCGTTCATCGTCCTCAAGACGATCATCGGCTGGCCGGCCCCGAAGAAGCAGAACACCGGCAAGATCCACGGTTCGGCGCTGGGCAAAGACGAGATCACCGCCACCAAGGCGCTGCTCGGCTTCGCCGACGAGCCGTTCGCCATCGACGACGAGGTCGTCAAGCACGCCCAGCAGACCGTCGAGCGCGGCAAGGCGGCGCACGCCGAGTGGCAGAAGGCGTTCGACGCCTGGGCCGCCGGCAACGCCGAGGGCAAGAAGCTGTTCGACCGGCTCGCCGCCAAGCAGCTGCCGGAGGGCTGGACCTCGGCGCTGCCCGAGTTCCCGGCCGACGAGAAGGGCCTGGCCACCCGCGCCGCGTCCGGCAAGATCCTCAAGGCGCTCGCGCCGGTCCTGCCCGAGCTGTGGGGCGGCTCCGCCGACCTGGCCGAGAGCAACAACACCACCATGGAAGGCGAGCCGTCCTTCATCCCGGCGGAGTACGCCACCAAGGCCTTCCCCGGTCACGAGTACGGCCGCACGCTGCACTTCGGCATCCGTGAGCACGGCATGGGCTCCATCCTCAACGGCATCGCCGTGCACGGTGGCACCCGGCCTTACGGTGGCACGTTCCTGGTCTTCAGCGACTACATGCGTGGCGCCGTCCGGCTCTCCGCGCTGATGAAGCTGCCGGTGACGTTCGTGTGGACGCACGACTCGATCGGTCTCGGCGAGGACGGCCCGACGCACCAGCCGATCGAGACGCTGACCGCGCTGCGCGCGATCGTCGGCCTCGACGTGGTCCGGCCGGCCGACGCGAACGAGACGGCGTACGCGTGGCGCGGCGCCCTCGAGCACAACGACCGCCCGACCGCGCTCGCGCTGTCCCGGCAGAACCTGCCGACGCTCGACCGCTCGAAGTACGCGTCGGCCGAGGGCACCCTCAAGGGCGGCTACATCCTGTCCGAGGCGTCCACCGGCACGCCGAAGGTGATCCTGATCGCCAGCGGCTCCGAGGTGTCGATCGCGCTGACCGCGCAGGAGCGCCTGGAGGCCGACGGCACCCCGACCCGGGTCGTGTCGATGCCCTGCCAGGAGTGGTTCTTCCAGCAGGACACGGCGTACCAGCAGCAGGTCCTGCCGCACGGCGTGAAGGCGCGCGTCACCGTCGAGGCCGGCATCCGGATGAGCTGGGACCGGATCCTCGGCGACGCCGGCGAGGCGGTCAGCATCGAGCACTACGGCGCCAGCGCCCCCGCCAAGATCCTTTTCGAGCAGTTCGGCTTCACCGCGGACAACGTCGTCGCGAAGGCCAACGCCTCTCTCGCCAAGGTGGGCGAGATCACTGGCCACACGACGGGTAACTGAGTTCTATACAGCCCGACAAAGGAGTTGAAGGTTATGACCGACAGGCTGGCCGAGCTCTCCGCCCAGGGTGTGGCGGTTTGGCTCGACGATCTCTCCCGGGTCCGCCTGACCAGCGGCTCGCTCGACAAGATGCGTCGCGAGCAGCACATGGTCGGGGTCACCACGAACCCGAGCATCTTCCAGAAGGCGCTCTCCGACGCGGACGCCTACGACGAGCAGCTGCGTGACCTGGCCGCTCAGCGCGTCACCGTCGAGGAGGCGGTCCGCCTGATGACCGCCGCCGACGTGCGCGCGGCGGCCGACGTGCTGCGCCCGGCCTACGACGCCTCCAACGGTGTCGACGGCCGCGTCTCCATCGAGGTGGACCCGCGCAAGGCCCACGAGACCGAGTCGACCGTCGCCGAGGCGAAGACGCTCTGGTGGCTCGTGGACCGGCCGAACCTGTACATCAAGATCCCGGCGACCCTGGCCGGGCTGCCCGCGATCACGCAGACGCTGGCCGCCGGCATCAGCGTCAACGTCACGCTGATCTTCTCGCTCGAGCGCTACCGGGCGGTCATGGACGCGTTCCTGGCCGGCCTGGAGCAGGCGAAGGCGAACGGCCACGACCTGTCCAAGATCGGCTCGGTCGCCTCGTTCTTCGTCTCCCGCGTCGACTCCGAGGTGGACAAGCGCCTCGACAAGATCGGCAGCGACGAGGCGAAGGCGCTCAAGGGCAAGGCGGCGATCGCCAACGCCCGGCTCGCCTACGAGGCGTACGAGGAGGTGTTCGGCACCGACCGCTGGAAGACGCTGGCCTCCGCCGGAGCCAACCCGCAGCGGCCGCTGTGGGCCTCCACGTCCACGAAGAGCCCGGACTTCCGCGACACGATCTACGTCGAGGAGCTGATCGCGCCCGGGACGGTCAACACGATGCCGGAGTCGGTCATCGTGGCCTACGCCGACCACGGCGAGACCAAGGGCGACACCGTCACCGGCAACTACGGCGACGCCAAGAAGGTCTTCGCGGATCTCGCGGCGGCCGGCATCGACTTCGACGACGTCGTGAAGGTCCTCGAGGAAGAGGGCGTCGAGAAGTTCGAGTCGGCGTGGAAGGACCTGCTGGAGGGCGTCACCAAGTCGCTGAAGGCGGCCTCGGCCGGCGCCGACAACCCGAGCGACGCGGCTTAGTAACAACGTCGTGCGGCCTGTCGTGGAACACTCCGCGACAGGCCGCTCCGTTCGCGAAAAACTGGCAGGATGGCAACGTGGGTAATCCGCTGCGTACCGCACAGGACCGACGTCTACCGCGGATTCCGGAGCCCTGCGCTCTGGTGATCTTCGGGGTCACCGGTGACCTGTCCCGTAAGAAGCTCATCCCGGCCGTGTACGACTTGGCCAACCGTGGTCTGCTGCCCCCCGGCTTCGTAGTGGTGGGCTTCGCGCGCGCTGACTGGGGCGACGGCGATTTCGAGACGCTGGCCTACAACGCCGCCAAGAAGGGCGCCCGCACGCCGTGGCGCGAGGACGTCTGGCAGCGGCTGTCGAGCCAGTTCCAGTTCGTCCCGGGTTCCTTCGACGACGACGCCGACTTCGACAAACTTTCCGAGACGCTGGACGAGCTCCGCGAGCGCAACGGGATCCAGGGCAACACGGCCTTCTACTTCTCGATCCCGCCGGCCGCTTTCCCGCTGGTGCTCAACCAGCTCAACCGTACCGGCCTGGCCGACAACGCGAAGCTGGGCGGCTGGCGCCGGGTGGTGGTGGAGAAGCCGTTCGGCAACGACCTGGCCACGGCCGTCGCGCTGAACCAGCTCGTCGACGACGTGTTCAACCCGGCCGACGTCTACCGGATCGACCACTATCTGGGCAAGGAGACGGTCCAGAACATTCTGGCCCTGCGCTTCGCGAACAGCCTGTTCGAGCCGGTGTGGAACTCGAAGTACGTGGACTCGGTGCAGATCACCATGGCCGAGGACGTCGGCATCGGCACCCGGGCCGCGTTCTACGACGCGTCCGGCGCCGCCCGCGACGTGCTGCAGAACCACCTGCTCCAGCTGCTCGCGCTGGTCGGGATGGAGGAGCCGACCAGCTTCGACCCGCAGGAGGTGCGGGCCGAGAAGCTGAAGGTGCTCAGGGCGATCAGCCTGCCGGCCGACATCACCAAGGGCTCGGTCCGCGGGCAGTACCTGCCGGGCTGGGTCGCCGGTGAGCGCGCCGTGGGGTACCTCGAGGAGAAGAACATCCCGGCGGACTCCAAGACCGAGACGTATGTCGCGGTCCGCCTCGGGATCCAGAACCGGCGCTGGGCGGGCGTGCCGTTCTTCGTGCGCGTCGGCAAGCGGATGCCGCGCCGGGTCACCGAGATCGCGATCCTCTTCAAGAAGGCTCCGCACCTGCCGTTCGACCCGGCCGACGTGGAGATGCTCGGCAACAACCAACTGGTCATCCGGGTCCAGCCGGACGAGGGCGTGGTCCTCAAGTTCGGCTCCAAGGTGCCGGGGACGGCCATGGAGGTCCGCGACATCGCGATGGACTTCCAGTACGGCGAGGCGTTCACCGAGTCCAGCCCGGAGGCGTACGAGCGGCTGGTCCTGGACGTGCTGATCGGCGACCGCACCCTGTTCCCGGACGCGGCCGAGGTCGAGCAGTCCTGGCGGGTCATCGACCCGCTGGAGGCCGCCTGGGCGGGCACCACACCGGAGCCCTACCGGGCCGGCGAGTGGGGCCCGCGGGCCTCCGACGAGATGCTGGCAAGCGAAGGCCGTGCCTGGAGGCGAGCATGATCGGGCTGTGGGACACCACCGGTAACGAGGTGGTCAAGGCACTCACCGCGGAGCGGCGCAGTGCCGGCGGAGTGGCCTCCGGCCTGGCGCTGACCCTGATCGCCGTGGTCGAGGAGAAGAAGGTCCGGGAGGCCGAGGCGGCCGCGACGATAGCCGCCGCCGCCCACCCGTGCCGGGTGCTGATCATCGTGCGCTCCGACCTGGACGGCCGCAGCCGCCTGGACGCGGAGATCGTCGTCGGCGGCCGGCTCGGTCCGGCCGAGGCGGTCGTCATGCGGATGTACGGGCGGCTGGCGCTGCACGCCGAGTCGGTGGTCATCCCGCTGCTCGCCCCGGACGTCCCGGTGGTCTCCTGGTGGCACGAGGAGCCGCCGAACATGATCGCCAACGACTTCCTGGGCGTCATCGCGGACCGCCGGATCACCGACAGCGCCCAGGCGCCGGACCCGGTCGCCGCGCTCAAGCAGCGGGCCGTGGACTACGCGCCCGGTGACACCGACCTCACCTGGACCCGCATCACGCTGTGGCGGACCCTGGTGGCCGGCGCGTTCGACACCACCGACGCGCGGGTGATCGGGGCGAAGATCGTGGCCCCGCAGAAGGACCCGACCGCCTGGCTGATGCTCGGCTGGCTCAAGTCCCGGCTCGGCATCGAGCCGGTCCTGGAGCACACCGACCGGGCCCCGCGCATGCACTCCGTCGAGCTCCAGTGCGAGAACGGCGACTGTGTGCGGGTCACCCGGGAGGAGGGCACCGCCCTCTTCAGCCGGACCGGCCAGGAGGACCGTTACATGCCGCTGCCGAAGCGGCCGGTCGGCGACGAGCTCGCCGAGGAACTGCGCCGGCTCGACGCCGACCAGATCTACGCGGAAGCGCTGGGTGCCCTGGCCGGGTTGTCCGGTCTGGACCACCGCCCGGCGGCCCGGGTGCACGTCTGGAAGGACCCGGCGCTGGCGGCCCGGGCGGCCAGCCCGACCGACGCGATGGCCGGCTGACACAGGTTTCTACAAGAGAAGGGCCGTCCGCCACCGGCGGGCGGCCCTTTCATTAAAGGAGTCGTTCATGAGTGAGACCGTTGTCGTGGTCGTTCCGGACGCCGACATCCTGGCGTCCACGGTGGCGGCCCGGCTGGCCATCCGGATCATCGACGCGCAGGCGGTGCACGGCACGGCCAGCGTGGTGCTGACCGGTGGCCGGGTCGCCGCCAAGGTGCTGCGCCAGCTGCGTGACCTGCCGGCCGCCGCGGCGATCGACTGGTCCCGGGTGGACCTGTGGTGGGGCGACGAGCGGTTCCTGCCGTCCGGTGACCCGGACCGCAACGAGACCCAGGCCCGTGAGGCGGTGCTGGACGCGCTGCCGCTCGACCCGGCCCGGGTGCACGCCATGCCGGCCAGCGACGGGCCGGACGGCGACGACGCGGACGCGGCCGCCGAGCGGTACGCCGCCGAGGTCAGCGCGGCCGGCCTGCGCTTCGACGTGCTGATGCTGGGCGTCGGTGAGGACGGCCACGTGGCGTCGCTCTTCCCCGGGCACCCGGTGCTGGAGAAGAGCGGGGTGGCGGTCGCCACCTACGACAGCCCGAAGCCCCCGCCTACCCGCATCACGCTGACCCTGGCGACGATCGGGAACGCCGACGAGGTGTGGCTGGTCGCGGCCGGGCCGGACAAAGCCGAGCCGATCGGGACGGTGCTGCGGGGCGGGGACCTGCCGGCGGCGCACGCTCACGGCGTCCGCAGGACGCTGTTCCTTCTCGACGAGGCAGCCGCCTCCAAGCGCTAGGAACGGGTGGAGATCTGCTGGACCGCCCAACTGTTGCCGTCGGGGTCGCTGAAGAAGACGAACCCGACGTTGTCCAGCGGATCCGGGGTCGGCGTCGGGTTCTCCCCCAGCGTGGTCACCTCGCTGACGTCGACCCCGCGGGCCACCAGCTCGGCGTGCGCGGCCTTGATGTCGCGCACCACCAGCTGCAGGCCCTTCAGCGAGCCGGGCGGCATGTCCGGCACCGCGCCCCGGCCGATCACGATCGAGCAGCCGCTGCCCGGGGGCGTGAGCTGCACGATCCGCACCTGGTCACCGAACGCGGTGTCATGGTCGACGTTGAAGCCGAGTTGCTCGGCGTAGAACTTCTTCGCCCGGTCGATGTCGGTGACGGGGACGACGACCACCTCGAGAGTCCAGTTCATTCGCACCATGGTGCCATCCGTAGACTTCGGCGAGTGCCTGTTGCGATACGTGCCTACCGATCGAGCGACCTCGAAGCCGTCTACGACATCTGTGTCCGGACCGGTGACGCGGGCCAGGACGCCCGGGGGAAGTACAGCTCGGACCGCCTGCTCGGGGACATCTGGGCAGCGCCCTACGTGATCCTGGAGCCGGAGCACGCGCACGTCCTCGACGACGGCACCGGGCGCGCGGTCGGCTACGTCATCGGCACCGCCGACACCGCGCGGTTCGTCGAGCGGTACCGCGCCGAGTGGCTGCCGGCCACCGCCGACCGTCTCGTCGACGGCGACCCGCGCGACGAGATCATGCTCGACCTGCACCGGCACCCGGAGCGGATGCTGCACCCGGAGCTCGCCGACCACCCGGCCCACCTGCACATCGACCTGGTGCCGGAGTGGCAGGGCCGCGGTCAGGGGCGCGGCCTGATAGCGGCGTTCCTCGACGGGCTGCGGGCCGCGGGGGTGCCCCGGGTCCACCTCGGCATGGCGCCGTCGAACAGCGGGGCCTACGCGTTCTACCAGCGGCTCGGGTTCCGCGACCTGCCGATCGACGACCCCGGCGCGCTCTACCTGGGCCGGGACACCAGCCCGCTCTGACGATCACGGACCCCGAAGATCAACTTCAAGATCTTCATGTCCCACGTCCGCTGTGGTCCTGCTCCGCCGCTCCCGCGGGGACCCTTCCGGGCCGAGCAGGGCGCGGGGCGCCCAGAACGCTCAGCCCTCCAGGGCGGCCTCCGTGGCGGGGCACGGTCAGAGCAACAGACCCGTTCACGCCCGCAAGCCCAGCTTGCAGCCCTCGAGGCCGCCGCCACTCCGGGTGGCGACGCGCCCCCGTTCCGGCTGGTTCCCACGGTGGCTGTTCGTCCCTCATAACCACGGTGAGAAGCAGCCGGGACCGTGCGCACGCTGCGGCCCGGCGCGGGCCGCAGCCGGTGCGGGCCGGTGCGGGCCGCAGCCGGTGCGGGCCGGTGCGGGCCGCAGCCGTGCGGGCCCCAGCGTGCGGCGGCGTCGACGGTCAAGCCGCCGGCCGGTGCAGACAGAGGAGGTTGCGGGCGGCGTCCACCGTCAGGCACGCCAGAACGGGCGCGCGCACCGACAGGCACGCCGATGCGGGCGGCGTCCACCGTCAGGCACGCCAGAACGGGCGCGCGCACCGACAGGCACGCCGATGCGGGCGGCGTCCACCGTCAGGCACGCCAGAACGGGCGCGCGCACCGACAGGCGCGCCGATGTGGGCGGGGCACCCCGTCAGACAGAGCGGTGCGGGCGGCGTGGAGGGTCAGACGCGGCCACGGCGCTGGCGGAGCTTGGCCAGCGCCTCCTCCAGGATCGCCGCGCCGTCCTCCTCGGAGCGTCGCTCCTTCACGTAGGCCAGGTGCGACTTGTACGGCTCGGCCCGCAACCGCCCCGGGGGCGCCTGCTGGTCGAGCCCGGCCGGCTGCCCGCAGCGCGGGCAGTCCCAGGTGTCCGGCGCCGGGGCGTCGGCGGCGAACCAGATGCCGCTGTCATGGCCGGCCGCACAGAAGTAGTTCACCAGGCGGCGAGGGGCGGGCTCGGTGCGCTCGTCGGGGCGCATCGGGCTGGATCCGACGCGGCTGCCACGGATGGCGCTGCCACTGGACACGGACGTCACTCCTGTCTCATGGGAATCGAGCACAACGGAAGATCAAAACGGACAGGTGAAGCAAAAAGCCGCACGGCCGGTAAAACCGGCCGCGCGGCAGATTGTACGACGTTACCCGCGAGTCAGGAATTCAGCGTCACGCGAAGCCAGAGACCGAGCCCGATGATGCACGCGAACCAGATGACAGCGACCAGGACCGTGTACCGGTCGAGGTTCTTCTCGGCCACCGACGAACCGGCCAGGCTCGACGTCACGCCGCCACCGAACATGCTGGACATGCCGCCGCCCTTGCCCCGGTGCAGCAGGATCAGCAGGGTCAGCAGGATGCTGGTGATGATCAGCAACACGATCAACGTGTACGCGAACGCGATCGGCATGGTCGGGTTCATTCCTCTCGAAGGGCACAGCAGCGGTCCCACAATAGCGGGTGCCCGGCCGTTTACCACGGCCGGGCACGCGCTGGAAAATATCTATCGGGCGACGTGCTCCGGGAAGCGCACGATGGCCGCGAAGCCCTCGGCGTCCAGGCTCGCGCCACCGACCAACGCGCCGTCCACGTCGGGCTGGGACATGATCTGCGCGATGTTGTTCGCCTTGACCGATCCACCGTACTGAATGCGGACGGCCTCGGCGACCTCGCTGCCGTACTTCTCGGTCAGGCGGGCGCGGATCGCTCCGCACACCTCCTGGGCGTCGTCCGGCGTCGCGGTCTTGCCGGTGCCGATTGCCCAGACCGGCTCGTACGCGATCACGATCTGCTTGATCTGGTCTTCCTTCAGACCGTCGAGGCCGGCGTCGGTCTGCGCGGTGCAGTGCGGGACGTGCCCGGACTGCTCGCGGATCTCCAGGCCCTCGCCGACGCAGAAGATCGGGGTCAGGCCGGCCGCGAAGGCCGCCTTGATCTTCGCGTTGATCAGCTGGTCGCTCTCGTGGTGGTACTCGCGGCGCTCGGAGTGCCCGATCACCACGTAGGTGCAGCCGAGCTTCGCCAGCATCGAGCCGGCGATGTCACCGGTGTACGCGCCGGAGGCGTGCTGCGAGATGTCCTGAGCGCCGTACTTGATCGCGAGCTTGTCGCCCTCGATCGCGGTCTGCACCGTGCGCAGGTCGGTGAAGGGCGGCAGGACCACCGTCTCCACCGCCTCGAGCTGCTCGGCGTTCAGGCTCGCGGCCAGCTTCTGGATCAGCAGATTCGCCTCGTAGTGGTTGAGGTTCATCTTCCAGTTACCGGCGATGATCGGCTTGCGGGTCACGTCACCCATCACTTCTCCAGGGCGGCGACGCCCGGCAGCGTCTTGCCTTCGAGGTACTCCAGGGACGCGCCCCCGCCGGTGGAGATGTGGCCGAACGCGGTCTCGTCCAGGCCGAGCGTGCGGACCGCCGCGGCCGAGTCGCCGCCGCCGACGACCGAGAAGCCGTCGATCTTGGTGATCGCCTCGGCGACGCCGCGGGTACCCGCGGCGAACGGGGCGAGCTCGAAGACGCCCATCGGACCGTTCCAGAACACGGTCCTGGCGCCCGCGATCGCCTCCGCGAACAGCGCAGTCGACCGGGGGCCGATGTCGAGACCGAGACGGTCGGCGGGAATGCCGGAAGCATCCACCACGTCGTGAGCGGCGTCCGCGGAGAACTCCGTCGCGGCCACCACGTCGACGGGCAGAACGATCCGGCCCTGCGCCTGCTCCAGCAGATCGGCGCAAACAGAGATCATCTCGGTCTCCAGCAGCGACTTCCCGACCTCGTGGCCCTGGGCCTTGAGGAACGTGAAGCACATGCCGCCACCGACGAGGAGCTTGTCCACCTTCGGCAGCAGCGCCTGGATCACGGCGAGCTTGTCGGAGACCTTCGAGCCGCCGAGCACCACGACGTACGGCTTCTCGGGGGTCTCGGACACCTTGCGGAGAACCTCGACCTCCTTGACGACCAGGCCACCCGCGAAGTGCGGGAGCCGGGCCGGGACGTCGTAGACCGAGGCGTGCTTGCGGTGCACCGCACCGAACGCGTCGTCGACGTAGAACTCGGCGAACTTCGCCAGCTCGTCGGCGAATGCACCCCGGACCGCGTCGTCCTTCGAGGTCTCGCCCTCGTTGAACCGCAGGTTCTCCAGGAGCAGCACCTGGCCGTCGGTGAGCGCCTCGACCTTGGCCTGCGCGTCGGCGCCGACCGTGTCGTCCGCGAACACCACGTCCGAGCCGAGCAGCTCACCCAGCCGGGTCGCCACCGGCGCGAGGGTGAACTTCGGGTCCGGCGCGCCCTTCGGGCGGCCCAGGTGGGACGCCACGATCACGCGGGCGCCCGCGTCACGCAGGGCGATCAGCGTCGGCAGGACCGCGCGGGCGCGGCCGTCGTCGCTGATGACACCCGGGTTTGCCTTGTCGAACGGGACGTTCAGGTCGGCGCGCACGAACACGCGCCGACCCGAGACACCCTCGCCGAGCAGGTCGTCGAGAGTCTTCATGATGAAGATCAGGCCCCGACGAGCTTGACCAGGTCGACGAGACGGTTCGAGTAGCCCCACTCGTTGTCGTACCAGCCGACGACCTTGACCTGGTTGCCACCGATGACCTTGGTCAGGCCGGCGTCGAAGATGCAGGACGACGGGTCGGTGACGATGTCCGCGGACACGATCGGGTCCTCGGTGTAGGTCAGGAAGCCCTTGAGAGCACCCTCGGCCGCGGCCTTGATCGCGCCGTTGACCTCGTCGACCGTGGTGTCACGGGCGGCGGTGAAGGTCAGGTCGGTGGCGGAGCCGGTCGGGATCGGCACGCGCAGCGCGAAGCCGTCCAGCTTGCCCTTCAGCTCCGGGAGCACCAGGCTGACGGCCTTCGCCGCACCGGTCGAGGTGGGGACGATGTTCAGCGCGGCGGCGCGGGCGCGACGCAGGTCGCTGTGCGGGCCGTCCTGCAGGTTCTGGTCCTGGGTGTACGCGTGGATCGTGGTCATCAGACCCTTCTCGATCCCGATCGTGTCGTTCAGGACCTTCGCCATCGGGGCGAGGCAGTTCGTGGTGCAGGACGCGTTCGAGATGATGGTGTGCTTGGCGGCGTCGTACAGACCGTCGTTCACACCCATCACGATCGTGATGTCCTCGTTCTTGGCCGGAGCCGAGATGATGACCTTCTTGGCGCCCTTGTCGACGTGCGCCTTGGCCTTGGTGGCGTCGGTGAAGAAGCCGGTCGACTCGATGACGACGTCGGCGCCCAGGTCGCCCCACGGCAGGTTGTTCGGGTCGCGCTCGGCGAACGCCTTGAAGGTCTTGCCCCCGACGGTGATCTCGTCGGCGGTCGCCTTCACCTCGGCGCCCAGCCGGCCCAGGATGCTGTCGTACTTCAGCAGGTGGGCAAGAGTGGCGTTGTCGGTCAGGTCGTTCACGCCGACGATCTCGATGTCGGCTCCGGAGGCGAGAACCGCCCGGAAGAAGTTACGACCGATACGGCCGAAGCCGTTGATGCCAACCCGGATGGTCACAGGTGGTCTCCTCGTTTCGGTCCGCCGGATTTTGCGACCGGCGGAGGATCTCGTGCCGGCCACGTGGAGGGCCTGCACAGGGGGCGTCCGGCCGCCGCGCCCGCAGGAGCGAGGACGCCGCAGCAGAGAAACTCGGCGGCGTCACAACGGGGGTTCGGCCGAACTGCCGGCACCGTCGCCGTCACCAGTGACCCTAGCCGAGCCTCCCGCCCCCGGACGCAGCGGGGCGCGACCTGAACGTTATCTAAACCGGAACCCGAAATCCGGGCCGAAGGTCCCGAAAATCCAAGATCCAGGCCCATTGATGGTACGGCCGTGGAACGTGTCCGACATCACGTAACTCGTGGACCCGCGCGCTTCGCCGCCGGCGAGTCGGCCGCCGAGCCCTCGACGCCCGCGGGGTGTGCGGGCGGCGGAACTCGGCGGCCGGCTCACCGGTTGCGAGGCGAATCGCCGCGGAGCGGAGCGGAGCCGTTCAACAGGCCATCATCTCGGGGGTCACGGCGGCCTCGGTGTCGGGAATCCCGAGGTCCCGAGCCCGCTTGTCGGCGAGCGCCAGCAGCCGCCGGATCCGCCCCGCGATGGCGTCCTTGGTCAGCGGCGGGTCGGCCAGCGCCCCCAGCTCCTCCAGGGACGCCTGCCGGTGCTCCAGCCGCAGCTGCCCGGCCGAGGTCAGGTGGTTCGGCGCGTCCTCGGAGAGGATCTCCAGCGCCCGGGTGACCCGGGCCGCGGCGGCGACGGCCGCGCGGGCCGAGCGGCGCAGGTTCGCGTCGTCGAAGTTCGCCAGCCGGTTCGCGGTGGCCCGCACCTCGCGGCGCACCCGGCGCTCCTCCCAGGCCAGCACGCTGGAGTGCGCGCCGATCCGGGTGAGCAGGGCGGCGATCGCGTCCCCGTCCTTGATCACCACTCGGTCCACGCCGCGGACCTCGCGCTCCTTGGCGGTGATGCCGATCCGCCGGGCGGCGCCGCGCAGCGCCAGCGCCGCCTCCGGCCCCGGGCAGGTGATCTCCAGCGCGCTGGACCGGCCCGGCTCGGTGAGCGAGCCGTGGGCCATGAACGCGCCCCGCCACGCGGCCACCGCGCAGCAGACGTTGGCCGACACGACGTGCGGCGGGAGCCCGCGGACCGGCCGCCCCCGCACGTCGAGCAGGCCGGTCTGCCGGGCCAGGGCCTCGCCGTCCTTGACGATCCGGACGATGTAGTGGCTGCCCTTGCGCAGGCCGCCGGAGGCCAGGACGTGCACCTCGCTGGGGTAGCCGTAGACGTCGGCGATCTCCCGGCGCAGCCGGCGCGCGACCGCACCGGTGTCCAGCTCGGCCTCCACGACCACCCGGCCGGAGACGATGTGCAGGCCGCCGGCGAACCGGAGCAGGGACGCCATCTCCGCCCGCCGACAGCAGGGCTTGGGCACGTCGACCCGGCTCAGCTCGTCTTTGACCGCTGCCGTCATCGCCATCGTGTTGTCACCTCATGCGCCGGATCATGGACAGTGTGTGCCGCACTTACGCCAGTAATTAACGAGCGGCGCCCAATACTGGCACCAGTGCAACACCGAGTGCCTCAGGATCATGCCGTGGGCTTCCGTCCGCAACGGCCACGGGTGCCAATACGAGTTCGGCTCCCATCCGCAGTGCCGCGGCCCGTACCGGTTCGGGCTCGCCTGTCCATTTCTGATCAGCCAGCACGGTGTCGACCCGGAGCTCGGGCAGATACCGGTGGAGCGTGCCGAGGTGCCCGGCGGCGGAGAGACCCTGCGTCTCCTTGTCGGCACCGAGGTTCAGCGTGATCAGCCGGCGGGCCGGGCTCGCCACGATCGCCCGGGCCAGGCCGGGGACCAGCAGGTGCGGCAGCACGCTGGTGTACCAGCTGCCCGGGCCGAAGATCAGCCAGTCCGCGGCGAGGACCGCCTCGACCGCCTGCGGGCAGGCCGGTGGGTCGGCCGGCTCCAGACGGACGGCCTCGACCCGCCCGTCCGCCACCGCCACCGAGTGCTGGCCGCGGACCGTCGTGGTCCGCCCCCCGGCGTCGGCCACGTCCGCCTCGATGCCGACCGCGTGCAGCGCCATCGGCAGCACCCGCCCCCGCGCACCGACCATCGCGGCCGCGTGGTCGAGCGCCGTCACCGGGTCGCCGAGCATCTCCATCAGCCCGAGCAGCAGCAGGTTGCCGACCGTGTGCCCGGCCAGGGTGTCCTTGCTGCGGTCGGCGCGCCGCTCCAGCCGGGGCCCGCGGACCACCGGCGGCAGCGGGCTCGCCCCGGGCTCGGTCATCGCCACGAACCGGTGCTGCATCACCTTCGCGGTCAGCTGCGCGGTCGGGTCCTCGTCGGCCAGCGCGGCGAGCGCCTGGCGCAGGTCGCCCGGGGGCAGCAGGGCGTCCCGCTCGACCCGCAGGCGGCCGCTGGAGCCGCCGTCGTCGCCGACCGTGACGATCGCCGTGATGTCCATTTCCAGATCGGCCGAGGTCCGGCGGAGCGCCCGCAGCGACGCTCCCAGTCCATGACCGCCACCGAAGGCCACGACCCGGATCACTCGCGCCCCAGATCACGGTGCGAAGCGTGTGCCGAAAGGCGCATGGCGCTGAGCCGCGAAGTCAACTCCTCGGTTATCGCCACGCTCCGGTGTTTCCCACCGGTGCACCCGATCGCCACGGTCAGATAGCGCTTGCCCTCGCGCTCGAAACCGGGCGCGGTGGCCGCGATCAGCCCGGCGTAGGTCGCCACGAAGTCGGTGGCACCCTCCTGGCCCAGCACGTAGCTGCTCACGCCCTCCTCCAGGCCGGTGTGCTCGCGCAACTCCGGGACCCAGAACGGGTTCGGCAGGAAGCGGGCGTCCAGCACGTAGTCGGCGTCCGGCGGCAGACCGTACTTGAAGCCGAACGAGAGCACCGTGATCCGCAGCTTGCGCGCGTCCTCCCCGCCGAACAGCTCCTCCACCCGGCGGCGCAGCTGGTTCACGTTCAGGTGGCTGGTGTCGATGATCACGTCGGCCTGCTCGCGGGCCTCCTCCAGCAGCTTGCGCTCGGCGGCGATCCCGTCCGCCAGCCGGCCGTCGCCCTGCAGCGGGTGCGAGCGGCGCACCGACTCGAAGCGCCGGATCAGCACCTCGTCGTCGGCGTCGACGAAGACCACGCGCGGCGAGAAGCCACGTTCCTTGAGCGCGCGCACCGCGCCGGCCAGGTCGGTGGAGAACGCACGACTGCGCACGTCCAGCACCATCGCGGTGCGCCGGGCCGCGCCACCGGCGGCGAAGGCCAGCTCGGCCATCTCCAGCATCAGCGCCTGCGGCAAGTTGTCGACAACGTAGAAACCGACGTTCTCCAGGGCCCGGGCCACCGTGCTGCGGCCACCGCCGGACAGCCCGGTGACCACCACCAGGTCGGTTCCGGCCTCGTCCGGGTCGACCACGTCGCCGGGTCCGAACTCGGGCATCGCTTCCGTCACGCACGCCTCCCGCGTCGCTGCGCCCGCACCTCGCGAACGGACACAACATGGTAGTCCGACGCACGCCCCTCCGGCCGCCGGACAGGTTGTCCGGCGGACCGGTGAGGGCACGGTCGCCGGCCCGTTCAGCCGTTCTCCGAAGCCACCTTCGGCCCGGCTTTGTTCCCGCGCTCGCCGGCACCGGCCGGCCCGGCGTCGTCCCTGCCCTCGCCGGGGCCGTTCAGCGCCGTCAGCACCGCCTCGGCGGTGCGCCGGCCGATCCCCGGCACCTCGATGATCTCCTCCGGAGTGGCGGCCGCGAGCCGCTTCACCGATCCGAAGTGCCGCAGCAGCGCCTTGCGCCGGGTCTCCCCCAGCCCGGCGACGGTGTCCAGCGCGGACTCGGTCATCCGCTTGGAGCGCCGCTGGCGGTGGAACGTGATGGCGAACCGGTGCGCCTCGTCCCGCACGCGTTGCAGCAGGTAGAGCGCCTCGGACGTGCGCGGCAGGATGACCGGGAAATCCTCCCCGGGCAGCCACACCTCCTCCAGCCGCTTGGCCAGGCCACAGAGCGCCACGTCGGTGATGCCCAGGTCGGCGAGGACCGTGGCGACCGCGTTCACCTGCGGTTGGCCACCGTCGACGACGATCAACTGCGGTGGGTACGCGAACCGCCGTGGCTTGCCGGTCAGCGGATCGATCCCGGGCAGCTCCGCGGTCTCCAGCTCGCCGGTCGCCTCGCCGGTCTCCGCCGCGGTGGGTTCCGGCTCGTCCCGCGGCGCGTCCGCGCCCGCCTGCGCCTTGTAGCGGGCGAAGCGGCGCCGCATCACCTCGCTCATCGCGGCGAGGTCGTCCAGCCCGCTGCCGTCCGGGTTGCCCCGCACGGCAAACCGCCGGTACTCCGCCTTGCGGGCCAGGCCGTCCTCGAAGACGACCATCGAGGCGACCACGTCGGTGCCCTGGATGTGCGAGACGTCATAGCACTCGATGCGCAGCGGTGCCGACTCCAGCCCGAGCGCCTCGGCGATCTCCTCCAGCGCCTTGTTCCGGATGGTGAGGTCACCGGCCCGGCTCAGCTTGTGCCGCTGCAGCACCTGACCGGCGTTGCGCGCGACCGTCTCCAGCAGGTCGACCTTGTCGCCGCGCTGCGGCACGCGCAGGCTGACCCGGCTGCCACGGCGCTGGGAGAGCCAGTCGGCGAGCGCATCGGCGTCGTCGGGCAGGGCCGGGACCAGCAGCTCGCGGGGCACATCGGCCTCACCGGCCGACTCCCCGTACATCTGGGTGCAGAAGTGGTGGACGAGGTCGCCGGTGGACAGGTCCTCCACCTTCTCGACGACCCAGCCGCGCTGGCCGCGGACCCGGCCGTCACGCACGTGGAAGACCTGCACGGCGGCCTCGAGCGGATCCTCGGCGAAGGCGACCACGTCGGCGTCGGTGCCGTCGCCGAACACCACGGTCTGTTTCTCCATGGCCCGGCGCAGGGCGGCGATGTCGTCCCGCAGGCGGGCGGCGCGTTCGAACTCCAGCTCCTCGGAGGCGGCCAGCATGTCCTTCTCCAGCCGCTTCACGAACGTGTCGGTGCGGCCGGCCATGAAGTCACAGAAGTCGTCGACGATCTTGCGGTGCTCGTCGGCGCTGACCTGGCCGACGCACGGCGCCGAGCACTTCCCGATGTAGCCCAGCAGGCAGGGGCGGCCGACCTGGCCGGAGCGCTTGAAGACGCCGGTCGAGCAGGTGCGCGCCGGGAAGACCCGCAGCAGCAGATCGAGCGTCTCGCGGATGGCCCAGGCGTGCGAGTAGGGCCCGAAGTAGCGCACGCCCTTGCGCTTCGCGCCGCGCATCACCTGCAGGCGGGGGAACTCCTCGTTCAGGGTGACGGCGAGGAACGGGTACGACTTGTCGTCCCGATATTTCACGTTGAAGCGCGGGTCGAACTCCTTGATCCAGGAGAACTCCAGCTGGAGCGCTTCCACCTCGGTGCCGACCGTCACCCAGTCGACCGAGCCCGCGGTGGTGACCATCTGCTGGGTGCGCGGGTGCAGTGACCAGGTGTCGGCGAAGTAGGAGTTGAGCCGGTTACGCAGGCTCTTGGCCTTGCCGACGTAGATCACCCGGCCGGCCGGATCGCGGAAGCGGTAGACGCCCGGAGCGTCGGGAATGGTACCGGGCGCCGGACGATAAGTGGACGGGTCTGGCACAACCACAACAGTAGTGCGTGGGACTGACAGAATTGCCCGACCGGAGGTCCGGTGCCGCCGCCACGGCGCCGGATCTCCGGCCTGTGATCACATGACCACGGTCAGGCCGCGACGATCTTGTCGCCGTCCACCTTGACCTTCGTCTCGGCGAGCGGCTTCGGGGCCGGGCCGCCCTTGACCGAGCCGTCCTCGATCGAGAACTTGGCGCCGTGGCACGGGCAGTTGATCGTGCCGCCCTTCACCTCGTTGACCTCGCAGCCCTGGTGGGTGCAGACCTTCGTGAACGCCTTGAAGGTGCCCTGCGTGGGCTGGGTGATGACGAGATCACCGGCGATGATGCCGCCACCGGTGGGCACGTCGGCGACCAGCGCCAGGGACGCGCCGGCCGCGGCGCCGCCGCCGGTGCTGCCACCACCGGTGCTGCCACCGCCCGCCGCGGCGCCCTTGCTGCCGGCCGGGGCCGGGTCGGCGGCGAAGTCCGAGCCGTTCGGGTTGGTGGTGCTGGTGGAGGTGCCACAAGCGGCCAGGACCGCGGCGGCGCCGAGGCCGCCGGCGCCCAGCAGGACGCAGCGGCGGGTCGAGTGGGTGCCCGCCTGCTCCTGCTCGCACCGGGTGTCGACGTCGGCCCTCGTCTGCACGTCAGTCATGTATCGCCCTCCAGTACCTGGTCCGCGTCCGATGTCACGCGGAGTCGCCCCTGAGTACGCGGCTGCCACCGCGATCGGTTCATGCGTGCGACGGAAATAACCGGGGGTGGCTTTCCCGCATTCGTACGCATACGCCGCCCCGGTTCCGGCCCGTGGCGGCGCGCTGCCGACCCTAGGCGACCCGTCTGCGCCGATTGCTATGAGTCATCTAAGAAGTTCTTAAAATCAACTTTCCCAGGGTGGAACAACTCGGCGGCCGTGACGCCGGCTCCCCGCCCGCGGACGTTTCGCGCCGCCGACGCGAGGACCGTGACTCCCCGGCCGGCTCTCACCGCAACGCGCAGCGGCGACCGTGACCCGGAGGCCACGGTCGCCGCGGAACGCCGTACCGGCCAAAGGTTTCAGACCGTCGCCTTGGCCTTGGCCCGCGTCGCCCGGGGCTTGGCCGCCTTGGCCGGGGTCGTCTTCTCCCCGTTGGCCTTGGCGGCCCGCGCGACCGCGGCCGGCGACCCGGCGGCGTCACCGGCCAGGCCGAGCATGTGCCGCAGGAACTGCCCGGTGTGGCTTTCCGGCACCTCGGCCAGCTCCTCCGGCGTGCCGGCGGCGAGCACCAGGCCGCCCTTGTGGCCGCCCTCGGGGCCCATGTCGATCAGCCAGTCGGCGGTCTTGATCACGTCGAGGTTGTGCTCGATCGTGATGACCGTGTTGCCCTTGTCGACCAGGCCGTTGAGGACGATCAGCAGCTTGCGGATGTCCTCGAAGTGCAGGCCGGTGGTCGGCTCGTCGAGCACGTAGACCGTCCGCCCGGTGGAACGTTTCTGCAGCTCGGAGGCGAGCTTGACGCGCTGCGCCTCACCACCCGAGAGCGTGGTGGCGGGCTGGCCGAGCCGCACGTAGCCCAGACCGACCTCGACCAGGGTGCGCAGGTGCCGGTGGATGGCCGGCAGCGCCGAGAAGAACTCGGCCGCCTCCTCGATCGGCATCTCCAGCACCTCGGAGATGGTCTTGCCCTTGTAGTGCACCTCGAGCGTCTCCCGGTTGTACCGCGCGCCCTTGCAGACCTCGCAGGGGACGTAGACGTCCGGCAGGAAGTTCATCTCGATCTTGATGGTGCCGTCGCCGGAGCAGTTCTCGCAGCGACCGCCCTTGACGTTGAACGAGAACCGGCCCGGCCCGTAACCGCGCACCTTCGCCTCGGCGGTCTCCGCGAACAGCTTGCGGACGTGGTCGAAGACGCCGGTGTAGGTGGCCGGGTTCGACCGCGGGGTCCGCCCGATCGGCGACTGGTCCACGCCGACGACCTTGTCCACGTGCTCCAGGCCGGTGACCTTGGTGTGCCGGCCGGGAACCTGGCGGGCGCCGTTGATCTGGTTCGCCATCACGGTGTGCAGGATGTCGTTGACCAGCGTCGACTTGCCCGAGCCGCTGACGCCGGTGACCGCGATGAACTGGCCCAGCGGGAACGGGACGGTCAGGTTGCGCAGGTTGTGCTCGCGGGCGCCGTGCACCACGACCTCGCGGCCCGCGGTCTGCGGACGGCGGGTGGCCGGCAACGGGATCGACTTGCGACCGGACAGGTACGCCCCGGTCGGCGACTCCTCGTTGGCGAGCAGGCCCTCGACGGTGCCGCTGTGCACGATGTGACCGCCGTGCTCACCGGCGCCCGGGCCGATGTCGACGATCCAGTCCGCGGTACGGATCGTGTCCTCGTCGTGCTCGACCACGATCAGCGTGTTGCCGAGGTTGCGCAGCCGGACCAGGGTCTCGATCAGCCGGTGGTTGTCCCGCTGGTGCAGGCCGATGGACGGTTCGTCGAGCACGTAGAGCACGCCGACCAGGCCGGAGCCGATCTGGGTGGCGAGCCGGATGCGCTGCGCCTCGCCGCCGGAGAGCGTGCCGGCGCCCCGGTCCAGCGAGAGGTAGTCCAGGCCGACGTCGACGAGGAAGCGCAGCCGGGCGTTGATCTCCTTGAGCACGCGCTCGGCGATCAGCTTCTGCCGGTCGTCGAGCTCGATCCCGGCGAGCAGCTCGGCGCACTCGCCGACGGAGAGGTTGCAGACCTCGGCGATGCTCTTGCCGGCCACCGTGACCGCCAGGACCTCGGGTTTGAGTCGCGCGCCGCCGCAGACCGAGCAGGGGACGTCGCGCATGTAGCCCTCATACTTGTCGCGCGACCAGTCGCTCTCGGTGTCGTTGTGCCGGCGCTCGATCCACTGCACCACGCCCTCGAAGCCGGTGTAGTAGGAGCGCTCCCGCCCGTACTTGTTGCGGTAGCGCACGTGCACCTGGTCCTCGGAGCCGTGCAGGATCGTCTTCTGCGCGCGGCTCGGCAGCGCCCGCCAGGGCGTGTCCAGCTTGAAGCCCTCGGCCTTGGCCAGCGCCTCCAGCAGGCGCAGGAAGTACTCCTGGGTCGTGCCGCCGGACCACGGCTGGATCGCGCCCTCGGCGAGGCTCTTCTCCTCGTCCGGGATGATCAGCTCGGGGTCGACCTCCTTCTTCGTCCCGAGGCCGGTGCACTCGGGGCAGGCGCCGTAGGGCGCGTTGAAGGAGAAGACCCGCGGCTCCAGGTCCTCGATCGCCAGCGGGTGGTCGTTCGGGCAGGCCAGGTGCTCGGAGAAGCGACGCTCGCGCTCCGGGTCGTCCTCCGGGAGGTCGACGAAGTCGAGCACGACGATGCCGTTGGCCAGGCCGAGCGTGGCCTCGACCGAGTCGGTGAGGCGCTGCTTGCTGCTCGCCTTCACGCTGAGCCGGTCGACCACCACCTCGATGGTGTGCTTCTCCTGCTTCTTCAGCTTCGGCGGCTCGGTCAGCGGATGGACCACGCCGTCGACCCGGGCGCGGGCGTAGCCCTTGGCCTGCAGCTCGGCGAAGAGCTCCAGATACTCCCCCTTGCGGCCGCGGACGACCGGGGCGAGAACCATGAACTTGGTGCCCTCGGGCATCGCCAGCACCCGGTCGACGATCTGCTGCGGGGTCTGCTTGCTGATCCGCTCGCCGCAGACCGGGCAGTGCGGGATGCCGGTGCGGGCGAAGAGCAGACGCAGGTAGTCGTAGACCTCGGTGATCGTGCCGACCGTCGAGCGGGGGTTGCGGTTCGTCGACTTCTGGTCGATCGAGACGGCCGGGGAGAGGCCCTCGATGAAGTCGACGTCCGGCTTGTCCATCTGGCCGAGGAACTGCCGCGCGTACGACGACAGGGACTCGACGTAGCGCCGCTGCCCCTCGGCGAAGATCGTGTCGAACGCGAGGCTGGACTTGCCCGAACCGGACAGACCGGTGAAGACGATCATGGCGTCACGGGGCAGGTCGAGGTTGACGTCACGCAGGTTGTGCTCGCGGGCGCCACGAATAGTCAGTCGGTCGGCCACTACTAGCCTCTCCGTACAGGTGTTTGAAAGCAGACGAGCCACTCTAGTCCGAACGTGTGTGCCAACGGCGACTAGCCACTTCCAGGGTGTGTCGCTCCCATGGCTCACGCCACGCAGACCCTAGCGAGGGGGTACGACATTTTTCGTCGGCCCAGACACAGCGCTTGTCACCTGGCGGACATTCCCGCAGAACGGACCGGGGAACCTCACTCCTGGGAGTGAGGTTCCCCGGTCCGATTCCGCGAGTGCGGTCACAGCACCCAGATGTAGACGCCACCGACCCGCTTCGGCGGCGCGTCCAGCGCGTCGGCCAGGAACGCCCGCAGCACCCGCTCGTTCTTCACGTTCGGCACCAGCACGATCACCGACGCCTTCCAGTACGCGAAGTCCTGCCGGATCCGCTGCCGATCGGCATCGGTCAGGAACGGCCGCTTCCCGCGCAGCTGAGCCTTGACGAGCAGGTCGTTGGTGTACGTGGCCGGCGCGCGCCACGACCCGGTGGTGTCCTCGGGCGGGTTGGCCGGGCCCATGAAGTAACCGCCGGGAGTGGCGTAGTCGAGGTTCGACAGGGTCGCCCAGCGCTGCCCGGTCCGCCCGTAGGTCACCTCGGGCAGCGGCACCGTCACGAGCGTCCGGCCCTCCGGCACGTACTGCTTCCAGGTCCCGGCGGAGATGAACGGCGGGATCGGCTCGTCCTGGACGACCGGCAGCGGCTTCGGGATCAGCGGGACCAGCGCGAGCGCCATGCCGATCCAGAACTTGCGGCGGCGCTCCGGCGCGTACTCCCGGATCCTGTCGGCGGCCAGCGCGAGCAGGATGCCGGCGATCGTGGCCGGGACCATCCCGAACCGGCTGACGCTCACCAGGTCGATCACCGGCAGGTGCTGGACCAGCGCGAACGGCAGCGGGATGGGGGTGCGGAAGCCGGCGAACTGCAGGGTCGGGCCGAGCGAGAAGACCAGCAGCACCAGCCCGGCGATCGAGGCGGCCCGGGCCGCCGCCGAGTGCCACAGCATCCGCATCGCCACGATGATCATGACAAGGCCGAACGGGCCGAAGAACAGGTTGTCCTCGGTCGCGCTCAGGCTCAGCCGGTTGGCGACCGGCTCGATGCCGGCCAGCGAGTCGCGGGAGAAGGTCGGCAGCGACAGCAGGTCCATGACGATGGCGTCCGGCGCGAACGGCTGGCCGTGGTAGTTGCCGCGGGCGAAGAACTGGTACCACAGCGGGTAGGCCAGCAGCGTGATCGCCAGCCCGGCGGCGACCGCCAGCCCGCCGGCGAAACGCTTGGCCACCTCGCGCGCCTCGGCCCGCCGCATGATCGCGTAGGCGATCACGAACGCCGTGAGCGTCAGCGCGATGAAGAGCAGCGTCTCCTCGTTGATGAAGATCTGCAGCACGATCAGCAGGCCGAGGATCAGGCCGCCGCGGACCGCCCGGCCCGGCTCGCGCAGCCGCAGCACCTGCCAGACGATGAACGGCACCAGGTACTGGTTGACGAAGTTCACGTGCCCGTTGGCGTGCGAGATCATCGCCGGCGCGAACCCGCACCAGGCGGCGCCGATCACCGCGGCCCACCGGTTGCGGACCAGGTGGCGGCGGAACAGCCAATACCAGGCGGCGGCGGTGCCGGCCAGGCCGAAGCTGATCAGGAAGACCACCGAGACACCGGCGCCGAAGAAGTGCGTGACGGGCGCCATCGGCAGGCTGAGCAGCAGGATCGCCGTGTTCGCCATCATGTTCACGCCGACCGGCGCGTTCAGGTGCGTCTCGTAGAACAGCGAGGCGCCGTCGAACACCACACGCTCGCCGTGCGCGAGCATGAAGAGGAAAATGCCGTGATCGTCCCGGTTACCGAACAGGACGTTGCTGTTCGGGTGAAGCCACAACCGGAGCATCACCCACCCGGCCAGGACCGCGAAGCTCAACAGCACCCAGAGGTCGAACCGCCTCCAGCCGCTGAACTCGTCTCGGACCTCGGGGACGACCGTCTCGTCCCGCTCCTGCACCTTTTCGTCCACCCCATGCACCGGGCGGATTCTGCCAGAGCGGTGCCAGCTTGTCCCAGAGCGCGGACGCCCCGCTGTCCGCATAAAACACCAGTTTCCCGTACGACGTGAGCGGGCTCACGCCGTACGCCGCATAGGTCTTGATCGTTTTGTTATTCACCAGCCCCGCGCACGCCACTCGGAAAGGTGTGGCCGCTCGGCGCCGAGGGTCGAATCCTTGCCGTGGCCCGGGTAGAAGACCGTGTCGTCGGGGAAACGGTCGAACAGCTTGCGCTCGACGTCCCCGATCAGCGACTCGAAGTTCTCCTTCACGCCGCGGGTGTTGCCGACGCCCCCGGGGAACAGGCTGTCGCCGGTGAACAGGTGCACCCGGCCCCGGCCCGGCTCCCGGTAGGCCAGGACCACCGACCCCGGGGTGTGCCCGACGACGTGGATCACCTCCAGGGTGTGCCCGGCCACCTCGATCCGGTCGCCGTCGTGCAGCTTGCGGGTCACCACCGGCAGCGGGCCGGCGTCGGCCGCGTGGACCAGCGACTCGGCGCCGGTCGCGGCCACCACCTCGGCCAGCGCGAACCAGTGGTCCTGGTGCTGGTGGGTGGTCACCACGGTCTGCAGGCCGACCTCGCCGATCAGGTCGAGCAGCACCGGGGCGTCGTTCGCGGCGTCGATCAGCAGCTGCTCGACCTCGTTGCCGAGCAGGTAGGCGTTGTTGTCCATCGGGCCGACCGACACCTTGGTCAGGGTGAGGCCGCCGCCGAGATCGCGCGTGTACTCCGGGGTTGTCACTTCCACCTCGCAGGCTGGGGGAGCTCGCCGTCGGGCGAGACGGTCAGATCGGTGCCGTCGGCGCGGCCGGCCAGCCACGCCGCGATCGACCGGGTCGGGCCGCCGATCACCGGGGCGGTCGCGCCCGGCGCACCGAGGGTGATCGAGTGATCCACCCCGGCCGGGTGCAGCACCATGGCCGGCGCCGACGCGGGCAGGTCACCGGCGATCTCGCGGAGCAGCCGCAGCGCGAACGCGTCCGACCAGTCGGCCGGGGTGTAGCCGCGACCCAGGTCGACGTGGTGCACCTCGACCTCGCGCAGCCGCGCCCACGGCACCACGGCCGCGGTCGGCACGATCGACGGATAGCGGAACGTCCAGGCGGCGGCCGGCATCGACGCGGCCGCGTCGGCGAACCGCTCGTGCGCGGCCCGCAGGTCGGCGAGCTGCTCGGCCAGTGGCCGGCCGGCGCCCGCCTCGATCGCCGCGTTGCGCGCCGCGGTGGACGCGTAGGCCGGGGTCTCCACCCCGGTCCGCGCCCAGACCAGCAGATTCGTGTACGCCTCGGCGTTGCGCGCGAGGTGGGTGAGCACATGCCCCACGGTCCACCCGGGCAGCGCGGACGGCTCGCCGATCACCGCGTCGTCCAGCGCCTGGGCGGCCCGCAGCAGATTCTCGGTGGCCTGCTCGACGTCGGTCATCAGAACCAGCGGATCGATCGTCACGGGACTGACACTAGCGCCCCGGAATTCACTTTCGCGGCGGTGAGCCGGACCGTACCGTCGGATTCCAAGACGCGCCGCCAGATCAGAACCCGCGGAGGAGGTGAGGCACGTGCTTGTCGTCGTTGTCGCGTCCCTTCACCCGGGGGCCTCCGCCCCCACTTCTCGACCGTAAAGGGTTCACCATGTCGTTCGACCTGTCCCAGCTCGGCTGGGACGAGACCTTCGCATCCTCGTTCCGTCCTTATGACCGCCCCGACACCGTCGCCGGGCGGGTCCTGCGCGCCGACCGCGGCATCAGCACGGTGCTCACCGCGGACGGCGTGACCCGCGCCGGCCTGGGCGGTAACGCGCTGCTCGAAGCCGCCCGCGACCCGTCCCGCCTACCCTGTTCCGGCGACTGGGTGGTGCTGCGCACCTGGCCCGACCGCCGGCTCACCCTCGAACTGGTGCTGCCCCGACGTACCACCCTGATCCGCCGCACCGCCGACAAGGACGCCTCCGGTCAGGTGCTCGCCGCGAACATGGACACCGTCGCGGTGGTCGAGCCGATCTTCCCCGAGCCGAACGACGCCCGCGTCGAACGGCTCCTCGCCCTCGCCTGGGAGTCCGGCGCCGATCCGGTGCTGGTGCTCACCAAGAGCGACACCACGAGAGATCCCGCGGCGGTGGCCCGGCAACTCGCCGCGCTCGCCCCGGACGTGCCGGTGATCCCGGTCAGCGTGCCGACCGGCGCCGGGCTGGACCGGCTCCGCGAACTGGTGGCGCCGGGGCGCACGCTGGCCCTGCTCGGCCGGTCCGGCGCCGGCAAGTCCACGCTCGCCAACGCCCTGGCCGGGACGGTGGTGATGCCCGTGCAGACGATCCGCGACGCGGACGGCAAAGGGCGGCACACCACGGCGTTCCGCAACCTGGTCACCGTTCCCGGCGGTGGCGGCGTGATCGACACGCCCGGCATCCGCGGGGTCGGTCTGCTCGACACCGAGTCCGGGCTGGACCGGGCGTTCGCCGACGTGACCGAACTCGCCGGGAACTGCCGCTTCGACAACTGCCGCCACGAGTCCGAGCCGGAATGCGCGGTGCAGGCCGCGCTCGCCGACGGCTCCCTCCCGCAGCGACGTCTGGTGAGCTGGCGCAAACTGCATCGCGAGGTGACGGTGGAGAGCCGGCGTCGCACGGTGCGCCTGGCCACGGCACCGCGCCGCCGCCAACGCTGAGGGTCAGAAGCCGCTTTCCCCGTACGGTGTGGGCCGCTCACGGCGGCGGGCCGCTCACGGCGTACGGGGAAATGGGGTTGATCGGAGTTGTCAAGCTTGATGCGCGCCGGATCCGGGCGATTGGCGCGCCCGGATCCGGTGTCTCCGTCGGTGTTACGAGGTCAGCCCCGGCCCTGCTTGGCGTTGGGGTTGACGTGGATGCCCGCGGCGAAGCCGGCAATGTCGGCCGGCGACCAGCCGACTCCGTCCCAGACCTGGATCTGCACGTTGATCCCGCTCGGCTGGGGCAGGTAGAGCGTGCGCCCGTCGGTGGAGCCCAGCTTCTTGACCAGGGTGCCGGTCAGGTCGCCGACCTTGAGTTTCTCGCCGGACGGCGTGCCCTGCTCGTCGACCGACTGCAGCATCACGACGACCTTGCCGACGAAGCTGTCGGGGTCGTCGTCGGCGACGTTGCCGAGCGGTTCGGCGCTGTTGCGCGGCTTGGCGCCTTTCGGGGCCAGTGTCAGTGCGGACTCGGAGATGCCCTGCACCTCCCAGCCGACCGGGACCTGGTCGATGGAGAAGCCGGCGGGCTGCTCCCCGGTGTAGGCGACCAGCGAGAAAGAGCTGGTCGTGGCCGTGCCGGCGGTCGCGGCGGGCCGGGTGCCGCCGGCCACCACGGGGGCGCTGCCGTTGCTGGGGCCGGAGGCGGTGGTGAAGGCGAAGGCCGCGGCGACGGCGGCGACCGCGAAGGCGGAGCCGGTGGCGCCCTGGAACAGCCGGCGGCGGCGCAGGGCGGAACGGCCGCGGGCCAGGTCGGCGTCGGCCTGAACAATGGTGGGTTCACCCGGCGACCCGGCGAGGTCGGCGAGATGGTCACGCAGATTTGTCATCGTCATGCTCTTTCAACGGTGGGCGAGCGAGGGGTTCTGGCCGATGACCACGCGGAGCCGGTCGAGGGCCCGGGCGGTCTGGCTCTTCACCGTTCCCTCGGAACATCCGAGGGCGTCGGCGGTGTCAGCGACGTCGAGGTCGTAGAAGTAGCGGAAGACCAGCGCCGCCCGCATCCGTGGGGGCAACTGCTTCAGGGCCGCGCGCAACCCTTCCGACGTCTCCCCGTCCCTCGCCGGTTCCGCCGCGGGCAGGTCGGGCACGTCTGCCATCGACTCCTCCCGCCGCCGCCACCAGCGCCGCCGCTCGTCGGTCAACGCGTTGACCATCACCCGGCGCAGGTAGCCATCCGGATTGTCCGCCCGCTGGAACGCCGGCCAGGCCACGTAGAGCTTGGTCAGGACCGACTGCACCAGGTCCTCCGCCAGATGGGCGTCGCCCGCCGTGAGGAGGGTGGCGGTGCGCACCAGGCCGGATCTCCGGGACACCACGAAGCGGTGGAACTGCTCGTCGCGCTCGCTTCTCACGAGTCCTCCTTCGCTGTCACACCTCCCTGACGACTCCCGTCGGCGCCGGGTTGCATGAACGCGGTGAGGATCCCGGAATAGGCCTTCACCGGCGGCGGAGCGTACTCATCCCGCTTCGACGTGCGCAATCCCAGCGTGACCAGCGACTGGACCAGCAGGGTGGCGGCGGCGACACCGTCGATGACCGGGACGCCGACGGCCGCGGACACCTCGGCGCAGAAACCGGCCATCCCGGCGCAGCCGAGCACGATCACGTCGGAGCCGTCGTGGTCCAGGGCCTGCCGGGCCAGCGCGGCGACGCGGGTCACCGCCGCCGGGTCGCTCTCCAGAGCGAGGACGGGGATGTCACACGCCCAGACACCCCGGCAGGCGCCCGCCGGGGCATGGCGAGAAGCAAGATCAAGAGCCCTTCCGCGCGTACGGGCAAGGCTCGTGACCACGCTGAACCCGCGCCCGACGAGCGTGGCCGCATGCATCGCGGCCTCGGCGATGCCCACCACCGGGCCGGCGGCGACCTCCCGGGCCGCGTCCACACCCGGGTCCCCGAAGCAGGCCACGACGTAACCGTCCACGCCGTCCCGCTCCCCCGCGGTGACCGCCGCCAGCAGCCCCGGCACCGCCAGCGCCTCGTCGTAGTGGCTCTCGATCGACGCAGGCCCCATCGTCGCGGTGACCCCTTCGACGACGACGCCCGGGCCGGCGACGGCCCGGGCGCTCGCCTCGATCAACCCGGTCATCGACGCCGTGGTGTTGGGGTTGACGACCCTGATCAGCATCAGTCCGGCTTCCGGGCCGTTCCCAGGTAGACCAGGAAGCCCAGACCGCAGCCGATGAACCAGCTGTACTGCGCGATCGTGTGCATGTGCGGCCCACCGGTCCACAGCACCGGGATCACCGCGACGACCGCACCGATCGCGGTCGCGAGGATCGCGGGCGGGTGGTAGCCCTTCCGGTAGTGGTACCGGCCCTCGGGCGACATCGTGAACATCGCGTCCACGTCGACCACCTGCCGGCGGATCAGGTAGTAGTCGGCGATCAGCACCCCGAAGAGCGGACCGATGAAGGCGCCCAGCGTCTCCAGCGTGTAGTGGATGACATCCGGGTTGTTGTAGAGGTTCCACGGCGTGATCAGCACCGAGCCGACCGCCGCGATCATGCCGCCGGCCCGCCAGGAGATGCGCTGCGGGCTGACGTTGGAGAAGTCGAACGCCGGCGAGATGAAGTTCGCGACGATGTTGATGCCGATCGTGGCGATCGTGAACGTCAGCGCGCCGAGGACGATCGCGAACGTGCTGTCGATCCGGGCCACGGTGGCCACCGGGTCGGTGATCAGCTCGCCGAAGACCGGGATGGTGAGGCTGGCCGTGACCACGGTCAGGATCGAGAACATCAGGAAGTTGACCGGGAGGCCGAGGAGGTTCCCGCGCTTCACCGCGCTGAACGACCGGCCGTACCGGGAGAAGTCCCCGAAGTTGAGCATCGGCCCGGAGAAGTAGGACACCACGAGCGCGATCGCGCCCAGCATGATCGGGATCGCGTCGAGGCCGTGATACTTCACCTCGCCCAGGTTCAGGTCGATCGCGCCCCAGCCGGCCTTCGCGATCAGGTAACCGGTGAGGGCGAACATCACCACGTAGACGGCCGGGCCGCAGAAGTCGATGAACTTGCGGATCGCCTCCATGCCGGTCCAGAACACCGCCGCCTGCAGCACCCAGAGCAGCGCGTAGGTGCACCAGCCCAGCGCCGGCAGGCCGAGGAACCCGTGCTGGTCGACGTCGGCCCACGGGGCCAGGCCCGGCCAGATCTTCAGGACGACGACGTCGAGGGCGGCCGAGGCGAGATACGTCTGGATGCCGTACCAGGCGACCGCGATCGACCCGCGGATGATCGCCGGCACGTTCGCCCCGAGCACCCCGAACGCGGCGCGGTTGATCACCGGATAGGGAACGCCGGTGACCTGGCTCGGCTTGGCCACCAGATTGCAGAAGAAGTAGACGATCGTGATGCCCACGACCAGCGAGACCAGCACCTGCCAGCTCGACAGGCCGAGCGCGAACAGGCTGCCGGCGGTCACGTACCCGCCGACGCTGTGCACGTCGGACATCCAGAACGCGAAGATGTTGTACGAACCCCACGTCTGCTTGCGCAGCGGCGCGAGGTCCTCGTTGGTCAGTCGCGGATCGTAGTCAGGTTTGATGACGCCGCTGCCGACCGGCATGCCGGCGGCTTCGACCAGGTCCTCGTGCGCCTTGCTGGAGAGCGTGTCGGCCATGCGAACACGCTAGGAACCAGGTGTTTCACGTCGATGTGCGGAACTGTATATCTTCAGTGGTCCCACTTCTGGTTGCTGTTCCCGGAAGCACTCCCAGATCTGCGCGATCACGCCGTTGGCCGCGCCGAGTCCGGGATGTCCACGCACTTGTCGGCCCAGCCGCTGGTCAGGTCGTACGAGGTGTCGTAGTCGAACTGAGACTCCGTGCTCCCACCCGTGGGCAGTGGGAAATCAGTCTCCGTCGGCGAAGAGTCCGGTGCGCTGGGGCAATGCGGAGATGAACCCTTGCAGACGGTGATGATGACCGGCGCACGCCCGCGCCAGCCCGTCCGCGTCCCGGCGCAGGAACGCGGCCAGCATCCCGGCGTGATCCGAGTGCAGCAACTCCCGCTCCGGCGCCGACAGCTGAGACATCGGGCGCAGCGGCTCGGTCATGTTCCACGCCGACTCGAGCATGTGCAGCAGGCGGCGCATCCGGCACGCGCCGATCAGCGCGAGGTGGAAACGACGGCTCTCGACGTGATAAGCCGTGCCCCCGTCGTCGGTCTCGATCGCCGCGTCCAGCGCCCGCAACGCGGCCCGGGCCAGCCGATCGTCCTCGGCGGTGGCCCGGGCGACCGCCGCACGCAGCGCCGCCGACTCCAAAGCCTCCCGGACCAGGTAGATCTCACCGAACTCACCGGCGGTCATCATCGCCACGCGGTAGCCGCCGTTCGGCCGATGATCCACGAGCCCCTCGGCGATCAGGGTCATCAGCGCCTCACGCACCGGGATCCGGCTCACCCCGAACGCCGCCGCCACCGCGTCCACCGGGATCGCGGAACCGGGCGGGACCTCGCCGTACAGGATGATCGCCCGGAGATCGTCGACGATCGCGCTCCGGACACTGCCGGCCGGGCGGTCGGCCAGACGCGCCAGCAGCACGGATCGGCGGCGAGGTCCGGGCATGTGCGGACCCTAGCCGCTCCCGGTTATCGGCAGATTTCGCGCGTACGCTGGCGGCAGAGGCTGTGATCAGCGGAGGCGCCCGTGAATCTGCGACATGACCCGTCCCGGTGGGGTTTTCCACCCCAGCAGCCACACCTGCCGTTCGACCTGCCACCGGGCGGGCCGACGTTCCCCGGCTGGCTCGAGGAGCGGCTCTTCGACCAGCGCATCGTGATGCTGCGCGGTCAGCTGACCACCGAGGCGTCGACCTCGATCTCGGCGGCGCTGCTGACCCTGGACGCGGCCGGTCAGGCACCGATCCAGCTGCACGTGGCCTGCCCCGGCGGTGACCTCAGCGCCGCCCTGGCCGTCGTCGACGTGATCGACGCGCTGGTCTCGCCGGTCCATTCCCTGGTCACCGCGGAAGCCGGCGGCGCGGCCCTGGCCGTCCTCGCCGCAGCCGACCGCCGGGCGGCGTACCGGCACGCGCGCTTCAAACTCACCGAACCTCGCGCGGCCGGCGTCACCGGCACCGCCGACGAGGTCGCGGCCGCCGCCGGTCAGCACCTGCGTGAGCTGGAAGAAGTCGTGGTCCGCCTGGCCGAGGTCACCGGCAAGCCGCGCAGCCGCGTCGAGGACGACCTCTCCGCCGGCCGTTCCCTCAGCGCCGCCGAAGCCCTCGACTACGGCCTCCTCGACGAGGTGGTAACCCCCAAGGCCCGCTGACCAGTCACCCCGGCAGCGGGCACACCGCCCCGCCGGGCCGGCCCCGGCCAACGCGCACGGTGGTGATCGGGGACGCGCCGCCGGTCGCACCACGCCCCCACCCACGCCGCCCGCAAGCATCTGCCCACACCGGCCCGTAGCGCCTCGCGCTCTTCCGGCCGGTTCTCGCCCTTGTCATTCCGCCCCTCATGACCACGGTGAGAACCAGCCGGAGGAATGGGGCGCGCTGCTGCCCGGACCACCGCGGGGCCGCGGGCTCCGAGCAGCCGGGGCTGCGCGGGTGCTCAAGTGCGTGGACGGGTTTTGTGCTCTGAGCGGGACCACCCACGGACGCCGCCCTTGCGGGCTGAGCGTTCAGGGGCGCCCCGCGCCCCTGCTCGGCCCGGAAGGGTCCCCGCGGGAGCGACGATCGGGACCACAGCGGAGACAGGCAATCGAGAATTTGATCTTGCAGAAAAAGTCGGGAGGAACGGGAACGGCCCCGAGCCGAAGCCCGGGGCCGTTCTCAGAAGCGCTGGGTCAGGACGCGACCTTGACGCCCATCGACCGCGCGGTGCCGGCCACGATCTTGATGGCGGCGTCCAGGTCGTTCGCGTTGAGGTCGGGCAGCTTGCGCTCCGCGATCTCCTTGACCTGGGTCGCGCTGAGCGTGCCCACGTTCTGGGTCAGCGGGTTCGACGCGCCGGACTGGATCCCCAGGGTCTTGCGGATGAGGAAGCTGGTCGGCGGGGTCTTGTAGGCCAGCGTGTGGCTACGGTCCTCGTAGACCGACACGATGACCGGGATGATCTCGCCCCGGTTCTTCGACGTGGCCTCGTCGTACTCCACCTTGACGGCACGCATGTTGGCACCGGTCGGGCCGAGCATCTTACCGAGGTCGACCATCGCGGCGTTACCCGCCTCAAGTGCGAGGGTTACCTCATGGGTCTTCTTCTTGGGAGGCATCGGGTAAGGCTCCTTAGGGTGAGCTGCGGGCCGAGACAAACGCAGCTCGCCAGCATCAACGACACACGACAACCCCGAGACTCTACTACTGCCGTGACTAGAGGGTCAAAACGACTGGCACGCGGGGTCTCGGGTCCGCTGACCAGTGTAGCTCGCGGCCCCGGCCGACCCGGGACCGCCCCGGATCAGTAGCTGTCGCAGAAGCAGGACGTCATCAGCGAGCGCACCGAGTCGACGTACCCGGGGTTCGGCAGTTTCTTGGTCTTCAGGTTGGCAAGCACGTCGGCCGGGCCGAACTGGTAGGCCGAGATGACCAGGTTGAGCAGGCACCACGAGCTGTGCGTCTTGCACTTGCTCGCGCTCAGGTCGAACGTCTTGTCGTTGTTGAACGCCTTCTGTGACATGTACCGCGTCAGCCAGGCCAGGTAGTTCGCGCCGGCCGTCGCGTTCTGCTGGTAGTTCGTGACGTTGTAGCTCAGCCCGAACCGGCTGTTGATCATGTCGACGGTGTCCGGCATCAGCTGCATCAGGCCCTGACCGCCGTCACAGTTGAAGACGTTGGTCTGCCAGCCGCTCTCGTGCCAGGCGATCGCCTTGACCAGCGGATAGTTCAGCTTCAGCTGCGGCGCCTCGTTGGTCCAGTAGATCTTGCCGGCCGCCGTCTTCAGCGCCGCCCTCACCTTGGACTTGGCGACCGCGGTGCCCTTGGTCGTGGAGCAGGCCGACACCTCGAAGTTGTTCGTCGGGCCGGTCGGCGTCGGCTTCGTCGTCGGCTTCTTCGACGGCGTGGTCCTCGACGGCGCCGGCGACGGGGTCGTCTCCTCCGGCTCCGGAGTCGTCTCCTCCGGCGTGGGCGACTCCTCCGCCGGGGTGGGCGCGGCCGCCACCGGCGCGGAGCCGTACGTCTTGTCGTCACCACCGCCGCCGAGCAGGCCGCAACCGGCCGTCATCATGAGCGTGGCCGCCACTGCCAGTAACCGGATCTTCATCGACGAACCTTTCCCCGTGCTCGCATCGATGACGAACGTTAACAGTGGCTGATCACTTTGCGGTGACCGGCAAATCGCCCAAACAATCCCAAGATTCCGGACTTGACCCCGTGTCACGAACGGCAACCTGAACCGGGGACAATAGAGGCATGCAGACCCGCACCGACCTCCGTAATGTCGCCATCATCGCTCACGTCGACCATGGCAAAACCACCCTGGTCGACGCCATGCTCCGACAGGGCGGTCAGTCCCACGCACGTGGAGAGATGGCCGAGCGTGCCATGGACTCCATGGACCTGGAGCGGGAAAAGGGCATCACCATTCTCGCCAAGAACACCGCGATCAGCTACCAGCCGGCCGAGGGCGACCCGGTCGTCATCAACATCATCGACACTCCCGGTCACGCCGACTTCGGCGGTGAGGTGGAGCGCGGCCTGACCATGGTCGACGGCGTGGTGCTGCTGGTCGACGCGTCCGAGGGCCCGCTGCCGCAGACCCGGTTCGTGCTGCGCAAGGCGCTGTCGGCCAAGCTCCCGATCATCCTGGTGATCAACAAGGTGGACCGGCCGGACGCGCGGATCAAGGAGGTCGTGGACGACACGTACGCGCTCTTCTTCGACCTGGACGCGGACGAGGACCAGATCGAGTTCCCGATCGTCTACGCCTGCGCCCGCGACGGCATCGCCTCGCTGAACCAGCCGGCCGACGGCGCCGTCCCGGCCGACAGCGCCGACCTGGAGCCGCTGTTCTCCACGATCCTGAACACCATCCCGGCCCCGACCTACCACGAGGACGCGCCGCTGCAGGCGCACGTCGTCAACCTGGACGCGTCGCCGTTCCTCGGCCGCCTGGCGCTCTGCCGGGTGCGCGAGGGCTGGATCCGCAAGGGCCAGACCGTCGCCTGGTGCAAGACCGACGGCACGATCGCCAACGTGCGGATCTCCGAGCTGCTGATCACCGAGGGCCTGGAGCGCAAGCCGGCCGAGAAGGCCGGCCCGGGCGACATCATGGCCGTCGCCGGCATCCCGGAGATCATGATCGGTGAGACCCTCGCCGACGCGGAGAACCCGATCCCGCTGCCGCTGATCACCGTCGACGAGCCGGCCATCTCGATGGTCATCGGCACCAACACCTCGCCGCTGGTCGGCAAGGTCAAGGGCGCCAAGGTCACCGCCCGCATGGTCAAGGACCGGCTGGACAAGGAGCTGATCGGCAACGTCTCGCTCCGCGTCCTGAACACCGACCGCCCCGACGCGTGGGAGGTCCAGGGCCGTGGTGAGCTCGCCCTCGCCATCCTGGTCGAGCAGATGCGCCGCGAGTCCTACGAGCTGACCGTCGGCAAGCCGCAGGTCGTCACCAAGGTGATCGACGGCAAGGTGCACGAGCCGGTCGAGCGCCTGACCATCGACGCCCCCGACGAGTACATGGGCGCGATCACCACGCTGCTGGCCACCCGCAAGGGCCGGATGGAGCACCTGACCAACCACGGCACCGGCTGGCTGCGGATGGAGTGGCTGGTCCCGGCCCGTGGCCTGATCGGCTTCCGGACCGAGTTCCTCACCGAGACCCGCGGCACCGGCATCATGCACCACCTCTACGAGGCGCACGAGCCGTGGTTCGGCGAGCTCCGCACCCGGCAGAACGGTTCGCTCGTGGCCGACCGCGCCGGTGCGGTCACCCCGTTCGCGATGATCAACATCCAGGAGCGCGGTCAGCTCTTCGTCGAGCCGACCACCGAGGTGTACGAGGGCATGATCGTCGGGGAGAACTCCCGCGAGGACGACATGGACGTCAACATCACCAAGGAGAAGAAGCTCACCAACATGCGCGCCGCCAGCGCGGACAACACCGAGAAGGTGATCCCGCCGCGCAAGCTGTCGCTGGAGCAGTCCCTCGAGTTCTGCCGCGAGGACGAGTGTGTCGAGGTCACGCCGACCTCGATCCGCATCCGCAAGGTCGTTCTCGACCAGAACGCTCGCGGCCGCGCCGCTGCGCGTCGCAAGCACCAGTAATCACTCGCGGTCGCTGATTCGCCCTCGCTTTCCCGGCGGGGGCGTTTCTCATTTCCCGGGTACGTCCTCGGCCGGTCCCCGGCTCGGGGCGCGTGGCCCCCGGCCCTGCTCAGGCCTCGGCCGCGCCCACTGTTCCGGCTGGTTCTGAGCGTGGTTGTTCGTGCCTCATGACCACGCTCAGAATCAGCCGGAACCTCGCGCCGCGCACACGGCCTCCCGCGCCGCGCACACGGCCTCCCGGGTCGAGAGCACAGCCTCCCGCGCCGCGCACACGGCCTTCGGCGCCGCGCGCGGTGCCGACCGGGCCGCGCGCACGGTGTTGCCCCGGATCGTGATCAACGCCGAGGAACGGGCGAGCCCGGGCGGCATGGGCCACCCGGGCTCGGTGCTGACGACGTACCGGACAAGCGGTTCTGCGGGTTTCAGCGGCCGGCGGAGACCAGTTCCCTCTTACGCTCCCGGGCGGACTTGGCCAGGCTTGCGACCGTGGCGATGCCGAGCGTGCCGAGGATCACCAGCAGCGACAACCAGATCGGGATCTCCGGCGCCCAGTGCAGGCCCTGACCTCCGTTGACGAACGGCAGGCTGTTCGTGTGCAGCGCCTCGAGGAAGAGCTTGACGCCGATGAAGGCGAGCACGACGGCGAGGCCGACGTTCAGGTAGACGAGGCGCTCCAGCAGGCCGCCGAGCAGGAAGTACAGCTGCCGCAGGCCCATCAGCGCGAAGACGTTCGCGGTGAAGACCAGGTACGGCTCCTTGGTGATCCCGAAGATGGCGGGGATCGAGTCCAGCGCGAAGATCAGGTCGGTCGTCCCGATCGCGATCATCACGATCAGCATCGGGGTGAAGAGCCGCTTGCCGGCCGCGGTGACCACCCGGAACTGCCCGTCCCCGAACGACGACGAGAGCGGCAGCGCCCGTTTCGCCCAGCGGATCAGCACGTTCTCCTTGAAGTCCTCCTCGTCGTTCTCGCCACCCTTGACCAGCGTCACAGCGGTGTACACCAGGAACGCGCCGAAGATGTAGAACACCCAGGAGAACTGCGAGATCAGCGCCGCGCCGGCAGCGATGAACGCGCCCCGCATGACCAGCGCCAGCACGATGCCGATCAGCAGCACCTTCTGCTGATAGCGCCGGGGGACCGCGAACCGGCCCATGATGATGACGAAGACGAACAGGTTGTCGACACTCAACGAGTACTCAGTGAGCCAGCCGGTGTAGAACTCACCCGCGGACCGGCCACCGGCGACGGCCCAGACCCCCACCCCGAAGAGCAGCGCAAGCCCGACGTAGAAGGCCACCCAGCCACCGGCCTCTTTCATGGTCGGCTCGTGCGGCCGCCGCCCGATGATCAACAGATCGACGGCGAGGACGGCCACCAGCGCCACCAACGTGGCGAGCCAAACCCAGGCTGAAACGTTCAACGCGAACCTCCGGCAGACACGATGCGCCGCTGCGCTCTTTGCAGAAAAAGCGCAGTGACGTGCGACTGTCGGAGGTCTCTTCCGCCGCTCACGCGACCCCCGGCCCCGGGTTCACATCGGCTGGTCAGCCAGCCGAGTGTTCCGTGTTGACGAGACCGGGGCGGGGGAATACTCCCCTCCCACACAACCATTGTTGCGCATCCACACCCCGATCGGCACACCGGGCGGCGAAGAGTGGCCCGATTCGCTGCTCAAACCACTCAGGGCGGGCATTACCGGTACGTAAGTGCGGGGCCATCCTGTCGTAACCTGTGCGCGGCCGGACAAGTGGCCCACTACCAGGGACTTCGCGATCTCGCCGACGTCGATGGAGCCGCCGTGACCGCGGCCGGGGTGCAACGACCGGAAGGCCCCGCTGCCCGTTTCACTCACGTCACCGTCGGTCGCGGGCATCCTAGTAAGCTAGCCATCTGGTGCGTATGGGACGCTTGCGGGCATGATCCTCGAAGTCACGCTAATCGACATCCTGCCCGGACGAGAGGACGACTTCGTCGCCGCTTACCAGCTCGCCCGTCCGCTGATCGCGGGCGCCGAGGGCTGCCGTGGCCTGCGGTTGAAGCGTGGCACCGACATGTCGACCCGGTTCGCGCTGCTGGTCGAGTGGGACTCCATGGAGGCGCAGGACCACAACTTCCGCCGCACCGAGCGCAACGCCCAGTGGCGGGCGTCGATCGCGGCGACGCTGGCCAAGCCGCCGCTCGCCGAATACTTCACCGACCTGCCCGCCAACGGCAGCCGGCCCGACCCCGACCACGACTTCTTCGCCGGCTGATCCACCCGGCGGCCTTCCCTCGCACGGGCGGCGGTCCCACGCCGGGCAGTCCGATCGAGCGCCCGGGCAGGACCGGGCCGGTCCCGCAGGGGCGGCGGCACCAGGCCGGCAGGTCGGATCGACGCGCCCGGGCAGGACCGGGCCGGTCCCGCAGGGGCGGCGGCACCAGGCCGGCAGGTCGGATCGACGCGCCCGAGCAGCACCGAGCCGGCCTCGCACGGACGGCGACACCACGCCGGCAGGTCGGATTCACGCGCCCGGGCAGGACCGGGCCGGCCTCGCACGGACGGCGCAACAGGGACTATCCTGGTACGTGCGGGTCCGGGAAGTGATCTGTCCGAAGTGCCGGCTCGAGGGGATCGCCGGCCGCGCTGGATATCAGAGTCGCCCCCATTTGTCCTCCCGGACCCGCACCAAACCAACCGACCCGCTCGCGGCGACGCGGCAGCCCGGCGTGAAACAGCCACCCGTCCGTGCGCAGCCCGGCCGGATCCCGCACGCAGCCGACACCGCAGCCGCCGGCCCCCGCGCACAGCCCCGCCGGACTTCCCGCGAAGTCCACGCCGCAATCCCGCCGGGCCCCGCGCACAAGTCGACGCCGCAATCCCAGCCGGGGCCCGCGCACGAGGCGACGCCGCAGCCCAGCCGGGGCCCGCGCACAAGTCGACGCCGCAATCCCAGCCGGGGCCCGCGCACGAGGCGACGGCCGCAGCCCAGCCGGCTCACCCCGCGCACGAGGCGAGCCGCCCGGCCCACGTCACCGCCGCCTCTACTTCACCCCGGCGGCGTCCATCCCCCGCAGCTCCTTCTTCAGCTCGCCGATCTCGTCCCGGATCCGGGCCGCGAGCTCGAACTGCAGCTCCCGCGCCGCCCCCAGCATCTGGTCGTTCAGATCCTGGATGAGCTGCGCCAGCTCGGCCCGGGCCATGCCTTCGCGCGCCGGCCCGGTCGCACCGCGGGCCTTGGACCGTGTCTCCGGCACGGGTGCCTTGCCCCGCGACATCTGGCGGCCGGCCCCACCCACCATGGCGTCGGTGTCCTCGGCATCGCGGTAGATGTCGTCCAGGATGTCGTGGATCTTCTTCCGGAGGGCCTGCGGCACGATTCCGTTCGCCTCGTTGTGGGCGATCTGTTTGGCGCGGCGCCGATCCGTCTCCTCGATCGCGTCCCGCATCGACGGCGTGATCTTGTCCGCATACATGTGGACCTCGCCGGACACGTTTCGCGCGGCGCGGCCGATCGTCTGGATCAGTGACCGCCCGCTGCGCAGGAAGCCTTCCTTGTCCGCGTCGAGGATCGCGACCAGTGACACCTCGGGCAGGTCGAGGCCCTCACGCAGCAGGTTGATGCCGACCAGGACGTCGTAGTCCCCCTTGCGCAGTTCCTTGAGCAGCTCGACCCGGCGCAGCGTGTCCACCTCGGAGTGCAGGTAGCGCACCCGGATCCCGTTCTCCAACAGGTAGTCGGTGAGATCCTCGGCCATCTTCTTGGTCAGCGTGGTGACCAGGACGCGCTCGTCCTTCTCGGTCCGCAGCTTGATCTCGTGCATCAGGTCGTCGATCTGGCCCTTGGTCGGTTTCACCACCACCTGCGGGTCGACCAGGCCGGTCGGGCGGATCACCTGCTCGACGAACTCGCCCTGGGTCCGCTCCATCTCCCAGTTGCCCGGGGTCGCGGAGAGGAAGACCATCTGGCCGACCCGCTCGAGGAACTCGTCCCACCGGAGCGGCCGGTTGTCGGCGGCGCTGGGCAGCCGGAAGCCGTGCTCGATCAGGATCCGTTTCCGCGAGGCGTCGCCCTCATACATCCCGCCGATCTGCGGGACCGTGACGTGCGACTCGTCGATGACCGTGACGAAATCGTCCGGGAAGTAGTCCAGCAACGTGTACGCCGGCTCGCCGGGCTGCCGGCCGTCCATGTGCATCGAGTAGTTCTCGATGCCGTTGCAGAAGCCGACCTGGCGCATCATCTCGATGTCGTAGGTCGTGCGCATCCGCAGCCGCTGTGCCTCCAGCAGCTTGCCCTGCCGCTCCAGCTCGGCGAGCCGCTCGCCCAGCTCGGCCTCGATGTCGCGGATCGCCCGCTCCATCCGCTCCGGGCCGGCCACGTAGTGCGTGGCCGGGAAGATGATCAGCTCGTCGACCTCGCGGACCACCTCGCCGGTGAGCGGGTGCAGGTAGTAGAGCTTCTCCACCTCGTCGCCGAAGAGCTCGACCCGGACGGCCAGCTCCTCGTAGGCCGGGATGATCTCCAGCGTGTCGCCGCGGACCCGGAACGTGCCGCGCTGGAAGGCGACGTCGTTCCGCGCATATTGAATGTCGACCAGGCGGCGCAGCAGCTTGTCACGGTCGATCTCGCCGCCGACCTTCACCTTGACCGCGCGCTCGATGTACTCCTGCGGGGTGCCCAGGCCGTAGATCGCGCTGACCGTGGCCACGACGATCGTGTCGCGCCTGGTCAGCAGCGACATGGTGGCCGAGTGCCGCAGCCGCTCGACCTCCTCGTTGACCGACGAGTCCTTCTCGATGTAGGTGTCGGTCTGGGCGATATACGCCTCGGGCTGGTAGTAGTCGTAGTAACTGACGAAGTATTCGACGGCGTTGTTCGGCAGCAGCTCGCGGAACTCCTTGGCGAGCTGGGCGCAGAGCGTCTTGTTCGGCGCAAGGACCAGCGCGGGCCGTTGCAACCGCTCGATCAGCCAGGCCGTGGTCGCGCTCTTACCGGTGCCGGTGGCGCCGAGCAGCACGGTGTGCCGGTCGCCGGCACGGACGCGCCGCTCCAGCTCGTCGATCGCCGCGGGCTGGTCACCGGCCGGCTTGTAGTCACTGATGACCTCGAAGCGGCCGTCGAGTCGTGGGATGTCGAGCGCCATGCCCACCACCGTACGTCGGGGGTATGACAAGTTCCGGCAACGCCATCCACGGCCTGACCGGGTCCCGTGCCGATGGTGCACATTCGGCCGCGCCCAGCGCCATTGTCGGGTCTGACCGCGCCGCCTACCCTGGCGGGGTAGGCCGCTCGCGGCGGCCGGCGTGCGCGGTCCGGGCCACCCAACGGTCCAGCCGCGCCGCATCGCGGTCGATGCGCCCCGGCTTCCGGCGAGCGCACCCGCTGGCCGCCGCGAGCGCCTTTGACCCTGAGCGCCGGCCGGAGAGCCGCCGCCCCGTGGTCAGGACTCCGGTGGCTGCCAGCCGGTGGCGAGGGCCCAGTCGTCGGCCGCCCGTGCCTCCTCGTCGAACCACGGCTCCTTGGCCGCGGCATACTCCGCCCGGCCCGCGAAGCGCAACGCCAGTTCCGCCTTCGCCGCCGCATACGCGTCCCGCGCCGCCGGCACCGCCCGCAAGTGGTCCCGCATGAGCAGGGCGAACCGCCACCCCGGGGACCCGGCGACCCGGACGTGCAGGATCACCGGCCGTTCCGGGTCGGCCGAGCCGTGCAGCCGTTTCGGCCAGGTCACCCCGGACAGGCCGCGCGCGTTGTCCGCCCACTCCCCCGCCCGCGCCGGGAAACCGGCGGCCGCGAGGCGCTCGGCGAGGGCGTCGGCCGCGGCCAGCGTCCGTACCGTCAGCATGAGGTCGATGATGTCCTTGGCGGGCAGGCCAGGGACGGCTGTCGATCCGATGTGATGCACCACGACCGGCCCGAGGTGGTGACGGATCCGGCCGATCAGGCGCTCGGCGGCCCGCGGCCACTCCGGGTCGGGCGGGACGATGCGCAGCTCCGGGTCCTTGCGGGCGGCGGTGCGCAGGCGCACGTTGCGCTCGAAGTCGATCAGTCGGTCCCGCCACAGCGCGTCGACGCGGGCGTGCAGCGCGGCGAGGTCGTCCTCATTGGGCAGGATCACGTCGGCGGCGGCCCGGCGGGTGGCGTCGTCGGCCTGCGCGCTGATCCGGGCCGCGGCCTCGGCCGGCGACATGCCACGGTCACGGACGAGACGTTGCGTCCGCACCTCACTGTCCGCCGTGACGACGATCACCAGGTGGTACGTCGGAGTCAGCCCCGTCTCCACCAGCAGCGGCACGTCGTTGACGACGATCGCATCCGGCGGCGCGGCCTTGACCAGCTCGGCGGTGCGTGCCCGGACCCGCGGGTGGATGATCCGCTCCAGCGTGCGGCGGGCCGCCTCGTCGCCGAAGACCTTCGCTCCCAGCGCCGGCCGGTCCAGCGCGCCTTCCGGGGTGAGCACCTCCGGCCCGAACGCGGCCACGATCTCGGCGAGCCCGTCGGTGCCCGGCTCGACGACCTCACGGGCCAGCCGGTCCGCGTCGATGATCACCGCACCGCGCTCGGCCAGTCGTGCCGAGACGGCGCTCTTGCCCGCGCCGATGCCACCCGTGAGACCGACCATCAGCATGCGATCAGTATCCCGGCCCAGCCCCCGGACTGCGTGCCCCGCACGGGTCACGACTTGGCGAACCCCCGGGCGGAAAAGCGGAAAGACCGCCCCGGCCGGAGCCGGGACGGTCTTTCTCAGGAACTGCTCACCGGAGCAACCGGACGGGTCAGCTCTTGCCGCCGGCCAGCTTCTCGCGCAGGGCGGCGAGAGCCTCGTCGGTGGCCAGGGTGCCCGCGGGCTCCTCGGCGGAGCGCGCCGGGGCCGACGAGCTCGAGGTGGTCGACGACGAGGTGGTCACGCCACCGGCCGGAGCCGGGTTGAGCGCAGCCTCGGCGTCGGCGTCGCGGGACGCCTGCACCTGCTTGGTGTGGGCCTCCCAGCGCTCGCGGGCGTCGGCGTACTGCTTCTCCCACGTCTCGCGCTGCTTCTCGAAGCCCTCGAGCCACTCGCCCGTCTCCGGGTCGAAGCCCTCCGGGTAGATGTAGTTGCCCTCGGCGTCGTACGTCGCGGCCATGCCGTAGAGGGTCGGGTCGAAGTGCTCCTCGCCCTCGACGAAGCCCTCGTTGGCCTGCTTGAGCGACAGCGAGATCCGGCGGCGCTCCAGGTCGATGTCGATGACCTTGACGAGGACGTCGGAACCGACCTGGACGACCTGCTCGGGCAGCTCGACGTGACGCTCGGCCAGCTCGGAGATGTGCACCAGGCCCTCGATGCCGTCGTCCACGCGGACGAACGCACCGAACGGAACCAGCTTGGTGACCTTGCCCGGCACGATCTGGTTGATCGCGTGGGTCCGGGCGAACTGACGCCACGGGTCTTCCTGGGTCGCCTTCAGCGACAGCGAGACGCGCTCGCGGTCCAGGTCGACGTCCAGCACCTCAACCTCGACCTCCTGGCCGACCTCGACGACCTCGGAGGGGTGGTCGATGTGCTTCCAGGAGAGCTCGGAGACGTGCACCAGGCCGTCCACACCGCCCAGGTCGACGAACGCGCCGAAGTTGACGATGGAGGACACGACGCCCTTGCGGACCTGGCCCTTCTGCAGCTTGTTGAGGAACTCGGTGCGAACCTCGGACTGCGTCTGCTCGAGCCAGGCGCGGCGGGACAGGACCACGTTGTTGCGGTTCTTGTCCAGCTCGATGATCTTCGCCTCGAGCTCACGGCCGACGTACGGCTGGAGGTCGCGGACGCGCCGCATCTCGACCAGGGAGGCCGGCAGGAAGCCACGGAGGCCGATGTCCAGGATGAGACCACCCTTGACGACCTCGATGACCGAGCCGCGGACGACACCGTCCTCTTCCTTGATCTTCTCGATGGTGCCCCAAGCCCGCTCGTACTGAGCGCGCTTCTTCGAGAGGATCAGACGGCCTTCCTTGTCCTCCTTGGTGAGGACGAGGGCTTCGATGTGGTCACCGACCGACACCACTTCCGCGGGGTCCACGTCGTGCTTGATCGACAACTCGCGCGAGGGGATGACGCCCTCGGTCTTGTAGCCGATGTCGAGCAGGACCTCGTCCCGATCGACCTTGACGACGGTGCCTTCGACAATGTCGCCGTCGTTGAAGTACTTGATGGTCTCGTCGATGGCTGCGAGGAAAGCTTCCTCAGAGCCGAGGTCGTCGACGGTGACACGGTTGGCGCTCGAGGTGGCCTCGATGCTGCTCGTCATGTGGACAGTTGCTCCGAACGGATGGATTCGTGGTGTCTCCCGCGCTCGGCGGAACTGCCGCCGGAAGCGGCACGAACGAGACGAGAGACTCAACCCATGGAGCAGTTGATCATTGCCAGTCGATCATGCCGGGACCGGCGACCACGGAACCTGCTCCCTGCCGAGGTACACGTTCCGCGAGCGCATCGACTAGCTTACCGTGCGCATTACCACAGGTTGCAAGCCCTCCTGAGGACCGCGGCACATTGTTCGGGCAGAACCCGTCAGCATGCCCGTTATGAGCCGAATCAGGACGGTCGCCGCGCCTGCCGTACCGTGGTCGGGTGACTGAGATTCCCCCGCCCGGCCGAGATTTCGAGGATGAGGCACGCCACGCCAACCGGTCCTGGTGGGATGCGGATGCCGACGACTATCAGGACGAGCACGGGGCCTTCCTCGGCGACGTGGACTTCGTCTGGTGCCCGGAGCGGGTGCGAGAGGCCGACGCGGGACTGCTCGGCGACGTACGCGGGAGAAAGATCCTGGAACTCGGCGCCGGAGCCGCGGCCGGAGCCCGGTGGTTGCGCGTGCAGGGCGCGAAGCCGATCGCCATGGACCTCTCCGCAGGGATGCTGAAGCACGCGGCCGACGCGGCGGCCCGCAGCCGGGTGAGCGTCCCGCTGGTCCAGGCGGACGCGCTGGCGCTGCCCTTCCGGGCGGCGTCGTTCGACATCGTGTGCACCGCGTTCGGCGCGATCCCGTTCGTGGCCGACTCGGCGGCGGCGATGCGCGAGGTGGCCCGGGTGCTGCGCCCCGGCGGCAGCTGGGTGTTCTCGGTCACGCACCCGATGCGGTGGATCTTCTGGGACGAGCCCGGTGAGGACGGGCTCGTCGCGCGGAACTCGTATTTCAACCGCTCGCCCTACGTGGAGCGCGACGACCAGGGGCAGATGACCTACCTGGAGCAGCACCGGACACTCGGCGACCGGATCCGCGAGCTGGTCGCGGCCGGTTTCGTGCTGCGGGACCTGGTCGAGCCGGAATGGCCGGAGGGCCACGAGGAGATCTGGGGGCAGTGGAGCCCGCTGCGCGGCCGCCTCTTCCCCGGCACCGCGATCTTCGTCTGCGACCTGCCCGCCTGACCCGGATCTCCCCGGCGCACGGAAAGCGACCTGCCCGCCCGACCCGCGTCTCGCCCGCGCACGGAAAGCAGCCCGCCCGGCCGACCCGGGTCTCGCCCGCGCACGGAAAGCAGCCCGCCCGACTGGCCTGCGGTTTCCCTCGCCAACCGGCGGGTAAGTGCCGGATATGACCGAGAAGGACCTGAAAAAGGGCGACGACGTCACCTGGCGGAGCCACGGCGAGACCGTCCACGGCACCGTCGAGCAGAAGATCACCAAGCGCACCGAGGCGGCCGGCCGGACCGTGGCCGCGTCGAAGGACGACCCGCAGTACCGGGTGCGCAGTGACAAGAGCGGCCGCGACGCCGTCCACAAGGCGGGGGCGTTGAAGCGTGACTGACGTGTACGCCGACTTCCGCGAGGCGGTCAACATGAGCCCGGCCGACCTGCGCACGTGGCTCGGCAGTGACGAGTCGCGGGAGGTCGGGCAGAAGGCGTCGACCGGCGCCGAGTCGGTCGGCCACGACTCCGGCCGGAAGATCATCCGGCTGCTGGAGAAGAAGAGGTCCTCGCTCACCGAGGCGGACGAGGATCACATGCGCAAGGTCGTCGGCTACGTGCACCGCCACCTCGCCCAGCGCCCGGAAGGCGACGTCACCGACACGAAGTGGCGCTGGTCCCTGATGAACTGGGGTCACGACCCGCTGAAGGACTAAGCCGTGTGCAGCAGACCGGCGAGCAGGATCAGGGTCGCGGGGACCGCGCGGTAGTAGACCCAGGTGCCGCGACGATCGCTGTCGACCAGGCCGGCCTCGCGCAGGATCCGCAGATGGTGCGAGATCGTCGGCCCGGTCAGGTGGAACGCGCTGCTCAGGTCACAGACGCAGATCTCGCCGCCGGGCGCCGAGGCGATCATCGAGAGCAGCCGGAGCCGGACCGGATCGCCGAGCGCCTTGAACATCGTGGCGAACGTCGTCGCGTTGGCGGCCCCGAGTGGTGCGACGCCGAGCCCGAACTCGGCCTCCGGCACCGTGACCAGCCGGACTTCCTCGGGATGATCCACCGGCGGGATCACGGTCGGTTCCATCGGCATCGATCGGCTCGACATCGGTCCAGCCTCCCAGATCCGGGCAAACCGCGTTGTCCCCGGGGTGCCCGAAAGAGCGTCGGGCACCCCGGGGAGGTCGGCGATCACCCGTCAGTGGTCGGCGCCGTTCCAGTCCCGCCCGGTGCCGACGGAGACCTCCAGCGGGACGGCCAGCGCCATGGCGCCGCCCATCTCCCGGCGGACGAGCTCCTCCAGCGTTTCCCGCTCCCCCGGCGCGACCTCGAACACCAGCTCGTCGTGGACCTGCAGGAGCATGCGGGAGCCGAGCCCCGACTCGCGTAGCGCCCGGTCCACGTTCAGCATCGCGATCTTGATGATGTCCGCGGCGGAGCCCTGGATCGGCGCGTTCAGGGCCATCCGCTGGGCCATGTCGCGCCGCTGCCGGTTGTCGCTGCTGAGGTCGGGCAGGTAACGGCGGCGGCCGAGGATGGTGGCGGTGTACCCGTCCTTGCCGGCCTGGGCGACGACGGACTGCAGGTAGTCGCGGACGCCGCCGAACCGCTGGAAGTACTCCTCCATCAGGGCCTTGGCCTCGTCGTTGCCGATGGTGAGCTGGTTCGACAGGCCGTAACTGCTCAACCCGTACGCCAGGCCGTAGTTCATGGCTTTGATCTTGCGCCGCTGGTCGGGCGTGACGTCGCCGAGCTCCACGTGGAAGACCGAGGAGGCGGTGGCCGCGTGGAAGTCGGCGCCCGAGTTGAACGCCGCGATCAGCGCCTCGTCCTCCGACAGGTGCGCCATGATCCGCATCTCGATCTGGCTGTAGTCGGCGGTCATCAGCTGCTCGAACCCGCTGCCGACGATGAACGCGCGACGGATCCGCCGGCCCTCCTCGGTACGGATCGGAATGTTCTGCAGGTTCGGGTCGGTCGACGAGAGCCGGCCGGTGGCGGCGACCGTCTGGTTGAACGTGGTGTGGATGCGGCCGTCGTCGGAGACCGACTTGAGCAGGCCGTCCACCGTCGACTTGAGCTTGGCCATGTCCCGGTAGCGCAGGAGGTGGGCGAGCAGCGGGTCCTCGGTCTTGGCGAACAGGTCCTGCAGCGCGTCCGCGTCCGTCGTGTAGCCGGACTTGATCTTCTTGGTCTTCGGCAGGTTCCGCTCGACGAAGAGGATCTCCTGCAGCTGCTTGGGTGAGCCGAGGTTGAACTCGCGGCCGTGCACCTCGTACGCCGCCTGCTGGGCCGCTTTCACCTCGGCGGCGAACCGGGACTCCAGCTCCGACAGGTAGTCGGTGTCGGCGGCGATGCCCTCGCTCTCCATCTCGGCGAGCACCACCGAGAGCGGCTGCTCCACCTCGGCCAGCAGGCGCTGCGACTCACCGCCGTCACGGGACAGCTCGGCGGTGAGCACGTCGGCCAGGTCGAGGGTGGCCCGGGCGCGCAGCATCACGCCTTCCTCGGCCGCGGTGTCCTCCGGCTCGTCGCCGAACGAGAGCGCCAGCTGGCCGTTGTCGGCGACCGGGGCGTCGACCTTCAGCTCGCGCTTGAGGTAGCGCAGGGCGAGGTCGGTCAGGTCGTACGCCCTCTGGTCGGGCTTGGCCAGGTAGGCCGCCATGGCGGTGTCGACGGTGACGCCGGCCAGCTGCCAGCCGTGCGCGCGGAAGGCCAGCAACGCCGGCTTCGCGTCGTGGATCACCTTGGGCCGGGCCGGGTCGGCGAGCCACGCGGCGACCGCACCCTCGTCGCTCTCGTCCAGCGCGGCCGGGTCGAACCAGGCCGCCGGGCCGCTGCCGGTGGCCACCGCGATGCCGGTGACCTGGCCCGTGCCGCGGCCGAAGCTGCCGGTGACGGCCACGCCGACCGGGGCCGCGGCGGCGTGCTCGGTGAGCCAGCCGGCGACCTGACCGGCCCGCAGCACCTGCCCGGCCAGGTCGAAGCCGGCCTCGGCCTCGGGCTCGACCGCGTCCAGGTACGAGTAGAGCCGGTCCCGCAGCACCCGGAACTCCAGCGCGTCGAAGATCTGGTGCACCGCCTCGCGGTCCCACCCGTGCCAGCGCACGTCCTCCGGGCGCAGCGGCAGCTCCAGGTCGCACACCAGGCGGTTGAGGTCGTAGTTGCGCATCACCTCGGCCAGGTTGGCGCGCAGGCTCTCGCCGGCCTTGCCCTTGATCTTGTCGGCGTTGGCGATCACGCCGTCCAGCCCGCCGTACTCGTTGATCCACTTGGCCGCGGTCTTGTCACCGACGCCGGGCACGCCGATCAGGTTGTCGCTGCTCTCGCCGACCAGGGCGGCCTTGTCCCGATAGCGCGCCGGGGGGACGAAATACTTCTCCTCGATCGCGGCGGGGGTCATCCGGCGGACGTCGGAGACACCGCGCCCCGGGTAGAGGATGGTGACGTGGTCGGTGGCGAGCTGGAACGCGTCCCGGTCACCGGAGGAGATCAGCACCTCCATGCCGGCCTCGCGGGCCTGCGTGGCGAGGGTGGCGATGACGTCGTCGGCCTCGTAGTTCTCCTTCTCCACCACCGGGATGCGGAGCGCCTCCAGGACCTCCTTGATCAGGCTGACCTGGCCCTGGAAGGGTGCGGGGGTCTCGGCGCGACCGGCTTTGTACTCCGCGTACTTCTCGGTGCGGAACGACTTCCGGGAGAGGTCGAAGGCGACGACGATGTGCGTCGGCTTCTCGTCGCGCAGCATGTTGATGAACATCGACGTGAAACCGAACACCGCGTTGGTCGCCTGCCCGGTCACGGTGGAGAAGTTCTCCACGGGCAGCGCGTGATAGGCCCGGTAGGCCAGCGAATGGCCGTCGAGCAGCAGCAGGCGGGGGGTCGTCACGTCGTCGCTCACGTCCAGGAACTCTAGACCGCGGGTACGACACGAATACGGACCGCCCCGCCCGCTTCACAGCACTTTGCTCAGGAATGCCTTGGTACGTTCTTGCTGCGGATTCGTGATGACCTCGGCCGGTGGCCCCTTCTCCACGACGACCCCGCCGTCCATGAAGACCACCTCGTCGGCCACCTCGCGGGCGAAGCCGATCTCGTGGGTCACCACGATCATCGTCATCCCGTCCCGGGCCAGGCCCTTCATCACCTCGAGGACCTCGCCGACCAGCTCGGGGTCGAGGGCGCTGGTCGGCTCGTCGAAGAGCATCACCTTGGGGCGCATGGCCAGGGCCCGCGCGATCGCCACCCGCTGCTGCTGACCGCCGGAGAGCTGACCGGGATAGTTCCCCACCTTCTCGCCGAGGCCGACCCGTTCCAGGAGGGCGAGGGCACGATCGCGTACCTCCGCCTTGTTCTCCTTCTTGACCCGGGCCGGCGCCTCCATGACGTTGTCGAGGACCGTCATGTGCGGGAAGAGGTTGAACCGCTGGAACACCATGCCGATCGCCTGCCGCTGCTTGGCGACGTCGCGCTCGCTGAGCTCGTGCAGCTTGCCGCCGCGCTCGCGGTAACCGACCAGCTCACCGTCGACCAGGATCCGGCCGGCGTTGAGTTTCTCCAGGTGGTTGATGCAGCGCAGGAGCGTCGACTTGCCCGAGCCGGACGGGCCGAGCACGCAGCTCACCCCGCCCTGCGGCACGGTCAGGTCGACGCCCTTGAGCACTTCGAGCGAGCCGAAGGACTTGTGGACGTTCTCCGCCTTCACCATCTCGGTCATGTGGTGATCCGCCCGCCCTGTTCGACCTGGATGTCGCGGAGCCGCTGACGGGCCTTGCCGGCCACGCCGTACCCCTTGCTGAAGTGCCGCTCGACGAAGAACTGGACGATCATCAGGACGCTGCAGATGATCAGATACCAGATCAGGGCGGCGACGAGGCAGGGCAGCACCACGAAGGTCCGGGCCTCGACCTGTTGCAGCTGGAAGAAGAGCTCGCCGGTGACCGGCACGTACGCCACCAGCGAGGTGTCCTTGACCATCGCGATGACCTCGTTGCCGGTCGGCGGCACGATCACCCGCATCGCCTGCGGCAGCACGATCCGGCGCAGCACCTGGCCGCGGGACATGCCCAGGGCCACGGCGGCCTCACCCTGCCCGCTGTCGATCGACTGGATGCCGGCCCGGACGATCTCGGCCATGTACGCCGCCTCGGAGAGCCCGAGCGCGATCATGCCGGCCACGAACCCGGCGAGCAGGTCGGTCGACTTGATGCTGAAGATCTGGCCGTCGAAGTTGTCGATCCCGAACAGCCGGCCGATCTGTTCGTCGAACGGCAGCCCGAAGCCGATCCGGGTCCACAGGATGTTCAGGTTGCCGAAGATCACCGCGAGCACGAGCCGCGGCACCGCCCGGAAGAACCAGGTGTAGACCCAGGCGACCGAGGAGAGCACCTTGTTCGGCGACAGCCGCATGATCGCGACGACGATGCCCAGCCCGACGCCGATCAGCATCGAGAAGACCGTCAGCAGGATCGTCCCGCGCAGGCCCTCGAGGACCGGCTCGGTGAACATCACGCCGCGCTTGCCCGGCGCGTACGACGAGAAGATGAACGACCAGCGGAAGCCGGCGTTCGTGAAGATCAGGTGCAGGAACATCGCGACGAGCACCGCGAGGACGGCGATCGCCACCCACCTGCCGGGGTGCCGGACGGGCACGGCCTTGATGGCCTCGGGCCGGGCCCGTCCGGTCTCGATCGGCTGTGTCATGCCGCGGGGTTGACCTCGGGCGTGGTGATCGCGCCGGCGGTGACACCCCACTTGTCGAGGATCGTCTTGTACGTGCCGTCGGCGATCAGGGCCTTGACCGCGTCGGCGATCACGGTGGCGAACTCGGTCTGGTTCTTGCCGACGGCGTACCCGTACGGCGCCGAGTCGTAGATGTCGCCGAGCAGGGCGAGCTGGCCGCTGGTCTGCTTCACCGCGTACGCCGCGATCGGGGAGTCGGCCAGCATCGCGTCGTCCTTACCGGTCACGACGGCGTTGGTCGCGTCCGACTGGGCCTGGTACTGGTCGACGGTGATCGCCGCCTTGCCGGCGTCGGTGCACTTACCCGACCGGACCTTGATGTCGTCGGCCTGCACGGTCGCGGTCTGCACGGCGACCTTCTTGCCGCAGGCGTCGTCCGGGCTCAGGGCCGAGCCGGCCTTCGCGGCCCACTGGGTGCCGGCCGAGAAGTAGGAGATCATGTTGACCTCCTTCTCCCGGTCCGCGTTGATCGTGAACGAGGAGACGCCGACCGTGTACTTCCCGCTGCCGACGCCCGGGATGATGCTGTCGAACTTGGCGGTCTGCCACTCGGTCTTCAGACCCAGTTTCTGGCCGACCGCGTTGAACAGGTCCACGTCGAAGCCGACGATGCTCTTGCCGTCGGTGTCGATGAACTCGTTCGGCGCGTAGGTCGAGTCGGTGCCGATGACCAGCTTGCCGGCCGACTTGATGTCGGCCGGGACCTTGTCGGCGAGGTTGGTGTCCGCGGCGGCGGTCGGCACCGTCGCGGAGCCGGTCGACGTGTCGTCGGACTCCGAACCGCATGCGGTCGCGGACAGCGTGAGAGCTGCCGCGGCGGCCAGACCGAGGATCGCCCGGCCGGGGTGGCTGCGGATCATGATGACTCCTAGATGAGGTTCAGGGGTGTTACGGCTGGACAGAACGTGCCGTGCTCATCTTGCCCCCGACCCATCTGTCTGACTGATGGGTAAGGTTACGACTACGCAACTGTCCTGTTGCAGCGACGGTTTGCACCTAGTGCAGCGGACTCCGGCTCATTAAGTTGCCTCCCATCAGCAACATGGCAGTGGGGCGTCACCCCGCCACCACCGCAGCTGGACAAAGGAGAATTGATGATCCGCCGCAACTTCGCATGGCGCAGCGTCGCCGTGCTTGGTGCCGCTTCCCTTGCCCTGGGCGCGTGCTCTAACGACAGCAAGGAGCCAGCTGCCGGTTCCTCTTCCGCCGCCACCACCTCGGCCGGTGGCGACGGTGTGCTGAAGATCGGCACCCTGCTGCCGCAGACCGGTTCGCTCGCGTTCCTCGGCCCGCCGGAGATCGCCGGCGTCAAGCTCGCCGTCAAGGACATCAACGCGGCCGGCGGCGTCCTGGGCAAGGACGTCGTGGAGAGCGACACCGACTCCGGTGACACCTCCACCGACATCGCCAGCCAGTCGGTCAACAAGCTGCTCGCCGAGAAGGCCGACGTCATCATCGGCGCCGCCTCGTCCTCGGTCTCCCTCTCCGTGATCGACAAGATCACCGGTGCGGGCGTCGTCCAGATCTCGCCGGCGAACACGTCGGACCAGTTCACGACGTACAACGACAAGGGCCTCTACTTCCGGACCGCGCCGCCGGACCAGCTGCAGGGCCGCGTCCTCGGTGACCTGATCGTCGCCGACGGCAACGCCAAGGTCGGCCTGCTGGTCATGCAGGACGCGTACGGTACCGGGCTGGCCAAGTCGGCCCGCGCCGCGATCGAGTCCGGTGGCGGCCAGGTCGCCGCCGAGGAGGTCTACGACCCGAAGGCGGCCGACTTCTCCGCCGAGGTCGGCAAGATCAAGGCTGCGAACCCGGACGCGATCGTCATGATCGGCTTCGACGAGACCAAGAAGATCGTCCCCAAGCTGGTCGAGGCCGGCCTGACCTCGAAGACCAAGAAGTGGTACTTCGTCGACGGCAACCTGTCGAACTACGGCAAGGAGTTCCCGAACGGGACCTTCGAGGGCGCGAAGGGCACCACGCCGGGCGCCAAGGCGAGCGACGACTTCAAGAAGCAGCTGCTGGGCGTCGACCCGTCGCTGAAGGACTACACCTACGGCGCCGAGTCCTACGACGCGACGATCCTGACGGCGCTCGCCGCCACCGCCGCGAAGAGCGACGCCCCCGCTGACTACTCGAAGAAGCTCGCCGAGGTCAGCAAGGGTGGCGAGAAGTGCACCACCTTCAAGGACTGCAAGGCCCTGCTCGACGCCGGCAAGGACATCGACTACGACGGCAACAGCGGCCCGATCGAGTTCAACGACGCCGGTGACCCGGCCGAGGCCACCATCGGCATCTACCAGTACGGTCCCGACAACACCTACAAGAACGTCGCCTACCAGACCGGCAAGATCAGCTGACCTGGTGACACCAGACGAGGGCCCGGCCGCCTAGGCCGGGCCCTCGCCCTTTTCCCCGAAGATCGAACCCATGCTCCGGTACGGCCTGAGAACCCCGCAGAAGCACGGTCCCGTCCGGAGCCTGGGGCCGCGACGTGAGCGGCGGTCCGGGCCGACCAGCGACCGTCCGGGCGGACCTGGTGGCCCGCGACGTGATCCCGGGTCCGGCCGGCACCGCGACTCATGTTCCCGGCTGGTTGCCACCGTGGTTGTGCGTGCCTCATGACCACGGTGACAACCAGCCGGGACCGGGGGCGCGCCGCGGGCCGGACCACGGATCAGCTCGCGGCCCCGAGCCCGGGACTGCGACCGTGCGGTCGACGGGCTTCTCCGGACGTACGGGAAAAGGGCCGGCAGTTGCGCGAAGCGCGGAAATGCAGTGGCCCCGGACCACGCGGGTCCGGGGCCACAGGGAAAGCGGTCAGGCGCGGGCGAGCGTGCCCAAGTAGAGCTCGATCACCTTCGGGTCGTGCATGAGGTCGCGGCCGGAGGCCGTGTAGGCGTTGCGGCCCTGGTCGAGGACGTAGCCGCGGTCGCAGATCTGCAGGCAGCGGCGGGCGTTCTGCTCGACCATGATCACCGTGACGCCGGTCTCGTTGATCTGCTTGGTGCGGAAGAAGACCTCGTCCTGCATGGCCGGCGAGAGGCCCGCCGACGGCTCGTCGAGCAGCAGCACGCTGGGCTCCATCATCAGGGCCCGGCCCATCGCCACCATCTGCCGCTCACCGCCGGAGAGCGAGCCCGCGCGCTGCTTGCGGCGCTGACCCAGGGCGGGGAAGAGCCCGGCGACGAAGTCGAAGCGCTCCTTGAAGCGCTTCGGGGCCAGGAAGACGCCCATCTCGAGGTTCTCTTCGATGGTCAGGTTGCCGAAGACGTTGTTGGTCTGCGGGACGAAACCGATCCCCTTGGCGACCAGCTTGTTCGCCTTCAGGTTGGTGATCTTGTCGCCGCGCAGGGTGACGTCGCCGGACCGGATGCTGACCAGGCCGAACAGGGCCTTGAGCAGGGTCGACTTGCCGGCGCCGTTGGGGCCGATGATGCCGACCAGCTCGCCCTGCTGGGCGTAGAGGTCACAACCGTTGAGAATGTTGACGCCGGGCAGGTAACCGGCGGTCACGTCGTCGACCCGGACCAGGGCGCCCTCGGCGGCCGCCAGGTGCTCGGAGCGGTCGTCGACCTTGTTGGTGGACTCGTCACTCATCGGCGGTCGCCGCCTTCCCGTCAGCGGGGACCTCGTCGGAGGTCTCGGAGACCTCTTCGGCGACGGCCTCCGGGTCGTGCTGGGTGCCGTCGTGGTGGGCGCCCAGGTACGCGTCGATCACCCGCGGGTCGGCCATCACGGTGTCCGGCGTGCCCTCGGCGATGACCTGGCCCTGGCCCATCACGATCACCCAGTCGCTGATGTCGCGGACCATGTCCATGTCGTGCTCGACGAACAGGACGGTCATCCCGTCCTCGCGCAGGCTCTTGACGTGCCCGAGCAGGGACTGGGTCAGCGCCGGGTTCACGCCGGCCATCGGCTCGTCCAGCATGACCATGTCGGGCTGGACCATCAGCGCCCGGGCCATCTCCAGGAGCTTGCGCTGGCCGCCGGAGAGGCTGCCGGCGAAGTCCTCGCGCTTGGCGTCGAGCTTGAACCGGGCGAGCAGTTCGTCGGCCCGCTCGGTGATCTCCTTCTCCTGACCGGCCCAGATCCCGGGGATCAGGGACTGCCAGAACTTCTCGCCCTTCTGACCGGTGCCGCCGAGCCGCATGTTGTCGATCACCGAGAGCCGGGACAGCGCCTTGGTGAGCTGGAACGTGCGGACCATGCCCTGGCGGGCGACCTTGTGGGCGGCCACGCCGGCGAGCGGCTTGCCGTTGAACTCCCACTTGCCCTCGTCGGGCCGGTCGAAGCCGGTGAGCAGATTGAAGAAGGTGGTCTTGCCGGCGCCGTTCGGGCCGATCAGCGCGGTGATCGCGCCCCGCTGGATCTCGACGTGGTTCACGTTGACCGCGGTGAGACCGCCGAAGCGGCGCACGACCGAGTCGGCGACCAGGATCGGGTCCTTCTTCTTGGCGCCCGGCTCGTGCGGGACGTCCTTGAGCGCTTCGGCCGCCCGGGCGACGCCGGGCAGCACGGTGGTGTCATCGGCCATCGAGCATGACCTCCTTCTTGTCACCGAAGATGCCCTGCGGACGGAAGATCAGCAAGAGCACCAGGCCGAGGCCGACCAGGATGTAGCCGACCGCACCGGCCTGGATCGGGTCCATGAACCAGGTGGGGATGTACCCCTCGCGGATCGCGGACGGCAGCAGCGCGTTGATGAAGGCCAGCAGCACCCAGAAGATCATCGAGCCGACGACCGGGCCGAACACGCGGGCGGCGCCACCCAGGATGACGATCGTGTACATGTAGAACGTGAACTCGGTGCCGTAGGTGTCCGGCTGCACGGCCGCCCGGCTCAGGGCGAAGACGAAGCCGCCCAGCGAGCCCAGCACGCCGCCGAGGATCAGCGACTGCATCTTGTAGGACACGACGTTCTTACCGAGGCTGCGAACGGCGTCCTCGTCCTCACGGATGGCCTTGATGACCCGGCCCCACGGGCTGCGCATCGCCAGGAAGACGATCAGCAGCGAGATCGCGATGAGGATCCAGCCGACCGTCATCACCCACAGCTCGCGGCTGTCGAAGCTGACGACACCGATCTCGAGACCCTTGCTGTACGGGTTCATCGCGTAGAAGTCGTCGGAGAACCGCTGGAGACCGTCCGAGCCACCGGTCCACTCGCTCAGCGTGACCGAGCGGAACAGCAGGCGGACGATCTCGGCCGCCGCAATGGTGACGATGGCCAGGTAGTCGGCGCGCAGCCGCAGCGTCGGGATGCCCAGCAGCAGCGCCAGGACGACCGCGCCGGCCAGGCCGATCAGGATGCCGAGCCAGAACGGCAGGTCGAAGGTGGAAACGGTCATGGCCAGGCCGTAGGCGGCCACGCCGAGGAACGCCGACTGCCCGAAGTTCAGCAGGCCGGTGTAACCGAAATGTACGTTCAGGCCGATCGCGGCCAGCGCGTACGCGATCATGGTGGCGTTGAGCAGCGACTCCAGCGAAACGCCGAAGATTACGTCCCAGTTCATCTGTCCCCCCTCAGCCGATCCGCTCGCGGCGGCCCAGGATGCCCTGTGGCCGGAACAGGATGATCACGATCAGCACCACCAGGGCGCCGACATTCTTGAGCTCGGTCGGGATCCACAGCGTGGAGAGCTGGGTGGCCAGACCGACCACGAGGCTGCCGACCAGGGCGCCGAACGCCGTGCCGAGGCCGCCCAGGGTGACCGCGGCGAACACCAGCAGCAGGACCTGGAAGCCCATCTGATAGTTCACGCCCTGGAACAGGGCCAGCATGACACCGCTGAGCGCGGCCAGCGCACCACCGATCGTCCAGACCAGGCGGATGATCGCGTCGACGCTGATGCCGGAGGCCGCGGCGAGCGCCGGGTTGGTCGACACCGCGCGGGTGGCCTTGCCCAGGCGGGTCTTGGTCAGCGCCAGCGACACCGCGACCAGGACGACGATCGCCACGACGTCCATGACCAGATTCTTCGGGGCGACCGCGATCGGGCCGAGGTCCATGCCGGGCTGCGCCACGTACTCCGCGTACTGCCGGGTGTCACCACCGAAGATGTACAGGTAGACGTAACGGAGCACCAGCGCGACACCGATCGAGATGATCATCATTCCGATCAGGCCGGTGCGGCGGTTGCGCAGCCAGCCCCAGAACACCCGGTCCTGGAACCAGCCGAAGGCGCCACCGAGCACCACCGCCAGGACCGCCGAGATGACCAGCGGCACGTGCCACCACACGTTGAACACGAAGCAGCCGAGCGCACCGAAGGTGATCAGCTCGCCGTGCGCGAAGTTGGTGAGGCCCATGGTCCCGAAGATCAGCGACAGGCCGAGCGCCGCGAGCGCGATGATCAACCCGAAGTGAATGCCGGTGTAGACGAGGTCGGCCACCCGGTCGAACTGCGACGGGCCCTCACTCTCGGCCGAGCTGCCGCCCGGCGCGGCTGCGGCACCCAGCGGGAACAGCACGTTCCGCGCGGCGCCCTCGAAGACGGTCAAGGTCAGGCTCGGGCGACCGTTCGTGACGGTCACTCCCGGCGGGAGCGTCGTGGTGTCCAGGTCGACCTTGTAGGTACCAGGGCCCTTGACCGCGACGGACCACTTGCCGTCCGCGGCCGAAGTCGCCTTACCGGCCGAAGTGCCGCTCTCGTCGGAAACGTTGATGACGACGCCGGCCACTGGTTGGCCCCCGTTGTTCAACGTGCCTTGCAAAGACTCACCGGCGGCCAGTGCGCTCGTGGCGCCCAGCCCCAGGGACGTCAAGACAAATCCGAGAACGGCCGTGAAGATGATCACGGCTCTACGCAACGATGCTCCTCGTGTTTAGCAGCAGAAATCCCCGCCAGCGATGTCGCGAAGACTGGCGGGGATCATAGCTTCAGAGACGAGTCACACAGACGGCCGTAACAAAGCCGTTACTGAGCCTCAACTTACGGTCAAGGGCCAATATCTGAACGGTGGCTACTCAGCGGCCGGAGTCTCACCCTCGGATTCCTTGAGGATCCGGTCCGCCACCTCGCGCATCGTCATCCGGTGATCCATCGCGGTGCGCTGGATCCACTTGAACGCCTGCGGCTCGGTCATCGCATACTTCGTCATCAGCTCGCCCTTGGCGCGCTCGACCGACTTGCGGGTCTCCAGACGGTCGGTCAGCCCGGCCACCTCGGACTCCAGCGCGGCGATCTCCGAGTAGCGCGACAGCGCGATCTCGATCGCCGGCACCAGATCCGACTTCTGGAACGGCTTCACCAGGTAGGCCATCGCGCCCGCGGCCCGGGCACGCTCGACCAGATCCCGCTGGCTGAACGCGGTGAGGATGACGACCGGGGCGATGCGCCCACCGGCGATCCGCTCGGCCGCGGCCAGCCCGTCCATGATCGGCATCTTGATGTCCAGGATCACCAGGTCCGGCTTCAGCTCCTCGGCCAGCCGGACGGCGGTCTCGCCGTCACCGGCCTCACCGACGACGTCGTAGCCCTCCTCGACGAGCATCTCGGCGAGATCCAGCCGGATCAGGGCCTCGTCCTCGGCGATGAGCACCCGCCTGCGCTCGGCACCAGCCTGCGTGTCGGCCACGGAACCTCTTCTCCCCACCTCTTCGTCGCGACACCCCGGTATCTGGGTGTCACCCTCCTCAGCGTAGTAGGTAGGCTGTCTCTCGCTGAGGTTGGCATCACCGCTTCCAACGGTGCGGCCATCCGTCCTGTCCTCGTAGACCAACCGGCAGAGTCGATGGACTCAAAATCCATTCAGTGTGGGTTCGAATCCCACCGAGGACACCACAAGTATCACCCCGCGGGCACTTCTGGCGAGTGTGCCATTCACCGTTGACCATGTGGTGACACGGCACACACGCGCCGGAAACATTCACCCACGTCAGCGGTGATCTCTGCGGTGCCGCCGCACCACGCGGGGCGGCGCCTCCGGTGGTGCGGAGAAAAAGCATCAGGACATTTTGCGGTACGACCATTACGGCGTACTGAAAAAGGGTCTCATAATCACTGAGCTAGCGCGGCATGCCCTTCTGGCCCTTGCTTCACTGCGGTGCAGTCGGTCATGCCGGGAGAAGCGGGCAATCTCGGCGTTCACCCGGTCGCCCCCTCCCCCGGGTGCTGTCATGTCATGGACAGCATCAGCGGGAGGCCTCATGTTGTGGTCCGGTTCGTCACCACTGACCGCCACGCGCGGGGGCATGTGGGGATTCCTGATGTTCGCCGCCGCCGCATGGCTGGCCATCGGCTGGAGCGTGCTGCGTCTGGAGCCGGCCGGGATCGCCGCCGTCGCCGGGCCGATCGTGCTGTTCGGCGCGGTCTGCGAGGGCCTGCGCGCGCTCGCCGGGACGAGGACCTGGTGGCTGAACACCACTCTGGCCGCACTCTTCGCCGCGACCGGGTCGGCCATGCTGCTCAGCGACGACGCCGGATGGACCACCACCGCGTCGCTGATCGGGTGGTACCTGCTGGTGCGCGGCGCCGTGGATGTCGCTGTCGGCATGATGACACGCGGCGCGGACCGGGTGTGGAGCCTGATCGTCACGGTCGGGGTGGTGGAGACCGCACTCGGCTTCACCGCCGCCGGCCCGCTCGCCCGCAGCGCCGAGGCGGTCGTGATGATCCTGGGCGGGCTGGGCGTGCTGCGCGCGGTCGCGGACCTGGTCACCGCCCTGCGGCTGCGGGAGATCGCGACCAAGGGCCACGACGTGCTGGAACTGCCGCCGGAACGGGCCACCGGACTGGCCGGCTACACCGCGGGGCACGCCGACTTCGAGACCCGCAAGCCGGCCCGGCACCGGGCGCGGGACGTGAGCGCGTCGACCCCGGCCGGTGGGCCGGCGCCGGTGGGCGAGTCGTTCCACGACCGGGTGGTGCGGACCACCGCGGATCTGGACGCGATGCTGGCCCAGGCCGGGATCACCGGGCCCCGGCCGGGCGCCGCACCCGCACCGCACGCCGACGAGCTGCCACCGGTGCCGGACAGCCCGGAAGGCATCGAGGGAACCCCGGCCGGAAACGCCGCCAAGCCGGATCGACCGGCGGGCGGTCACTAGAAAGTCCTGTCCCCGGCTCCGCCGGTGATGGATCCGACACACGGCCAGTCGCCGGGCCGGGATCCACCACCGGCGGAGCCTCAGGACTTCCCGACACTCCAGGCGCCTCGGAGAGGCATCCGTCAGGCTTTCTCAGGCGCCGACGCGGCGCAACAGGCCCTCCTGGACGGCGCTGGCGATGTGCCGGCCGTCCCGGGTGAACATCCGCCCGCTGGCCAGGCCACGGGCGCGGCCCGCGGACGGGCTGGCACTGTCGTAGAGGAACCACTCGTCGGCCCGGAAATCCCGGTGGAACCAGAGCGCGTGGTCCAGGCTGGCGCCGACGACACCGCCCGGGCCCCACACCTCACCGTGGTAGGACAGCACCGCGTCCAGCAGCGACAGGTCCGAGGCGTAGGTCAGCGCGCACGCGTGGATCAGCGGATCGTCGGGCAGCTTGCCGTCGATGCGCATCCACACCCGCTGCTGCGGCTCGGCGTCCCGGTCACCGGGCGGCACCCAGCCGGGCTGCCCCAGGTACCGCACGTCGACCGCCTGCGGACTGGCGTTGAAGACGCTGCGACGGCTCGGGTACTTCGCGACCCAGTCCCGCATGGTGGGGACGTCCTCCGGGGCGGGCACGCCCTCGGGCGCCGGCTCGTGGTGATCCAGACCCTCCTCGAGGACCTGGAACGACGCCGACATGAAGAAGATCGTCTTGCCGTGCTGTTTCGCGGTGGAACGGCGTACCGAGAAAGATCTTCCGTCCCTGATGGTCTCCACGTGGAACGTGATCGGCTCGGTCGGATCGCCTGGGCGGACGAAATAGCCGTGCAGCGAATGAACCGTGCGGGCCGGATCGACGGTCCGGCCCGCGGCGACCAGCGCCTGCCCGGCGACCTGGCCGCCGAACACGCGCTGGGCACCGGTCTGCGGGCTGTCACCGGTGAAGGTGGCCGCGTCGACCTGCCGGAGATCCAGGATCTCCAGCAGCTGGTCGACGGCGGCCTGGCCCTGCAGGGGCTGCGTCATACGTCGGCGGGGTCCACGAGCGCGCCGAGCTGGTGGACGCGCAGCGTGTTGGTGGAGCCCGGCGCGTTCGGCGGGGAGCCGGCCACGACGACCACGTAGTCGCCGGGCTTGGCCAGGCCGAGACCCAGCACGTTCGCGTCGACCTGACGGAACATGTCGTCGGTGTGCTCGACGAAGTCGGTCAGGAACGTCTCCACACCCCAGCTCAGCGCCAGCGTGTTGCGCACCTCGGCGACCGGGGTGAACGCGTAGAGCGGCAGGTCGACGTGCAGGCGCGCGAGGCGGCGCACGGTGTCACCGGTCTGCGAGAACGCGACCAGCGCCTTGGCCCCGATGTTGCGGGCGATCTGCGCGGCGGCGATGGTCAGCGCGCCACCGTGGGTCTTCGGGTCGTGCTGCAGCTGCGGGACGCCCAGCTGGCCGCCCTCGGTCGTGGCGACGATCTTGGCCATCGTGCTGACCGTGAGGACCGGGTACTTACCGACGCTGGTCTCACCCGAGAGCATGACCGCGTCGGCGCCGTCGAGCACCGCGTTCGCCACGTCGGAGGCCTCGGCCCGGGTCGGGCGCGAGTTCTCGATCATGGAGTCGAGCATCTGGGTGGCGACGATGACCGGCTTCGCGTTCTCCCGGCAGAGCTGCACGGCGCGCTTCTGCACCAGCGGGACCTGGTCCAGCGGGAGCTCGACGCCCAGGTCACCACGGGCGACCATGACCCCGTCGAAGGCCAGCACGATCGCCTCGAGGTGATCGACCGCCTCCGGCTTCTCCACCTTGGCGATCACCGGGACGCGGCGGCCCTCCTCGTCCATCACCTTGTGGACGAGCTTGATGTCCTCCGGCGAGCGGACGAACGAGAGCGCGACCAGGTCGACGCCCAGCCTGAGGGCGAAGCGCAGGTCCTCCTCGTCCTTGTCGCTCATCGCCGGGACGCTGACCGCGACGTTCGGCAGCGAGACACCCTTGTTGTTGCTGACCGGGCCACCCTCGGTGACCAGGCACTGGATGTCCTTGCCGTCGGCGACCCCGATCACCTCGACCGCGACCTTGCCGTCGTCGATCAGGAGCCGGTCACCGCCCTTGACCTCGAGCGGCAGCGGCGTGTAGGTGCAGGAGACCCGTTCCTTGGTGCCGAGGATGTCGTCGCTGGTGATGACCACGCGGTCACCGGTCTCCCAGCGGTGCGGCCCGTCGGCGAACTTGCCGAGCCGGATCTTCGGACCCTGGAGGTCGGCCAGGATGGCGACCGGACGGTCGGCCTGCTCCGCGGCGGAGCGGACCAGCTCGTACATCTCCCGGTGGTTCTCCCGGGTGTCGTGGCTGAAGTTCATCCGGGCCACGTTCATGCCCGCTTCCACCAGGCCGAGCATGCGCTCCGGCGACTTGGTGGCGGGGCCCATCGTGCAGACGATCTTTACGCGGCGTGTCACGGCCATCAGGCTAGTCCTTCTCCTGGGGCGGCTCGGCGGCCGACCCCCGTCCTCGGCATGAACTGCGGGTGTCGACGGCGAGGTCAACCCGGGAAGTCACGGGTTCGCTGCGTCGTCCGCGGGCTTCAGCGACCGCCGGGTCAGCTTAACGGTCCCGCCTGGGCGCCCGTCAGCACATGCCACAACCCTGCTCGAGCAGCACAAACAGAACCCCTCACCCGATCGGGTGAGGGGTTCTGGTGTCAATCGAGAGCACCACGCATTTCGCCCGTCGATGACCGGAGTGCCGAAAAACAACCAGCGAAGCGCAGCTGTTTTCCGGTGCTCCGGTCATCGACCTCAAGGGGCGAAATGCCCGCCGAGCGGAGCGAGGCCATTACACAGCGAGGCCATTACACAGCGAGGGGCTGCTGGTCGGAACGGACGGGTGCGGGCAGTTCGCCCGCGGCGCCGAGGTAGTCGTGGATCGCGGCCGCGGCGGACCGGCCCTCGGCAATCGCCCACACGATCAGGGACGCGCCCTTGTGCATGTCACCGGCCACGAACACGCCTTCGGAGGACGTCTGCCAGTCACTGTCCGCGTCCAGGACGTTCCGCCGGTTGCGGGTCAGCCCGAACTGCGACAGCAGCGGCTGGTCCTCGGTGCCCTCGAAGCCGATCGCCAGCAGCACCAGGTCGGCGCGCAGCTCGCGCTCCGAACCGGGCACGACGGTGACCGTCCGGACGCCGTCGACCCGCTGCACCGTCACGTCGGCGAGCCGGATCGCGACCAGGTTGCCCTCGCCGTCACCGACGAACTCCTGCACGGCCACGCCGAAGACGCGGTCGCCGCCCTCCTCGTGCGCGGCGTAGTTGCGCAGGATCATCGGCCAGGTCGGCCACGGGTCCTTGATGCCGGTCCGGGCCTCGGGCGGCAGCGGGTACTGGTCGAGCTGGGTCACCGAGGCGGCGCCCTGGCGGTGCGCGACGCCGAGGCAGTCGGCCCCGGTGTCGCCGCCGCCGATGATGATCACGTGCTTGCCCTTGGCGTCGATCGGCGTGCTGTCCTGCAGGCCGGCGACGATCCGGTTGGCCGGGACCAGGTGGTCCATCGCCAGGTGCACGCCCTTCAGGTGGCGGCCCGGGGTCTCCGGCGTGTCCCGGCCGGCCAGCGCACCGGCGGCCAGCAGCACCGCGTCGAACCGCTCGCGCAGGTCGTCGGCGGTGATGTCGACGCCCACGTTCACGCCGGTCTGGAACTCGACACCCTCGGCCGACATCTGCGCTAGCCGCTCGTCGATGACGTGCTTCTCGATCTTGAAGTCGGGGATGCCGTACCGCAGCAGGCCCCCGATCCGGTCGTCGCGCTCGTAGACCGTGACCGCGTGACCGGCCCGGGCCAGCTGCTGGGCCGCGGCCAGACCGGCCGGGCCGGAACCGATCACCGCGACCGACTTGCCCGAGGCGACCGGCGCCGGCTGCGGGACCAGGCCCCGCTCGAACGCGTGGTTCGCGATCTCCACCTCGACCTGCTTGATCGTCACCGGGTCGTCCCCGATGCCGAGCACGCAGGCCGCCTCGCACGGCGCCGGGCAGAGCCGCCCGGTGAACTCCGGGAAGTTGTTGGTGGCGTGCAGCGACTCGATCGCCGACTCCCAGTTCCCGGTCCGGACCAGGTCGTTCCAGTCCGGGATCCGGTTGCCGAGCGGGCAGCCGTCGTGGCAGAACGGGACACCGCAGTCCATGCACCGGGTGGCCTGGTCACGGATGAGTTCCTCGCCCGCGGGCGGGTAGACCTCACGCCAGTCCATCAGGCGCAGCGGGACCGGCCGCCGCTCGGGCAGCTGCCGCTCGTACCGGAGGAAACCGTTCGGATCAGGCACTGGTGACCCCCATGACCGCCTCGTCCACGTTGCGACCGGCGGCTTCGGCGGTCCTGATCAGCTCCATCACACGCTTGTAGTCGCGCGGCACCACCGCGGTGAACCGCTCGACCGCGGCCGGCCAGTCCTTGAGCAGGCGCTCGGCGACGGCCGAATCGGTCTCCGCGTGGTGCTTCTCGACGAGCGAGCGCAGCGTGTCGCGCTCGGAGTCGGTGAGCGGCGCCAGGTCGACCAGCTCCGGGTTGACCAGGTCCTGGTCGAGGTCGAGCACGAACGCCTTGCCGCCGCTCATGCCGGCCGCGAAGTTGCGCCCGGTCGGGCCGAGCACCACGACCGTGCCACCGGTCATGTACTCGCAGCCGTGGTCGCCCACGCCCTCGACGACGGCCGCGCCACCCGAGTTGCGGACCGCGAAGCGCTCGCCGACCCGCCCGCGCAGGAACAGCTCGCCGGCGGTCGCGCCGTACAGGATGGTGTTGCCGGCGATGGTGTTCTCCTCCGCCGTGAACGGGGCGTCCTCGGCCGGGCGCACGATGATCCGGCCACCGGAGAGACCCTTGGCGACGTAGTCGTTGGTGTCGCCGATCAGCCGCAGCGTGACACCGCGGGGCAGGAACGCGCCGAACGACTGGCCACCGGTGCCACGCAGGGTGAACTCGATGGTGTCGTCGGGCAGGCCGTTGCCGCCGTACCGCCGGGACACCTCGCCGCCCAGCATCGCGCCGACACTGCGCTGGTCGTTGCGGGTGACCACTTCGGCCCGCACCTTCGTGCCCTTGATCAGGGCCGGCTGGGCCAGCGCGATCAGTTCGTTGTCGAGGGCCTTCTCCAGGCCGTGGTCCTGCGCGACGACGCCGCGACGGGCCGCGCCCTCGGGCAGCTCGGGCACGTAGAGGACCGGCGCCAGATCCAGGCCCTGGGCCTTCCAGTGGTCGATCGCCTCGACCACGTTGAGGATCTCGGCGTGGCCGATCGCCTCCTCGATGCTCCGGAAGCCCAGCTCGGCCAGGATCTCCCGGACCTCCTCGGCCAGGAACAGGAAGAAGTTCTCGACGAACTCGGGCTTGCCGGTGAAGCGCTCGCGCAGCACCGGGTTCTGCGTGGCGATGCCGACCGGGCAGGTGTCCAGGTGGCAGACGCGCATCATGACGCAGCCGGAGACGATCAGCGGCGCGGTCGCGAAGCCGAACTCCTCGGCGCCGAGCAGGGCCGCGATCACCACGTCCCGCCCGGTCTTGAGCTGGCCGTCGACCTGCACGGTGACCCGGTCCCGCAGCTTGTTGAGCAGCAGCGTCTGCTGCGCCTCGGCCAGGCCCAGCTCCCACGGGGTGCCGGCGTGCTTGAGCGAGTTCAGCGGGGACGCGCCGGTGCCGCCGTCGTGGCCGGAGATCAGGATGACGTCGGCCTTCAGCTTGGCCACACCGGCCGCGACCGTGCCCACGCCGATCTCGGAGACCAGCTTGACGTGCACCCGGGAGGCCGGGTTGACCATCTTCAGGTCGTGGACCAGCTGCGCCAGGTCCTCGATCGAGTAGATGTCGTGGTGCGGCGGCGGGGAGATCAGGCCGACGCCCGGGGTGGCGTGCCGGGTCTTGGCGACCCACGGCCACACCTTGTTGCCGGGCAGCTGGCCACCCTCGCCGGGCTTCGCGCCCTGCGCCATCTTGATCTGCAGGTCGTCCGCGTTGACCAGGTATTCACTGGTCACGCCGAACCGGCCGGAGGCGATCTGCTTGATCGCGGAACGGCGCTCCGGGTCGTAGAGGCGCTCGACGTCCTCGCCGCCCTCACCGGTGTTCGACTTGGCGCCGAGCCGGTTCATGGCGATCGCGAGGGTCTCGTGCGACTCGGCCGAGATCGAGCCGTAGCTCATCGCGCCGGTGGAGAACCGCTTGACGATCTCGGCGGCCGGCTCGACCTCGCTGATGTCGATCGACGGCCGGTCGGCCTCGAAGCGGAACAGGCCACGGAGGTGCCCGGCCTGCGCCGACAGCTCGTTGACCTTGCCGGTGTACTTGCGGAAGACGTCGTACTGCTTGCTGCGGGTCGCGTGCTGCAGCAGGAAGACGGTCTCCGGGTTGAACAGGTGGATCTCGCCCTCGCGGCGCCACTGGTACTCGCCGCCGACCTCGAGCCGGCGGTGCGCCCGCTCGGCCGGGTTCGCCGGGTACGCCTTCTCGTGGCGCGCCTTCACCTCGGCGTGGATCTCGGCGAGACCGACGCCGCCGATCCGGCCCGACGTGCCCGCGAAGTACCGCTGGAGCAGCTTGTTGTCCAGGCCGACGGCCTCGAACACCTGCGCGCCGCAGTACGAGGACACCGTCGAGATGCCCATCTTCGACATGATCTTCAGGACGCCCTTGCCGAGCGCCTTGACGTAGTTGCGCACCGCCTTGCGCGGGTCGATGCCGGTCAGCACGCCGGTGGCGATCAGGTCGTCGACCGACTCGAACGCCAGGTACGGGTTGACCGCCGCCGCGCCGAAACCGATCAGTACCGCCGCGTGGTGCACCTCGCGGCAGTCACCGGACTCGACGACCAGCGCCACCTGGGTACGGGTCTGCTCGCGCACCAGGTGCTGGTGGACCGCGGCGGTGAGCAGCAGCGACGGGATCGGCGCCAGGTCCGCGTTGGAGTCGCGGTCGGAGAGCACCAGGATCCGGACGCCGTCCTCGATCGCCTCGGAGACGTGCCGGCAGATCTGGGTCAGACGGGCCTTGATGCCGGCCGCACCGTCGCGCAGCGGGTAGAGCCCGGAGACCCGGACCGCCTTGAAACCGGGCAGGTCGCCGTCGTCGTCGATGGAGAGGAGCTTGGCCAGCTCGTCGTTGTCGATGATCGGGTACGGCATGGCGATCTGACGACAGCTCGCCGGCCCCGGGTCGAGCAGGTTGCCCTCGGGCCCGATCGTCATCGAGAGGCTGGTGACCAGCTCCTCCCGGATGGCGTCCAGCGGCGGGTTGGTGACCTGCGCGAACAGCTGGTGGAAGTAGTCGAAGAGCAGCCGCGGGCGGCTCGACAGCGGGGAGATCGGGGTGTCCGTGCCCATCGAGCCGAGCGGTTCCGCCCCGCTGCGCGCCATCGGGCCGACCAGGATCTTCAGCTCCTCCTCGGAGTAGCCGAAGACCTGCTGCCGGCGCAGCACCGAGTCGTGTGTGTAGATCACGTGCTCGCGCGGGGGCAGGTCGGCGAGCTCGATCAGGCCGGCGTGCAGCCACTCCGCGTACGGCTGGGCGGCGGCCAGCTCGGCCTTGATCTCCGCGTCGTGGGCGATCCGCCCGGCCGCGGTGTCGACCAGGAACATCTTGCCGGGCTGCAGGCGGCCCTTGGCGACCACGTCGGCCGGGTCGAGGTCGATCACGCCGGCCTCGGAGCCGAGCACGACCAGCCCGTCCTTCGTGTGCCACCAGCGGCCCGGGCGCAGGCCGTTGCGGTCGAGGACCGCGCCGATCTGGGTGCCGTCGGTGAACGCGACCGCGGCGGGACCGTCCCACGGCTCCATCAGGCTGGCGTGGAAGCGGTAGAAGGCACGACGCGCCGGGTCCATGCCCGGGTCGTTCTCCCACGCCTCGGGGATCATCATCAGCACGGCGTGCGGCAGGCTGCGGCCGGACAGGTGCAGCAGCTCCAGCACCTCGTCGAAGCTGGCCGAGTCGGACGCCTCCGGCGAGTTGATCGGGAAGAGCCGCTTGATGTTGCCGGGCAGGTTCTTCGTGGCCAGCAGCGCCTCGCGGGCGGCCATCCAGTTCTTGTTGCCACGGATGGTGTTGATCTCGCCGTTGTGGGCGATCAGCCGGTACGGGTGAGCCAGCGGCCACGACGGGAACGTGTTCGTCGAGAAGCGGGAGTGCACCAGCGCGATCGCCGACGAGACGCGCTCGTCGGACAGCTCCGGGAAGAACTCCGGCAGCTGCTCGGGCGTGAGCATGCCCTTGTACGTGATGGTCCGCGCGGAGAGCGAGGGGAAGTAGGCCGGGACGCCCCGCTGGGACGTCTCCCGCTCCGCCTGCTTGCGGATGCAGAACGCCACCCGGTCCAGCTCGATGCCGGCCAGCGGCTCACCGGCCTTGCCGGCGGGCGAGTCGACGAGCCGGTGCGCGGCGATGAAGACCTGGCGGATCGCCGGGCGCGCGTCCTCGGCGGTCGCGCCGAGACCGGCCGGGTTCACCGGGACGTCGCGCCAGCCGAGCAGGTCGCCGCCCTCGACGAGCGCGTACTTCTCGAAGACCTTGATCGCGCGGGCGGCCTCGGCGGGGTCGGTCGGCAGGAACACCAGACCGGTCGCGTAACGGCCCGCCTCGGGCAGGTCGAAATCAGTCACCGCGCGGTAGTACTCGTCCGGGATCTGGATCATGATCCCGGCACCGTCGCCGGTGTTCTGCTCGGCGCCACGGGCGCCCCGGTGGTCCAGGCGGATGAGCGCCGACAGGCCCTTGGCCACCACGTCGTGGCTTCGACGGCCATGAATGTCAGCAACAAAGGCCACGCCGCAGGCGTCACGCTCGAACGCCGGGTCGTACAACCCCTGGGGATGCGGATATGCCACCGGGCCTCCTGTCGTCTCTGGTGTTTCAGATCAAGGTCGGGACGACGTCGGCCCTGCAAAGTCTCTTGAGTCTACGTTAAGAGACACTGATCTCCGCCAGGTACGGATTGATCACACCTGGCCCCGCGAACACGGGTTCGTGTGGACGAACTGAATAGCACAGCCGTACCGGGGACCGGTAGTCTCGCGCGATGGCACGAGCGGATTCTGACCACTTCGACCGGCTCGAACAGTTCTACGACGCTTTGCCCCGGCCCTGGGCCCGGATCGAGGAGATCGGTTCCCTGGTGCTCTTCGTCCGCGAGGGCGAGGGCTGGCCCTACTATGCACGACCCCGCATAGGTTCGCCCACCCCGTCCGCGGCCGACCTGATCACGTGCCGGGCGCGGCAGCGCGAGCTGGGCGTGCCGGAGGCGTTCGAGTGGGTCCACGAGACCACGCCGGACCTGCTCGCGGTGGCCCGCTCGGCCGGCCTCGACGTGCTGCTCGCGCCGCTGCTCAGCCTCGATCCACAGGCCCTCGTGCCGGACCTGCCGGTGCCCGGCGCGACGATCCGGCGGCTCGACCCGGCCGCCCCCGGGTTCGCCGCCGACCTGGCCGCCTCGCGGGCCGTGGCGCGGCTCGCGTTCGCCGCCCCGGCCTACCGCTCACCCCTCGAAGTGGCCGAGAAAACGCTGGTCATCGAGGGTTCCGGGCCGTCCGAGCGGGACGCCGCGGCGGAGCACCCGATGACCGCCGAGGCGGCCGCGAGCATCGGCCGGATGCTGGACGGCGGTGACTACGAGACCGTCGTCGTCGAGTCGCCGGAGGAAGGCATCGTCGCCACCGGCACCAGCCAGCGCGTCGGCGACGTGGCCGAGATCGCCGGGGTGGCGACCCTCCCGTCGGCGCGCGGGCGCGGCTACGCCTCGCAGCTCACCGCGTCGCTCGCCCGTGGCCTGCTGGCCCGCGGCGCGCACCTGATCTTCCTGTCGGCCGGCGACGACGACGTGGCCCGCCTCTACACCAAGGTCGGCTTCCGCCGGATCGGCACCGCCTGCATCGCCGGGCCGGCCGCCCTCCCGTTGTGACGCGAGGTCCCGCGACTCGCTCACACTTCCCATCATGTGGTACGTCGTAAGCACCGTGCCCGGTTCTGCCCGTTACCGAGACCGCGCGTGGGCGGTTCCGCCCGAGCACCCGGGCGCGGCACTCCCCCGGTATCCAGCGGGTGAACCAGCCGTGAAGAACCCCACCCGTCCCAAGATCCGGTCACACCCCGAAACCCCGCGAGGTCCGCGGGGGCGAGCCGGCCGCGCGCGTCACCGTTCCGGCTGGCCCTCACCGTGGTCACCAGGCACCGACGACCACGGTGAGAACCAGCCGGAACCTGCGACCGCGTCGCGGGCTCAGCCCCGGGCGACCTCGCGCCCGCACGCAACCGGGTCGTGCCGCCCGGGAACGGGCGGCTCACCGACGTACCCCCGCAAGGGTTTTCAATCGGGTGGGGACCAGTCGGAGACCGGGTCGAGGCTGCGGCCGAGGATCCGCGGGCGCATGTGGTTGAGCGCCGCGTCGCGGGCGCGGAGGGCGAGCCGGCCGCGGGCCTGGACCACCGCGGACATCCGCCGGTTCTGCCGGACGACCGTGGCCGTGCGCGGCTGGCGCAACCGGGTGTAACCCTCGATCGCCCGGGTCAGGTCGTCACCGGGTTCGGCGCCGGCGACCAGCGAGCGCAGCGTCGCCGCGTCCTCGAAGGCGAGGCACGCGCCCTGCCCGAGGTGGTGCGGCATGGCGTGCGCGGCGTCGCCGACGAGCACGACACCGCCGGGGCCGGAGGGGAACGTGTACGTCCGCGGCAGCGGCCGCAGCTCGCGCACGCCCTGCGGGACGAGTTCCTCGGGGCGGGTCAGCGACAGCAGTTCACCGACCGGCTCGTGCCAGCCCGCGAACCAGCGTTGGAGCAGCGCGAGCTGGGTGGCGGCGGGTTCGGGGCGGGGCGCGCCGGCCGCGGTCGCGACCCAGTAGATGCCGCCTTTGCCGGCGGCGTGCGCGCCGAGCGGGATGGCGACGAAGCGGTAGCCCGCGCCGAGCGTCTCCCCACCGAGTTCCTGCCCCGCGGCGAGCCGCGGGACCCGGTAGCCGGGGATGACGGCCTGCCACGCGGCGAACCCGGAACCGACCGCGACCGCCTCGGGGGCCAGCGCCGCCCGGACCCGGCTGTCGATGCCGTCCGCGGCGACCAGCAGGTCGGCCTCGATCAGGCTGCGGCCGTCGCCGACCGCGGGGCGTTCCCGGCGGCCGGTGCGGACCGTGGTCACCTCGAAGCCGGTGCGGATCTCGGTGTCGCCGAGGCCCGCGACCAGTGCGTCGTAGAGGTCTTCGAGGTGGGCGACGGCCGGGGCCGGCCCGGAAGCGCCGGCGCGGGAGCGGGGCGGGACGAGCCACTGCCCGTCGGGGCGGCGCACCCCGCCGTCGGGCAGGAGGGACGTGCTGGCCGACCAGGCGCCGTCGGGGTCGAGTGACTCCAGCGCGCGACGGCCGTTGGGCCAGAGGACGACCGCGGTGGGTGGGGCGGCGATCCGCTCGGCGCGCTCCAGGAGCGTCACCCGCCACCCGGTGCGGGCCAGCGCGCCGGCCGTGGCCAGACCGGCCATTCCCGCGCCCACCACCACGGCCGTACGCATGCCGGACTCAGCGATCGCCGGCGGAGTTGTCAGCAGACTCGCTCGTCACCGGCTCGGCCGCGACCTCGGCCTCGCCGGCTTCGGTGGTGACCGTGCCGGTCTTCTGGTACTCGAGGAACTCCTCCTCGGTGACCACCCGGTACGACGTCGGCACCGTCGACGTCGTGGTCCCGGCCTCGACGTCGACCGCGGACACGTCCGACCCCTCGGCGACCGGCTCGGCCACGTCGGCGGGGATCACGTAGTCCCGCGGGCCGCGCTTGACCACGAAGTAGATCGCCGCGCCGAGGAACACCACGATCGAGACGAACACGTTGACCCGGATGCCGAAGAAGTGGTTGGCCTCGTCGGTGCGCAGCATCTCGATCCAGCAACGGCCGGCCGTGTACGCCATCACGTACAGCGCGAACGCCCGGCCCTTGCCGAACTTGAACCGGCGGTCGAGCAGCCAGACCAGGCCACCGACGCCGACGTCCCAGATCGCCTCGTAGAGGAAGGTGGGGTGGTAGAGGTCGGGCAGGGTCAGCGGCTCACCGTCGACGGTCGTGGCGTGGCCGGGGTTGCCGGTGTCCATCGTGTGCACCTGCAGACCCCAGGGCAGCGTGGTGACCTTGCCGTAGAGCTCGTTGTTGAACCAGTTGCCGAACCGGCCGATGGCCTGCGCGATCGGCAGCGCCGGGGCGAGCGAGTCGGCGAAGATGCTCAGCGGCAGGCCCATCTGCCGGGCGGCGATCCACGCGCCGAGCGCGCCACCGGCCACGGCACCCCAGATGCCGAGGCCGCCCTCCCAGATGTACAGCGCCTTGACCGGGTCGCCCCCGGAGCCGAAGTAGTCCTGCGGGGAGGTGATCAGGTGGTAGATCCGGGCGCCGACGATGCCGAACGGCACCGCCCAGACCACCAGGTCCAGCGACGCCCAGGGCGCCACCCCGCGGTGACGCAGCCGCTGCTCCATGAGCAGGGTGGCGACGACCATGCCGGCGATGATGCAGAGCGCGTAGGCCCGGATCGGGAGCGGGCCCAGGTGCCACACCGACGTGGTGGGACTGGGGATGAGGGCGTAGTTCACGGGTGCACACGCTACCGTCGCCGGGCCACCACGCAATGCCCAGGGAGGTCCCGATTCAGGGCCAGAGGAGTTCTTTCACCCAGGATTCAGCGGAACGCCGGTAACGCAGCCGCGGATGCCGCCGGGAAGCCGGTTCGCCCTGCCAGAACTCGACGGCGGTGGGCACGACGGCATAGACCGCATGGCTGTCCGGGACGAAGTCAGGGTCCTCGGCGAGCAGCCGATCGGCTTCCTGCAGCGCGAGCGTGATATCCGACTTCTCGGCTATGACATCACTTTGCACGCTACTGAGGGACGCCGTCCGGGACACCGGCGAGCGAGACAGGAAATCCTCGGCCGAGGCGGCCAGACCAAGATCAAAGACTTTCCCGCGTACGCGGACCTGCCGCCCCTGCTCGGGCCAGTAGAACCCGAGCGCGGCGCTGGGGCACGCCGTCAGCTGGCGGCCCTTGGCGCTGCGGCGGTCGGTCGCGAAATGCCACCCCCGGTCGTCGACGTCACGGAGCAGCAGAACACGTACGTCAGGAAGCCCTTGCTCGTCGACCGTGGCCAGGTTCATCGCGTGCGGCTCGCGCACGCCCGCCCCGACCGCCTCGCCGAACCAGCGCAGGAACAGCTCGCGCGGCTCGGCCGGGGTCCGGTCGGGGTCGAACCGGGCCAGCTCGCCGGTCATGGCCGGGAGGGTACGTAACAACCAGCTGATACTCATCAGCGGCGGCGCACACCCTCCGCCAGCTCGGAACTGAGCGAGCGCAGGCCGGTCAGGCCGGTGGCCCGGTCGGGGGCCTCCAGCACGCAGCGGATCAGCGCACTGCCGACGATCACCCCGTCGGCGAACGCGGCCACCTCGGCGGCCTGGTCGCCGTTGCCGACGCCGAGCCCGACGCCGATCGGCATCTCCGGGTCGGCGGCCCGGATGCGGGCGACCAGCTCGGGCGCCTGGGAGGAGACCGAGGTGCGAGCGCCGGTGACGCCCATCAGCGCGGTGGCGTAGACGAAGCCCCGGCAGTTCTCCAGGGTCATCGCGATGCGCTCGTCGGTCGAGCTCGGCGCGACCAGGAACGTCCGGTCGATCCTGTGCCTGTCCGACGCGGCGATCCACTCGCCGGCCTCGTCCGGGATGAGGTCGGGCGTGATCAGCCCGGTGGCCCCGGCGGCGGCGAGGTCACGGGCGAACGCGTCCACGCCGTACCTCTCGACGGGGTTCCAGTAGGTCATCAGGACGACCGTGGCGCCGGCCGACGCCACCGCCTCGATGATCTTCAGGGTGTCCCGGGTCCGGACGCCGTTCGCCAGCGCGATGTCACTGGCCTTCTGGATCACCGGGCCGTCCATCACCGGGTCCGAGTACGGCAGCTCGACCTCGATCACGTCGCAGCCGGCCTCGTGCATCGCGATCATCGACTCGATGCTGCGCTCGACCGTCGGGAAACCGGCCGGCATGCAGCCGATCAGCACCGCGCGGTTCTCGCTCTTCGCCTTGGCGAACGTGTCCGCTATTCCACGATTGTGCATTCTGTTTTCCGCCGCGGGGCCAGCAGGGCTCACGTGTTCTCCCCGGGGACTACCGCCTCGACCGGGTCGAGGATGCCGAAGTACGCGCCCGCGGTGTGCACGTCCTTGTCACCACGGCCGGACAGGTTGATCACGATGGTCGGGGTGCGGCCCAGCTCCTCGCGCAGCCGCGGGGCGATCTTCGCGGCGCCCGCGAGAGCGTGCGAGCTCTCGATCGCCGGGATGATCCCCTCGGTCCGGCAGAGCAGCTGGAACGCCGCCATCGCCTCGTCGTCGGTGACCGGCTCGTACGTGGCCCGGCCGCTGTCGTGCAGCCAGGCGTGCTCCGGTCCGACACCCGGGTAGTCCAGGCCGGCCGAGATCGAGTGCGACTCGATGGTCTGCCCGTCCTCGTCCTGCAGCAGGTAGGTCCGGTTGCCGTGCAGCACGCCGATCGAGCCACCGGTGATCGACGCCGCGTGCCGGCCGGTCTCGACACCGGCGCCACCGGCCTCGAAGCCGTACAGCCGCACGCCGGAGTCGGGGACGAACGCGTGGAAGATGCCGATCGCGTTGGAGCCGCCGCCGACACAGGCCACGACCGCGTCCGGCAGCCGGCCGATCTGGTCCAGCGACTGCTGCCGGGCCTCGACGCCGATGCCGCTCACGAAGTCGCGGACGATCTCCGGGAACGGGTGCGGGCCGGCGGCCGTACCGAGCAGGTAGTGGGTGGTCTCGACGGTGGAGACCCAGTCACGCAGCGCCTCGTTCAGCGCGTCCTTCAGGGTCCGCGACCCGTTGGTGACCGGCACGACCGTGGCGCCGAGCATCCGCATCCGGGCCACGTTCAGCGCCTGGCGCTCGGTGTCGGTCTCGCCCATGTAGACCACGCACTCGAGGTCGAGCAGGGCGGCCGCGGTCGCGCTGGCCACGCCGTGCTGGCCGGCCCCGGTCTCGGCGATCACCCGGGGCTTGCCCATCCGCTTGGCCAGCAGGGCCTGGCCGAGCACGTTGCGCACCTTGTGGGCGCCGGTGTGGTTCAGGTCCTCGCGCTTGAGCCAGATGTCGGCGCCGAGCTTGGCCGAGAGCCGCTTGGCCGGGTACAGCAGCGACGGGGTCCCGGCGTAGTTCAGGAGCAGGTCCTGGAACTCTTGGTTGAAGGCGTCATCCTGCTTCGCCGACCGGTAGGCGGCTTCCAGCTCGTCCAGCGCCTTGATCAGCGCCTCGGGAACGAATCGGCCGCCATACTTACCGAAATGGCCGGCCAGATCGGGCAAGACCGTCATCGCACGGGCCTCGGCGTCGCCGGGTGGTTACCGGCGTTGACCAGCTCGGCCACCGCGTCCCGCGGCGACTTCTGGGTCACCAGGCCCTCGCCCACCAGCACCGCGTCGGCACCGGCCGAGGCGTAACGGATCAGGTCGTGCGGGCCGCGGACGCCGGACTCGGCGATCTTCACCACGTTGTTCGGCAGGCCGGGCGCGATGCGCTCGAAAACTGACCGGTCCACCTCGAGGGTCCGCAGGTCACGGGCGTTCACGCCGATGACCTTCGCGTTCGCCTCCAGCGCCCGGTCCGCCTCCTCCTCGTTGTGCACTTCGACGAGGGCGGTCATGCCCAGCGACTCGATCCGCTCCAGGAGGCCGACCAGTGCGTTCTGCTCCAGCGCCGCGACGATCAGCAGCACCAGGTCCGCGCCGTGCGCCCGGGCCTCGTGCACCTGGTAGCTGGAGACCACGAAGTCCTTGCGGAGCACCGGCACCTTGACCGCGGCACGGACCGCGACCAGGTCGTCCAGCGAGCCGCCGAACCACCGGCCCTCGGTGAGCACGCTGATGCACCGGGCGCCGCCGGCCGCATACTCCCCGGCCAGCTCGGCCGGGTCCGGGATGTCGGCGATCGCGCCCTTGGACGGTGACGACCGCTTCACCTCGGCGATCACCGCCACGCCGGGCTTGCGCAGGGCCGCGTAGGCGTCGATCGCCGGAGGCGCGGCCGCGGCGAGTTTCCGCACCTGCTCCAGCGACGTCGCCGCCTGGCGAGCCGCCACGTCCTCGCGCACACCGGCGAGGATCTCCTCGAGTACGTTCTGCGGCCGCGCGGGTCCGCCACGATCGGATGTCACGTAATGACTCCCCTCTCCGGGTGTCTTCGGCCCGATGCTAGGCGTCGCGACCGGTCCCCGGCCTCCCGGGGTATGGCGCGCCTCACGAGTTGGACTGGGGCATAATGCCAGGCTGCCCGCCCCGCATGTCACTTCGCTCACATCGAGCGAATCGCATACGAGCCGCTGTGCTGGGACACCTCCCCCGAACGGCCGACACCACCTTGCGTTGACAGGCGTGTCACGGAGCGGAAATACGACTCCGGCATCCTGTCCCTCAGGCAGACTTGTCGACGGCGCCGACGGTGCCGCCACCCGGACTTTGATGCGGAGTCGCCCCATGGCCACTGACCAGACCCCTCAGACACCCGGATTCGCCGAGGTCTCCCGGAGCCTCGTCGCCATTGCCGCCGAGGTCGTGACCGGCGTGCAGCGGGCGGTGGTGGGGCCCGCCAACATGCGCACCGCGCAGGACAACGCGCGGCTGGCGATCGAGGCCGACCGGGCCCGCGCCGCGGCCCGCGCCGAGACCAGCCGGGCGGTGGCCGCGATCGTCGCCACCAGCCCCCGGCGGACCGTTGCGGCCGGCCGTCGCCGGGCGCGCGCGGTGGCCGCCACAGTTCGCTGACTCTGACAAAAAGACCTCAGGCCGTGGGGTCGTCCCCGCGGTCGAGCGCGTCCCACGCGGCGCGGTTGTCGGCCGGCTCCAGATCGGAGCTCTCCCGGCGTACCACGGCGGGGGCGGGCGTCCGTTCGTACCGCGCGGACATGGCCGCCCAGAGGTGACCGTGCCGCGCGGCAAGAAAGCCGCCGGCCGCGACGGCCGCGCCCCCCACCACACACGCGACCGGCCAGAACGCGGCACCGGCCCCGGCCTCACCGGCGTCCAGGCCGATCCGGGCGATCAGCGCGCCCGCCGCGATCCCCAGCCCGGCCAGCAGCAGCACGCCGCCCAGGACCCGCCGGGCCACTCCCTTGGTGGCGAGCAGCGCCCCGGCCCCGGCCAGCGCGACGACGGCCAGGCCGACCAGCCAGGGCTGCTCGTCGGCGCCGGTGCGCACGGTCGTCAGGTCGGTCAGGCCGGTGCGGTGCTCCACGGTCGACGACCACGTTCGGGTGACGGCGTAAAGGGTCAGGCCGGCCCCGGCGAGACAACCGAGGACCGCCCCCAGGTGCGAACGCCGATGGTTTCCGCTCATCGAGCCGCTCGCAGCGTCTCCGCGGCGGCGATCGCGGCCAGCACGGCCGCCGCCTTGTTCCGCGTCTCCTGCTCCTCGGCGGCCGGGTCGGAATCGGCGACGATGCCGGCGCCCGCGCCGACGTAGGCCACCCCGTCCTTCAGCAGGGCGGTCCGGATCGCGATGGCCATGTCCATGTCGCCGGCGAAGCCGAAGTAGCCGACCGTGCCGCCGTAGAGGCCGCGCCGCGTCGGCTCCAGCGAATCGATGATCTCCATGGCCCGGACCTTGGGCGCCCCGGAGAGCGTCCCGGCCGGGAACGTCGCGGCGAGCGCGTCGAACGCCGTCCGGTCCGCCCGCAGCTTGCCGACCACCGTGGACACGATGTGCATGACGTGGCTGTACCGCTCGATCCGGGCGAACTCCGGCACCTCGACGCTGCCCGGCTCGCAGACCCGGCCCAGGTCGTTGCGGCCCAGGTCGACCAGCATCACGTGCTCCGAACGTTCCTTCGGGTCGGCCAGCAGCTCGGCGGCGAGCGCGGCGTCCTGCTCCGGAGTCGCGCCGCGCCAGCGGGTGCCGGCGATCGGGTGCAGCAACGCCGTCCGGTTCGCGCTGACCTTGAGGTGCGCCTCCGGCGAGGAGCCGACGATGTCGAAGTCGTCGAAGCGGAGCAGGTACATGTACGGACTCGGGTTCGTCGCCCGCAGCACCCGGTAGATGTCCAGCGCGTTCGCGTCGGTGGGCCGCTCGAACCGCTGCGCGACCACGATCTGGAAGCACTCGCCGGCCCGGATCGCCTCCTTCGCCTCCTCGACCGCCTTCTGGTAGTCACCGGGCGCGGTCCGGCTGACCGGCTCGCCCGGTCCCGGCCGTTCCACCGTGGACACCATCGGCGGCGTGGGCCGCGACAGCGCGGTGGTCATCGCGTCCAGCCGGCCGACCGCGTGGTGGTACGCCGCGCGCCGGGCCGCGTCGTCCGCATCCCCGGCCAGCACCGCGTTCGCCACCAGCAGGGCCGAGCCGTCGTGGTGGTCGAGCACGACCAGGTCGGTGGCGAGCATCATGCCCAGCTCGGGCAGCGGCACGTCGACGTCCGCGGTGGACGGCAGCCGCTCGAACCGGCGGACCAGGTCGTAGCTCAGGTAGCCGACCATGCCACCGGTCAGCGGGGGCAGGTCGCCCTCGGCCGGGCCGTCGGCCAGCGCCGCCACCGTCTGCCGCAGCACCTCGACCGGGTCACCGCCGAGCGGCACCCCGGCCGGTGGGGTGCCCAGCCAGGTGGCCTCGCCGTCGCGCTCGATCAGGGTCGCCGCGCTGCGGACGCCGATGAACGAGTACCGCGACCAGGCGATGCCCTGCTCGGCCGACTCCAGCAGGAAGGTGCCGGGGCCACCGGCCAGCTTGGTGTAGACCCCGACCGGGGTCTCCCCGTCGGCGAGAAGTTTGCGGGTGACCGGAACGACCCGCCGCCCGCTTCGGACAAATCCCGCTTCATCCGGAAAGGTCGCCCCGCTGGTCACTGCCCCTCCACGGAAAGCTCGTCGGTGAAAACGGAAAGCTCGTCGGTGAAACAGGTGTGAGTGCCGGTGTGGCAGGCCGCCCCGGTCTGCTCCACGGTCAGCAGCAGCGCGTCCCCGTCACAGTCCAGCGCGACCGTCCGGACCCGCTGGGTGTGACCCGAGGTGGCGCCCTTCACCCAGTACTCCCGGCGGCTGCGGGACCAGTAGGTGGCCTTGCCGGTGGTCAACGTGCGATGCAGCGCCTCCTCGTCCATCCAGGCGAGCATCAGCACCTCACCGGTGCCGTGCTCCTGGACGATCGCGGCGACCAGACCGTCGGGGGTGCGCTTGAGCCGGGCGGCGATCGCCGCGTCCAGCGAAGTCTCTGCATCTGACACGCGACGATTCTCCCGCATCGCCGCGGAACCACGGGGAGGGCCCACGATCCGGTCACAGGGGATGTGCCGGACCGGCCGGGCAGGTACCGTCGGCGGGGCGCCGTTACCTGCCTTGATGCCCCGGCGCTCGCCGCCGGTGTGTCTGCGCAGCTCCAAGCCCCGGTGGCGCGCCTCGCGACGGGAGTGGTTTACCGATGGAGCCGACGTCCAGCCCCGACAGCCCCCGACCCGCGCCCGGACTCGCCCGTTTTTGGCAGGTTCGCCCGGACTCGGAGGCCGAATCGACCTACCTGCCCTCGGCCTACCTGCCACCGGCGGAGGAGTCGATGCGGGAAGCGGAGCCGGAACCGGAACCGGAGATGGTGTCGCTCGGCTCCCGCCGGGGCGCCGAGCCCGCCGAGCTCACCCTGCCGCCGCTCCCGGTCGACCTGCTGACCGGGTCATCCGTGCCGTTCGGCACGCCCCCGGCGTCCCCGGTCGCCTCGGCCCGCGGCCCGCACGGCCCCGGCGACGCCGACGGGTTCCGCAACGATCCGGGCGACCTGCCCGGCAGCGACCCGTTCGGGCTGAACCGGGCGGCCGGCCGCGGCCCCGGCCAGGGCAGAGGTGATCGTGGTAACCGTCCGCCGGCCCGTTCCCGGCACGGCGATTCTGATCACTCGGCCCCCTCGGACCACGAGCGCGAGCCTGGCCAGGACGTAGAGTCCCAGGGGCCCGAGGCCGAGACACCGGGACGGGAGACCTCTTTCGGGGGATTCCGGCTCGGCGGCACCGGGCGGTTCCTCTTCAGCGGCCGGGCCCCCGACGCGCATCCGGGCGTCAACGGGCACGCCGCCGAGGCGGACACTTCGGCCGCGGTGGAGACCGGGGTCGCCGGTCACGGCGACGTCCAGGTCATCGAGCCCGGCGACGCTCAGGTCGCCGAGCCACCGGCCGACGAGGAGTCCACCGGAGCCACCCCGGGGGACGAGCCGGCGGACGCGACGTCGCCGGAGGCCGGCCAGGACCCCGCCGAGGAGGCGGGACCACGCGACGAGAACGGACGTGAAGACATGAACGGACGGGCAGGAGCCCCCGGGTACGCACAGCCCGGCGACGTGCCGGGCCAGGAGGAGGCGCCCGTCGCGGACAGCCCGGCCGAGGAGAACGCGCCCGTCTCGGGCTGGGCGTCGGTCCCGGTGCAGCCGCCGACCTCGGGCGGCCCGGCCGGCCCGGTCTCCGGTGCACCCGTCTCCCCGGGGTACGCGCCGGCGCCGTACCTGGCGACCGACTTCACCCCGGACCACCCGGCCGTCACGCTCGACCACCCGGCCGCGACGCTCGACCATCAGGCCGCCATGCCGGACCTGCCCGAGCCGGTGGCCGACCCGGCCGCCTCGGCCGCACCGGTCTCCCCCGCGCAGCCCCTGGCCCAGGCCCTGCCGGCCCCGACCCCGCCGGCTCCGATCAGCGGCTCGGCCCCGGCCCCTGTCAGTGGTTCGGCTCCGGTCACCGGCTCCGCCCCGGTCAGCGGTTCGGCCGCCGTCCCCGCGCCGGATCTGGCCTACCCGATGCCGCCGATCCCGCAGATCCCGGCCACCCGGGCGCCGTCCGACCTGCCGGCCGCACCCGACACCGGGTTCGCGTTCGGCTCGCCGGCCACCACCGGTTACAGCCTGGGCCGCTCCGGCGAGGCCTTCGGGGTCGCCTCGGTCACCCCGGCCGGCCCGACCGCGCCGCAGGCCGGTTCGGTCACGCCGCCGCCGCTGGAGTTCCAGCCGTACCCGGAGTCCGGCCTGGCCGGCGTCTCCATCAGCAACCTCCGGCGTGGCCCGCTCGACGAGGAACCGCGCCCGGCCGCCCGCCGCTCGGCCAGCCTGGAGGATGCCGAGCCGGTCCGCCGCCGCGCCGCCGCGGACGACGACCTCTCCGCCGAACCGGCCGCCGAGGGCTCGGTCATCCGTCCCACGGTCTGGGACGAGGACGCCGCCCGGCACTTCCGCGCCGCCTGGCACGAGGTGAAGGCCGAGTTCGTCGACGACCCGGTGAACGCGCTGACCCGCGCCCACGACCTGCTCACCGACGCGGTCAACGAGCTCACCGAGGTCCTCCTGGCCGAACGCGACGACCTCGACCCGCTGCGCGGCACCGACACGCCGGACACGGAGAGCATGCGCATGGCCATGCGCGGCTACCGCGAGTTCCTGGACCGCATCCTCTCCCTGTAACGCGCCGGCGCAACGCAGAAGGCGGGCAGCCCCCGGCACGGGGCTGCCCGCCTTCTTGCTGCCCCACTCACCGCGGCACCGGCGAGCGAGGCCGGCGGGATCCCACCACCCGACGGCGGCAGAAGGTGGGCGGCGGGATCCCGAGCCATTCAAAGATCAAATACTTCATGTCCCCTCTGGCCCGTGGTCCGGGCCGTCGCTCCCGCGGGGACCCTTCCGGTCCTCGCAGGGCCGTGGCCGGCCCAGAACGCGAGGCCCTCCAGGGCGACCTCCGTGGGTGGTCCCGCTCAGAGCAACAAACCCGTCCACGCCGCCCACCGCCGGTGCCGCAGCGGCATTCGCGGCGAGCGCTGTTCGCGCGGGTGCCGCGGCCGGGAGTGGCTGCGGCCTCGCGCGGGTGCCGCGGCCCGGAACGGCTGCGGCCTCGCGCGGGATCAGGCGGCGCAGCGGCGGCAGAGGATGGGGTGGAGCAGGTGGGCGAGGTCGTGGCGGTCCGTCACGGGGCGGGGGAAGGCCAGGCGTGCGCTGCGTGTGCCCATCCGGACGAGGAAGCCGTAGCGGTCCAGCCGGACCACCCGGGGCTCGTCGCCGGGGTGCGCGTGCTGACCGAGCTGCCGGCGCACGTAGTCGCTCATCTCGGTCATGTGGTGGTCGGCCAGATCGGCGATCAGGTCGAACTCGACGGCGCGCAGCGGGTCGGGTGACGCCTCGGCGTAGTCGTCCGGGTCGATCCCGACGAGTTTCTCGTTGCGCTCGAAGCGCACCTCGGCGACGTCCATCCGGTACAGCGCCTGAGTCTCGCCGATGTCGAGCAGGTCCCCGCAGGCGTCGGTGTCGGCGTAGTCCAGTGCCGCGGCCCGTGCCTCGTCGCCGGTGAGGCGGGCGGCCCAGCCGGAGACCCAGACGCGACCGTTCGCCGGGGAGAACGACATCGGCGGCACGTCCCGGATGTCGAGAACGAGCGCGGTGTCGTCGTTGCCCGGCTGTGGCATGAGGGCCGTGGCGAGGGCTCCGTCGGCGGGCACGAGCAGCAGCGGGCGGCCTTGCGCGTCGGTCACGTGCCGGACCGGGAGCGGCCCGGGGTGGCACGCGACGTGGGCGACGGCGGGCAGGTGACCGGCGGCGAGAGTACGCGCGATCTCGGCGGGACTGGGTTGCATGACGAGCACCTCCGGGCACCGGTTAGGCTTACCTAAGTTAGGCAAGGCTAACCGTAACAGGAGATCCGGAGTGAACAACTCGCGACCCAAAGCCAAGCTCTCCCGGGCGCTCGGCATCCCCCTCACCCGCAAGTGCGTGAAGTACTTCGAGCGGCGCCCGTTCCCGCCGGGCGTGCACGGCCGGGGCCGGCGCAAGAGCTCGGACTACCAGGTCCGGCTGCTGGAGAAGCAGCGTCTGCGCCACCAGTACAACATCAGCGAGGTCCAGATGCGGGCCGCGTACGACGCCGCCCATCAGGCCGAGGGCAAGACCGGCGAGAACATGGTCACCCTGCTGGAGCGCCGGCTCGACGCGACCGTGTTCCGCGCCGGCTTCACGCGGACCATCTACCAGGCGCGCCAGCTGGTGGTGCACGGTCACTTCACGGTGGACGGCAAGAAGGTGGACCGGCCGGGCTACAAGCTGAAGCCGGGTCAGGTCATCGAGGTCAAGGAGACGTCCCGGCAGAAGCCGCCGTTCCAGATCGCGGCGACCGGCGCGCACCTCGACGGCCCGACCGCGCCGTACCTGTCGACCGTCCTCGAGGAGCTGCGCACCACCGTGATCCGGGTGCCGCTGCGCACCGAGGTCCCGGTGCTCTGCGACGAGCAGCTCGTCGTCGAGTACTACGCCCGCTGACCCGCTGACCCCGGAAGCCGCACGCCCGCTGACCCGCTGACCGGCTGGCTGACCGGCTGACCGACTGACGCCAGGGGGCCGCCACCCCCGAAGATCGCCGCCGGTGAGACGGCAGGCGATCTTTCGACGCCCGCGGGTTTTGCGGGCGGCGGAAGATCGCTTGCCGTCTCACCGGTTACAAGGCGATCTTCCGCGGAGCGAAGCGGAGCAATCTAGCCCTGCGTCTGTTCCAACCAGCTGGCGTAGAGCTTGGCGTAGACGGAATCCGGCTCCTGGAGGAGCCGGGCGTGCGGGCCGCGTTGCACGACGCGGCCCGCGTCCACCACGATCACCTCGTCCGCGGCCTCCGCGGTGGAGAGCCGGTGGGCGATCGCCACCGTCGTCCGGCCGCGGGTGACCAGGTCCAGCGCGTGCTGCAGCCGCACCTCGGTGGCCGGGTCGACCGCACTGGTCGCCTCGTCGAGCACCAGCAGGTCGGGGTCGGCCACGTAGGCCCGGACCAGCGCGACGAGCTGGCGTTCCCCGACGCTGAGGGCCTCGCCGCGCTCGCCGACCGGGGTGTCCAGCCCCTCGGCCAGCCCGCCCAGCCAGTCGGCGAGCCCGAGCTCGATGAACGCGGTGGTCAACTGCTCGTCGGTGAGCGACGGCTCGGCGAACCGGATGTTCTCCGCGATCGTCGCGTCGAACAGGAAGCCGTCCTGCGGGACCATCACCACCCGCGAGCGCAGTGACGAGAACCGCACCGAGGTCAGCGGCGTCCCGGAGAGCAGCACCTCGCCCCCGGCCGGGTCCATCAGCCGGGTGAGCAGCTTGGCGAACGTCGTCTTCCCGCTGCCGGTCTCCCCCACCACGGCATACTTCCGCCGCGCGGCCAATTCAAGATCCACATCCGCCAGTACGACCGGTCCGCCCGGATAGCGGAACGACACGTCGTCGAATCGCACCGAGAGCGGCCCCTCCGGCAGCGCCACGCCCCGGTCGTCGGGGTCGGCCACGTCCGGCTCGACGTCGAGCACGTCGAGGATGCGCCGCCAGCCGGCCACCGCGTTCTGCGCCTCGTTGAGCATGTCGGTGGCGATCTGCACCGGCTGGATGAAGAGCGTCACCAGGAACAGGAACGCGGTGAGCTGCCCGACGGTCAGGTCGCCGTCGACCCCGAGCAGGACACCGATCACGACCACACCGGCCAGGGCCAGGCCGGCCCCGATCTCGCCGCTGGAGAAACTGGTCACGCTCGTGCGCAGGGCCTTCTGCTGGGCGACCTGCAGATCCTCGATGGACGTGTCGAGCCGCTGCTGGGTCCGGCCCGAGACGCCGTACGCCCGGATGACCGTGGCCCCGACGACACTTTCCGCGATGGCGCCGAGCATCACCCCGGTCCGTTCGCGGGAGGCCTGGTAGACGGCGCGCAGCCGCTTCTGGAACAGCCGGATCACACCGACCGCCGGGCCGAACGCGATCAGCACGACCAGCGCCAGCTGCCAGGAGTAGACGAACATCACGGCGGCCGAGACCAGCAACTGCCCCGAGGCGAGCAGCAGCTGCACGCCGCCGAACTGCAGGAACTGCGAGATCTGGTCGACGTCGCTGGTCACCCGGGACACCATCGAGCCGCGCCGCTCGGACTGCTGGTGCAGCATCGACAGGTCGTGGATGTGCCGGAACGCCCGCGCCCGCAGCGCCGCCAGCGCCGTCTCGCTGACCGTGAACAGCCGGCGGGTCATCAGGTACCCGCAGAGCGTCGAGATCAGCAGCGCGCAGAGCGTGAACAGCACGATCTCGGTGACCACGCCCAGGTCGGGGCCGCCGGCCGCGCGGATGCCGTGGTCGATGCCCTGCTGCACGGCGATCGGCACGGCCACCCGCCCGGCCATCTGCAGCATGGCCAGCACGATCGTCCCGCCCAGCCCGGTCCGCAGCTCCGGCGACAGCGCCAGGCCCCGCCGCACGGTCGCCAGGGTGCCGTCACTCATGGGGCTGCTCCGCCTTCTCGTACGCCGTGACCAGGTCTTGATAGCCCCGGTGGAACGTCATCAGCTCGGCGTGCGTCCCGGTCGCCACCACCCGTCCGCGCTCCAGGTAGACCACCTCGTCGGCGAGCGCGATCGTGGCCCGCCGATACGCCACGACCAGGATCGACGCACCCGCGTCACCCCCGCGCAGCGCACCGAGGATGGCCGCTTCCACCCGCGGGTCGACGGCGCTGGTCGCGTCGTCGAGGACCAGCAGCCGCGGCTTGCCGGCCAGCGCCCGGGCCAGGGTGAGCCGCTGGCGCTGCCCGCCGGAGAGTGAGGTGCCACGCTCGCCGACCGCGGTGTCCAGCCCATCGGGCAGGTTCGCCACGAACCGGTCGGCCTGGGCCAGCGCGACCGCCTCGCGGATCGCGGCATCGTCCACCCCGGGCCGGTCCAGCGCGATGTTGCCGCGGGCGGTGTCGTCGAAGACGAACGGGATCTGCGGGACCAGGGCGGTGGTGCCGGCCAGCGCGGGAAGCGCGAGGTCGGGCAGTTTCACGCCGTCCAGCGCGACGCTGCCCGACTCCGGGTCGACCAGGCGCACGGCGAGCGAGGCGATCGTCGACTTGCCGGAACCGGTCGCTCCCACGAGCGCCACGGTCTTGCCGGCCGGGACGGTGAAACTCACCTCGTGCAGGACCTGCGGGCCGTCGCCGTACCGAAAATCGACCTGCTCGAAGCGCAACTCGGCCGGGCCGGAACCGGTCAGCGCACCCTGGCCGTAGGCGAGATCGCCCTCGGCGCCGAGCACCGCCTGCACCCGATCCCAGCCGGCCACGCTGCGCGGCAGCTCGGCGACGACCCAGCCGATCGCCCGCACCGGGAACGCCAGCACGGTGAACAGGAACGAGACGCTGACCAGCTCGGTCACGCCGATCGCGCCGGTCTCCAGACGCCACGCGCCGAGCAGCAGCACGGCGAGCGTGCCGAGGCTGGGCAGGCTGTCCATCAGCGGGTCGAACAGGCCGCGCAGCCGGCCGACCGAGATCAGTGAGTCGCGCAGCTCGTCGACGAAGACGCCGAAGCGGCGGGACTCGTCGGCCTCCCGGCCCATCGTCTTGACGACCAGGGCGCCGTCGAAGCTCTCGTGCGCGACGGCGCTGACCTTCGCCCGGTTCTGCTGCACCCTGATCTGGCGCGGCGACATGCGGCGCGAGTAGACCAGGTTCAGCCCGAACAGCGCGGGGAACAGCGTGGCGCCGACCAGCGCCAGCACCCAGTCGGTGGCGAAGAGCGAGATCAGCGCGCCGATCAGCATCACCACCGTGCCGACCGCGAACGGCAGCGGGGCGATCGGGCCCCAGGCCGCCTCGACGTCCGAGTTCGCGTTCGACAGCAGGGTGCCGGTGGCGTGCCGCTGGTGCCAGGCCGGCGGCAGCGACAGGTAGCGCCGGGTCACCGCGCTGCGGTAGCGCGCCTGCAGCCGGAACTGCATGTAGCCCGCGCCCAGCCGGCGCCCGAAGATGCTGGCCACGCGCAGGGCACTGATGCCGAGGAACGCCGCGGCGACCAGGCCCAGCTCGCCGGTGCTGACCCGATGCGCGGCGAAGGCGGGCACGACGATGTCGCCGATGACCCAGCCCACCACGTACGAGTTGGCGATGATGAGCAGCCCGAACAGACTGCTGCCGATGGTGCCGACGGTGAAGAGCCGTGGCTCGGTGCGGATCGCGTGGCCGAGCACCCGCAGACCCCGTCCCAGCACGTCGCGGCTGGCTCTGCTGCTCATTTCCTACCTGACTGGTAAGTGTTGACCGGCAATTCCGGCCTTACCGATCCCATCCTGCCGAACGAGCGGTCGCCACCCCCAGTGTTTACATTGTGGTGACGATTACACCGGACCGCACGCGGGCATAGGATCGGTCGATGAACGACTACGCCCGCCAGGAACGCCGACTGCTCGCCGACCTGCTGCTGCGTGAGGGCCCGGACGCGCCGACCCTGTGCACCGGCTGGACCACCCGGGACCTGGCCGCTCATCTCGTCGTCCGGGAACGCCGGCCGGACGCCGGCGCCGGCATGATCATCCCAGCGCTCCGCTCGTACGGGGAGCGGGTGCGCCTGGCCAAGGCCGCCATGCCGTACCCGGAGCTGATCGCCGAGCTGCGCCGGCCACCGGTGTGGAGCCCGATCAGCAGCCCGCTGACCGACGGCGTGATCAACACCATGGAGTTCTTCATCCACCACGAGGACGTGCGCCGCGCCGCGCCCGGATGGGAGCCGCGCCCGCTGCCGGCCGGTCACCAGGCCGCGCTCTGGCGCAGCGGCAAACTCACCTCCCGGATGGCGCTGCGCCGCGCCGGCGTGGCCGGCGAGGTGATCCCGGACGGGTTCCCGCCGGTGCGCAACGGCCCGGCCCCGGCCGTGCGGGTCAGTGGCGACGTCGGCGAGCTGGCGCTCTTCTTCTCCGGGCGGCAGCGCGTGGCCCGCGTCGAGATCGAGGGCGACCCGAGCACGGCCGAGCGGCTGCGCGGGGCCAAGCTCGGGTTCTGACGATTGGCCCCTTCAAAAGACACAAGATTGGCCCGGACGTACGGACCAATCGCGCTCTAGTTTCGTCACATGACCGCTCGACTCTCGGTGGCCCAGGGCACGGCGCTCTCGATCGGCGCTGTGCTGGGCACCGGCCTCATCTCCATGCCGGCGCTGGCCGCCGCGGCCGCGGGACCCGCCGCGCTGCTCGCGTGGCTCGCGCTGATCCTCCTCTCCGCACCCTTGGCCTGGACATTCGCCGCGCTCGGGGCGCGGTACCCGGACGGGGGCGGTGTGGCCACGTACGCGGGAATGGCCTTCGGTCGTCGTGCGGCCGCCGCCGTGGGCTGGTGCTTCTACTTCGCGGTGCCGCTGGGCACCCCGGTCGCGGCGTCCTTCGTCGGCGGGTACGTCGCGGGGGCGATCGGCGGGGGCAGGGTCACCGAGTTCCTGACCTTCCTCGGGGTGGTGGCCACGGCGTACGGGATGAACTGGTTCGGTCTTCGCATCTCCGGTCGGGTCCAACTGGTGCTGACCGGAACCCTGGCGGTGCTGCTGGTCGTGACCGTGATCGCCGCCCTGCCGCACCTGGAACGGTCGAACCTCACCCCGTTCCGGCCGCACGGCTGGTCCGGGGTCGGCGCCGCCGCCGCCATCCTGGTCTGGGGCTTCGCCGGGTGGGAGGCGTTGTCGTCGCTGTCCGCGGAGTACCGCGATCCGCGCCGGGACGTGCCCCGCGCCACCATGCTCGCGGTCGCCGTGGTCGGCGTGCTGTATCTGGCGGTCGCCGCGGTCAGCGTGCTCGCCCTCGGGCCGGCGCTGGCCCACAGCCGGGCGCCACTGGCCGACCTGCTGGCGATCGGGGTGGGCGGACCGGTCCGCGCGGTCACCGCGGTCGTCGCCGTGGTGCTGACGCTGGGTGCGGTCAACGCGTACTACGCGGGCACCAGCAGGCTCGGAGTGGCGCTGGCCCGGGACGGCGCACTGCCGGCCCGGGTGTTCGGGGGCCGGCGCCGCTCCCTCACCTTCATCTTCGTCACCAGCATCGGATGCACGCTCCTGCCACTGACCGTTTCCCAGGCGGCGCTGCTGGTCACGGGGTGTTTCACCCTGGTGTACGTGATCGGCACCGCCGCCGCGCTCCGCCTGCTGCCCCGGGGGTGGTCGCGGGTGGTGGCGGGGGTCGCGTTCGTGGCGGTGTGCGGGCTGCTGTGGCTGAACGGGTGGCCGGCGCTGCTCAGCCTCGGGTTCGCGGTGGGTGCTCTCGTCTACCAGGTCGTCGCTGACCGGTACGGCCGTAAGCGCCCTCACCTCCCGGCCGAACCCATCCCGGTCACCGTCTGAGCCCCGACCCGGCCGCCGGTCGAGCCGCGGCACGCCGGCTGGTCAAGCCCCGCAGGCCGGCCGCCGGTCGAGCCGCGGCACGCCGGCTGGTCAAGCCCCGCAGGCCGGCCACCACCGCCGGGCCCGCGCGGGCCGGGCCGATCGCCACTCCGCCTGCTCGCGGGCTGCCGCATCGGGCAGGAGTCGTCCATGCCGGCGCGGGGGCGACGGGCGGCTCACGACGTACGCGCCAACGGGGTCGATCAGAGGTTTCGCGCCAGAATGGAGAGGCCCTCGTCGATGCGGGAGGGGTCGACGGCGCCGAAGCCGAGGACCAGGCCGTGTCGGTCGCCGCCGTAGTGGGAGAGGTCGTCCAGCGGCCACCCGAGGCTGCCCGACAGATCCGGGATCCTGGACCGGGACAGGGCGGTCACGTGCAGTCCCGCCGCCGACGGAACCACGTTCAGCTGCGGCAGCTTCCCCAGCCCGGCGACGATCCGCTCGTACCGGGCGGCGTACTCCCGGCGGGCCCGCCGCACGTGCCGGGCCAGTTCACCTTCGTCGATGAACCGGGCCAGGGCCGCCTGCATGGCCACGTGACCGTGCCCGTCGCCGAGCTGCCGGGCCGCCGCCATCGCGGGGCGCAGGCCGGGTGGGGTGAGGACGAAGCCGGTCCGGATCGTCGGCAGCATGCTCTTCGAGAACGTTCCCACGTAGAGCACCCGTTCGCTCCGGTCGAGGGCTCGCAACGGTTCCAGCGGACGGCTGCCGAAGCGGAACTCGCTGTCGTAGTCGTCCTCGACGATCGCCGTCTGCCGCCGGCGCGCCCAGTCGAGGAGTTGCCGCCGCCGGTCGAGGCTGAGCACCGGCCCGAGCGGGAACTGGTGCGACGGCGTGACGTAGACGATCCGCGCGTGGGCCGGCAGCGCGTCCACGATCAGGCCTTCGCCGTCGACCGGTACGCCGGCGATCCGCGCCCCCAGGGACGCGAACAGTGCCCGGGCCGGCGGGTATCCGGGTTCCTCCACCGCGACCGTGTCGCCGGGACGCAGCAGCACCCGCCCGATCAGGTCGAACGCGTGCTGCGCCCCGTTGGTGACCAGCACGTCGCCGGCGGTGGCGTGGACCGCGCGGGCGTATCCGAGGTAACGCGCGATGGCGGCCCGCAGCGCCGGATGCCCGTACGGGTCGGCGTACGTCCCCGGCCCGTTCGCCCGTAACCGCAGCTCGGCCCCGACCATCCGGCGCCACGTGTCGAACGGGAACAGTCCGGCGTCGGGGATGCCGACCCGGAAGTCGTACTTCGGGGCGGGCGTGTTCCCGCTGGTCGGCTCGGGTCCGAAGTCCCAACCGGCGCGGGGGCGCAGCGGGTCCGGCACCGATCGTGGCTGCTGCCGGGGCGTGCGTGTCTCGGCGACGAACGTCCCGGAGCCGACGCGCGCGGTCAGGTGGCCTTCGGCGACGAGCCGTTCGTACGCCCCGGCCACACTGCCCCGGGAGACCCCGAGGTCGGCGGCGAGTGCCCGGCTGGCCGGCAGCCGATGCCCGGCCTGCAGGCGGCCGTCGGCGATGGCGGTGCGCAACGCCCGGTACACCGCCGCGGTGCTGCCACTCTCGATCACCAGATCCACGGTCCCGACGGTATAGACAATCCAGGATGCCCGTCGAACGTCACTCCATGGTTACTCTCAGGTACGAGGTATCGACTTCGATGTTCAGGGGGATGACATGAGGATCCGACGTGGCGGGTTCCGCGTAGCGATGGTGCTGCTCGTGGCGGCGAGTGCGATCGGCTTGGTGTCCGGTCCGGCCGCCGCGGCGACCGGGGGTGACGTGTCGCTGCTGACCAACCCCGCGGTGTCGCTGCTGGTGTCCCTACTCTGACCGGGCCCGCAGTTCGGCCCGGGAGATGAACGCGTCCGCACCGACCGTCCGCGTGCAGGCGTAGGCTCCCGCGACCGTACCGTCCGCCAGGCATTCGCCGTCGCTCTTCCCCGCCGTCCACGCGGTCAGGAAGGCGGCGGCGAAGGCGTCCCCGGCCCCGTTCGTGTCGACGATCGGGGCGCCCGGGTCGGCCGCGTCCCGGTGCGTCACCCCGTCCCGGGTGTACAGATCCGCCCCGCCGGCGCCGTGTGTCACCACGACCCGGGAGGCGCGGCCCTCGGCCAGGATCCGCTCGGCGGCACCGCTTCTCAGATCCACGCCACTGACGAACACCACGTCCGCGCCGACGGCAAAATCCCGGTGGTACGGATTCTCCCCGTCCCAGTCGTGCAGATCGGTCGACACGGTCACCCCGGCCGCGCGCAGCGACGGCAGCAGGTGCCGGGCCCAGTCCATGATCGTCACGTGCACGTGGCGGACCTCGGCCGGCAGCGGAAGATACATCGCTGAAGGCAACCGGTAGCCGGGCACGTCCCGCCCGTCGTACAGGGAAAGCCTCCGCCCGTCCGGGCTCATCAGATTGACCGCTCGCCTGGTCCCGGCCGGAGCCGGCGCGACGCGCAGCGGGATCCCCCACCGGTCGAACGCGGCGACCACCCGCCGCCCCGGGTCGTCGTCCCCGACCGTGTCGACGACCTGCACCGATGCCCCGAGCGCGCGCAGGCCGAGGGCCACGCACGTGCCGGTGTGCGAGACGTGGTCCTCGATCGGGCCGCGGGGCCGGGCCGAGTCGGCCCCGAGCACCGGAAGGCCCGCCACCGGGACCACCGTGTCGACACCCGTCCCGCCGATCACCAGGAAAACCACGGTAACAACGTAGCGACTAGGATTGCGTTCAGTTTCAGGGGCGCTCTAGCCGTGTGACCGCCAAGTCATTACTGTGCGGTAACAACGACGTTACGTCCCCCCGTTGCGGTTTTAAGGCGGCGCCTGATGGCTCTCGAGGTTCCCTACCGGTCGATCCCGGACATGCTGTTCCAGCGCGTGGCCAAGACGCCGGACGCGCAGGCCCTCGCCGGGCCCGGCGCGGACGACACCGGCATGAGCTGGCTGACCTGGCGGCAGGTGGGCGAGCGGGCCAAGGCGATCGGGGCCGGCCTGCGGGAGCTCGGCGTCGGCCTGGAGGACCGGGTCGCGATCCTGTCCAGCACCCGCCTGGAGTGGATCCTGGCCGACCTCGGCATCAACGTCGCCGGTGCCGCGGCCACCACGGTCTACCCGACCACCGAGCCGGAGGACACCGCGTTCATCATCGCGGACTCCGGTTCCAAGGTGCTGATCGCGGAGAACCCGAAGCAGGCGCTGAAGATCGCCGGCACGCCGACCGCGCTGACCAAGGTGGTGCTGATCGACGGCGCGGCCGACGCCGGCGCCACCCCGCCGCAGATCACGCTGGCCGACCTGGAGCAGCTCGGCGCCGCCGCTCTGCAGCGTGAGCCGAGCCTGATCGACGACGTGATCGCCCAGCTCGGTCCGGACAATGTCGCCACCCTGATCTACACGTCGGGCACCACCGGCCGCCCCAAGGGCGTCGAGCTGCTGCACCGCGGCTGGACGTGGGAGGGCGTCGCACAGGACCACCTGGGCCTGTTCTCCCCCACCGACCTGCACTACCTGTGGCTGCCGATGTCGCACGCGTTCGGCAAGACGCTGCTCTGCGGCATCCTGCACGTCGGCGTCCCGACCTATGTCGACGGCCGCGTCGACAAGCTGATCGACCTGCTCGCGGTGATCCGGCCGACGCTGATGTGCGCCCCGCCGCGCATCTTCGAGAAGGTCTACAACAAGACCGTGACCAGCGGCCTCTCCGGCACCGGCCTGAAGCCGAAGATCTTCTCCTGGGCGGTCGCCACCGGTAAGAAGAAGGTCGCCTTCGAGCAGGCCGGCAAGCCCGTCCCGGCCGCCCTCAAGGCGCAGTACGCGGTGGCCGAGCGCCTGGTCTTCAAGAAGCTGCAGGACAAGCTCGGCGGCAACCTGCGCGTGCTGGTCAGCGGTTCGGCAGCGCTCAGCCGCGACATCGCCGAGTTCTTCGCCGCGGCGAACCTGCCGATCCTGGAGGGCTACGGCATGACCGAGGCCTCCGCGGCGAACTTCGTGAACCGCCGCGGCCGCCTCAAGATCGGCACGGTCGGCGAGGCGATCGGCGACCTCGAGGTCCGCATCGACACCGACGGCGAGGTGCTGCTGCGCGGCGCGCCCGTCATGCGCGGCTACCACAACCTGCCCGAGGCGACCGCGGAGGCGTTCACCGAGGACGGCTTCCTGCGCACCGGCGACATCGGCGAGCTCGACGCCGACGGTTTCCTCAAGATCACCGATCGTAAGAAGGATCTGGTCAAGACGTCCGGCGGCAAGTTCATCGCGCCGAGCGCGATCGAGGGCGCGTTCAAGGCCGTCTGCCCGTACACGTCACAGGCGATCGTTGTCGGACAGTCCCGCAACTTCGTCACCATGCTGATCACGCTCGACGAGGACGCGATCGCGAGCTGGGCCGCCGACGGCCCGCTGGCCGGCAAGAGCTACGCCGAGATCGTCGCCGCGCCGGAGACGCACGCGCTGGTCGAGGGCTACCTCGCCGAGCTGAACGCCAAGCTCAACCGCTGGGAGACGGTCAAGAAGTTCACGATCCTCCCCCGCGACCTGAGCATCGAGGCCGGCGAGGTCACGCCGTCCATGAAGATCAAGCGCCGCAGCGTCGAGACCAACTTCGCCGACCAGATCGAGAAGATGTACGAGGGCTCGCTCGCCCAGATCTGATCACTTTCCGCCAGTCAGGCCGCTTCCGGTGACGGAGGCGGCCTTTCTGCTGCTCAAGATCAAGAGCTTCATTGCCTGTCTCCGCCGGGGTACCGGCCGTCGCTCCCGCGGGGACCCTTCCGGCCCGAGCAGGGCGCGGGGCGCCCAGAACGCTCAGGCCGCAAGGGCGGCCTCCGTGGGTGGGCACGGCCGGACCGCAAAACCCGTGGACGGGTTCGCGGGCCGGGCGACGGACCCGTCCACAGCGCCCCTGGTCCCGAGACGGGCTGCTCGTGCGGCGAACCGCAGCCCGGCCGCGGTCAACCGGCATACGGTTCGGGGTGACGAGGAGGTCCACATGCCGATCCGCACCATCACCGTCCCGGTCAAGGACCTGGACGCCGCCAAAGCCCTGTACACCCGGCTGCTCGGCACCGAGCCGTACACCGACGCCCCATTCTACGTCGGCTTCCGTCCCGACGACGGCCCCGAACTGGGCCTGGACCCGCACGGTGACGTGGCCGCCGGCCCGGTCGTCTTCTGGCACGTCGACGACATCGAAGCCGAGATCGCGGCCCACCTCGCCGCCGGAGCCACCGAGGAACACGCCGTCCGTGACGTGGGTGGCCCGTTGATCGCCACGCTGCGCGACGGCGACGGCAACCGCTTCGGCCTCTACCAGGCCCCCGCGACCTGAGCACGTGGCCCGAGGCCGCACCGTGGTTGCGGGTCCGGGCTGGTTCTCATGGGCGTTGTTCGTGCTTCATGACGCCCATGCGAACCAGCCGAGGGGCGGGGCGCGCCGCCTGCGCGACCACGCGCCCACCTCGCGGGCTCCGACGGGCGGGACGCTGCGGGCGGGGTGACCTCACCACAGGTTTTGTGCCCGGACCGGGACCACCCACGGAGGCCGCCCTTGCGGGCCTCGCGTTCCGGGCCGGCCACGGCCCTGCGAGGACCGGAAGGGTCCCCGCGGGAGCGACGGCCGGGACCACAGCGGAGCGGGGCAATGAAGATCTTTATCGGTCAGTGACGAAGTCAGGCGATGACGGCGGGGGTCCGCCAGGCGGGGCGCGCGGCGCGGTCGAGGTCGTGGCGCACCGAGGCGATCCGCCGGACCGCCTCGACGAGATCGTCCGCCGGCAGCGTGAACGGCAGGCGGAGAAAACGCTCCAATGTCCCGTCGAGTCCGAATCGCGGCCCCGGCGCGAGCCGCACCCCGACGTCCTCGGCGGCCCGGGACAGCGCGCTGGAGATCGGCCCGTCGAGCTCGGCCCAGAGCGTCACCCCACCGCCGGGGATGAAGAACCGCCACTCCGGCAGCTGCTCGCGCAACGCCGTGACCAGCGCATCTCGCCGGAATCGCAGTTGGGCCCGGCGTGCCGCGACGATCGACGGCGCCTGCTGCAGCAGTTGCACGGCGACGAGTTGTTCCAGCACCGGGCTGGCCATGTCGACGCCGACCCGGATCGCCGCCAGCCGCTGGACCAGGGGCGCCGAGGCGCGGACCCAGCCGATGCGGAGGCCACCCCAGTACGGCTTGCTCATCCCGCCGATCGACAGCACCCGCGAGTGCCGATCAAAAACGGCCACGGGCGGGGGCATGTCGGGGTCGTCGAGCGGCAGGTCCACGAAGGATTCGTCGACGACGAGCTCGGAGCCGCTGGCGTGTGCGGTGGCGACCATCCGCTCGCGCAGCTCGGCCGGCATCAGGTGGCCGGTCGGGTTCTGGAACTCGGTGATCATGTAGGCGAGCCGTGGCCGGGTCTGTCGCAGCGCGCCGAGCAGCAGTTCCGCGTCCCAGCCGGTGGCGGTGTCCAGGCCGTGGGTGCTGATCCGGGCGCGGCGGGCGGAGAGCGCGGCGAGCGCGTTCGGATAGGTCGGCGTCTCCACGAGCACCGGCGCGCCGACCGGGACGGTGAGGCGGAGCACCAGGTCGAGCGCCTGCTGGGTGCCGCTGGTGACGAGGATCTGCTCGGCCGAGGTCAGCACGCCCCGGTTCGTGTAGATCTCGGCGACCTTCGCGCGTAGCTCGGGCAGGCCGGTCGGGTGGTACCCGGCACTACCCAGGTAGCGCGGGAGCTCCTCGGCGGCGGCGCGGGCGGCCGGCACCAGCTCGACCGGCGCGGCGGACGCGGCGCAACCGAGGTCGATCATGTCGAGGTCGTCGTCCGGGGTCCAGAGCCCGGAGGTGGCGACGCGGTGGCCGTGGGGCAGCGTGGTCCAGCTGCCGGCGCCGCGGCGACTGGTCAGGTGACCACTCTCGCGCAGCGCGCGGTACGCCGCCGACACCGTCGTCCGGCTCACGCCCAGCGACTCGGCCAGCTCCCGTTCCGCCGGCAACCGCACGCCGAGCGCGAGTCGCCCGTCGGCGAGCAGCCCGCGCACCGCGGCACCCAGCGCGGCGTAGTCGGGGCTGCGGTGCCGCCCCGGCAACGAGTGCCACCGGCCGAGCAGCCGGGCCAATTGGTCCCCTCGCACCGACGTAGTCATAGCCACCTCCCGAGGATTGGCACTTTAACACCGTCGAATTGGCCTTCAGAGTGGCATCATGAGCCTGGTTCGTCGCATCACGCAACTCCTCGCCGGTCTGGTCCTCTACGGCGCCAGCATCGCCTTGATGATCGAATCCGGGCTGGGCCTGAACCCATGGGACGTCTTCCACCAGGGAATTTCCGACGTGACCGGGATCAGCTTCGGCTGGACCGTGGTGCTGGTCGGCGTCCCGGTGCTGCTGCTGTGGATCCCGCTGCGCCAGAAACCGGGCGTCGGCACGGTGGCCAATCTGGTGCTCGTCGGCTTCTCCGCGGACGCGGCGCTGGCCCTGCTGCCGACCGGCCAGACGATTCCGGCGCGGGTCGGCTACCTGGTCGGCGGAATCCTGCTGAACGGTTTCGCGACCGGGCTCTACATCGGCAGCCGGATGGGCTCGGGCCCGCGCGACGGCCTGATGACCGGGGTGAACGCGCGCTTCCCCCGGCTGTCGATCCGGGTCGTCCGGACCGGCATCGAGCTGCTCGTTCTCGGCGCGGGATTCCTGCTGGGCGGCACGGTCGGGGTCGGCACGATCGCGTACGCGCTGGCCATCGGGCCGCTGGTGCACCTGTTCCTGCCGAAGCTGACCGTTCCCGATCGCCGGCCGGTCCCGGTGCCCGCCCACTGAGACAGGCCGACCCCGATGTGTGGCCTATGCGGTCATCGAAGGTGAAGATCCCGTTTTGCCCGCAGCCATGATCTGGTGATCATCCGGACACATTTTCTTCCCCGGCATGACAACCACACGGCATCATTGCGGCATGGGGGCCGGCGGCTGGAACTGGAACGACGCGTGGATCTTCGTCTCCGCGGTGATCGCTGAGCGCCTGGAACGCGACCGGGCGCTGCACGCGGCACTACCCGTGTCCGGGGCGACGCTCGCCGACCTGCTGGCCGCGGCCGACTTCCTGCACCACAGCGTGCCGAGCCGCGACGAGCTGGAGGAGTCGATCCGCCGCCTCCAGGGTGCCGGGCTGATCACCGTCGAGGACGACATCGTCGAGGTCGCCCCGGCCGGTGAACAGCTCTGGCGGACCCGCCCGTTCAGCGGCCTCTCCTCCGCGGTGATGACCCTGCAGGCGCAGCTGAACCGCGGCGCCCAGCCCGGTTACACCGACTGGGTCCTGGACGAGACCGCGTACACGGCCGCCGTCCGCGAGTACAGCCTGCGCCTCGCCGACGGCCGGTAAGAGCCTCAGCGAACGGGATTGCCGGCGTCCCGCAGAGACTGCTTGACCTCGCCGATCGTCAGGTCACCGAAGTGGAAGACGCTGGCGGCCAGCACCGCGTCGGCCCCGGCCCGGACCGCGGGCGGGAAGTGCTCGACCGCACCGGCACCCCCGCTGGCGATGACCGGGATGTCCACCACGGCCCGCACCGCGCGGATCAGCTCCAGGTCGAAGCCGGCCTTGGTCCCGTCGGCGTCCATCGAGTTCAGCAGGATCTCGCCCGCGCCCAGCGATGCCACCCGCTCGGCCCACTCGACCGCGTCGAGCCCGGCACTGCGCCGCCCGCCGTGCGTGGTCACCTCCCACCCGGAGGGCCGGCCGGCAGCGCGGCGCACGTCGAGCGAGAGCACCAGCACCTGGTTCCCGAACCGCTCGGCGATCTCACTGATGAGCGACGGGCTGCTGATCGCGGCGGTGTTCACGCCCACCTTGTCCGCGCCGGCCCGCAGGAGCACGTCCACGTTGTCCACCGAGCGGACACCGCCGCCGACGGTGAGCGGGATGAAAACCGATTCCGCAGTACGCCGGACGACGTCCAGCATCGTGCCGCGGTCGTCGGAGGACGCGGTCACGTCGAGGAACGTCAGCTCGTCGGCGCCCGCCGCGTCGTAGGCGGCGGCCAGCTCGACCGGGTCGCCCGCGTCCCGGAGGTCGACGAAGTTGACCCCTTTCACCACCCGCCCGGCATCCACGTCCAGGCAGGGGATCACACGCACCGCGACCGTCATGCACTCACCCTAACGACCGGGACGCGCCGGAAAGAGACCAGTCCCACGAGCACGCCGGTGACGACCAGCACCCCGCCGGCGACGTCGATCGCGTGCACCGGCTCGCCGAGGACGATCGCCGCCGACGCGATGCCGAAGAACGGGACGAGCATCGAGAACGGGGCGACGGTGGCCGCGCCGTGCCGGCGGATCAGGTGACCCCACACCCCGAACCCGGCGAGCGTGGAGAGCACCGGGATGTAGAACAGCGCCAGGATCGCTTCGGTGTCGATGCCTCGCAGCGCGGCGAGGTCCGCGGACGGGCCGTCGATCAGCAGCGTCAGCACGATCAGCGGGCCGGTGGCGAGCGCGCTGACCCAGACCATGAAGTTCAGCGTGTCCGGCGGGGAGGCCTTGCGGGTGGCCACGTTCGACAGGCCCCACGCCACCGCCGCGCCGATGACCAGCAGGAACGCGGGCAGTCCAGCACCCGTGCGGGTAGCGACCAGCGCGACCCCGGCGGCGGCGAGAGCCAGCCCGCCGATCTGCACGAGACGTGGCCGTTCGCGCAGGAACAGGGTGGCGAAGAGCATCGTGAAGATCGCCTGGCTCTGCAGGACCAGGGAACTGAGCCCGGCCGGCATGCCGGCCGCCATCCCGGCGAAGAGCAGCGAGAACTTGACCACACCGAGGATCAGCGCGACGGCCGCGACCCAGCGCCACGGGACCTGCGGGCGGCCCACGAACAGCATCGCCGGGAACGCGGCCAGGCCGAAGCGCAGTGCGGAGAAGAGCAGGGGCGGGAAGTGGTCCAGCCCGGTCTCGATGACGACGAAGTTGACGCCCCAGACCGCCGCGACGGCGACGGCCAGGGCGATGTCACGCGGCCTCATGGCTCCCAGCCTGGCGGGCGAGAACCGTTAAGCACCAGCGACAATTACTTCATCGTCCGTGTAGCCGGACTACTTCTTCAGGGCCTCCAGCGCCTCGCGGACCGTGAACGCGCCCGCGTAGAGCGCCTTGCCCGCGATCACGCCCTCCACGCCGACCGGCTCCAGCGTCGCCAGGGCACGCAGGTCGTCCAGGGTGGAGACGCCGCCGCTGGCGATCACCGGCTTGTCGGTGGCGGCGCACACCTCGCGCAGCAGGTCCAGGTTCGGGCCGCGCATGGTGCCGTCCTTGGTGATGTCGGTGACCACATACCGCGCGGCACCGGCCTTGTCGAGGCGGGCGAGCACCTCGTACAGGTCGCCGCCGTCCTTGGTCCAGCCGCGGGCGGCCAGGGTGCGGCCGCGGACGTCCAGGCCGATCGCGACGCGGTCCCCGTACTCCGCGCAGATCCGGTCGCACCACTCCGGGTCCTCCAGGGCGGCGGTGCCGATGTTGACCCGCTGCGCGCCGGTGGCCAGCGCCCTGGTCAGCGACTCGTCGTCGCGGATGCCGCCGGAGAGCTCCACCTTGACGTCCAGGCGGCGGACCACGTCGGCGAGCAGCTCGGCGTTCGACCCGCGGCCGAACGCGGCGTCCAGGTCGACCAGGTGGATCCACTCGGCACCGTCGTTCTGCCAGGCCAGGGCAGCTTCCAGCGGGTCGCCGTAGGCGGTCTCCGAGCCGGCGGCGCCCTGGACCAGGCGGACGGCCTGGCCGTCGGCGACGTCGACGGCGGGCAACAGTTGCAAAGTCACGATATCTCCCAGTTTACGGCGGCTTCGCGGCCGCCGGCACGACTACTTGCGGCGGCCGAGCACCACGACCACGAGAGCCGGGGCGGCCAGGACGAGCAGGACGGTGAGCAGGATGCGCAGCGCCGTCTCCGGAATGAACAGCCAGACGGCGGCGATGGCGATCAGTGGGACGATCACGATGCCGAGCCGCTGCCGCCGGCTGCGATGGTAGAGACGGCCGTCGCTGCTCAGCCGCGGCGGCGTGAGCTTCCGCACGAGAGCGCGGCGACGCTGCCGCCGGGCCACCCGCCGGGCCCGGACGGCCTTCTCCTTTTGGAGGACGGCAAGCCGTTCGGCCCGCCGCCGCGCACGCTCCTTGCTCATCAGAGCGTGGCGACCCAGTTGGTCAGCAGCTTGAATCCGGCATCAGCCGATTTCTCCGGATGGAACTGCGCGGTGCTGAGGGCGCCCCGCTCCACGACCGCGGCGAACGGCTCGTCATGCGCGGCGGTGGTCACGGCGGCATCCAGCAAAAGATCAAGATCCCTTGCCGCGTACGAGTGAACGAAGTAGAACCGCGTCCCCGGACCGGCCCCGGCCAGCAGCTTCGACCCGGCCGGCACCTCGACGGTGTTCCACCCCATGTGCGGGATCCGCCGGGCGTGCAGCCGCGTGACCGAACCCGGCAGCAGCCCCAGCCCCTTCGTCTCCACGCCGTGCTCGACCCCGGACTCGAACATGATCTGCATCCCCACGCAGATGCCCAGCACGGGCCGACCGGCGGCGACCCGCTCGGCGATCACCGGGCCGGCGTCGAGCTCGTTGATGCCGGCCATGCACGCCGCATAGGCCCCGACGCCGGGCACGACCAGGCCGTCGGCGTCCGCCGCCTGGCGAAGATCGCTGGTCACCGTCACGTCGACGCCGGTCCGCGCGACTGCCCGCTCGGCGCTGCGCAGATTCCCCGACCCGTAGTCGAGGATCACCACGTTCGCCGGCATGTCAGAGCAGGCCCTTGGTCGAGGGCAGCGCACCGGCGTTGCGCGGGTCGATCTCGACGGCCTCGCGCAGTGCCCGGGAGAACGCCTTGAACTGCGCCTCCACCACGTGGTGGGCGTCCGGGTGGCCGCCGGGGCGGCACGCCCGCAGCACGTCCACGTGCAGGGTCACCTTGGCCGCGTGGCCGAACGCCTCGAAGATGTGCCGGGTCATGCTGGTCGCGTAGACCGGCCCGATGTACGGCGTGAGCAGCGGCTCGTCGTGCACCACGTACGGCCGGCCGGAGAGGTCGACGGCCGCGCGGACGAGCACCTCGTCCATCGGGATGGTCGCCGACCCGTACCGCCGGATGCCTCGCTTGTCGCCGAGCGCCTGCGCGAAGGCCTCGCCCAGCGCGATGGCGGTGTCCTCCATCGTGTGGTGCGAGTCGATCTCCAGGTCGCCCTCGGTGCGGACCAGCAGGTCGAAGCCGCCGTGCTTGGCGAGCTGGTTGAGCATGTGGTCGTAGAAGCCGACGCCGGTGCTCAGGTCGCCCTTGCCGGTGCCGTCCAGGTCGATCTCGACGAGCACCTTGGTCTCGTTGGTGACGCGGTCAATCCGCCCGGTCCTACTCACGACAGGATCTCCTCAGCGGCGTTCAGGAATGCGGTGGTCTCGGACTCGGTGCCGGCGGTGACCCGCAGCCAGCCGGCCAGGCCGACGTCGCGGATCAGCACGCCCCGGTCGAGGAAGGCCTGCCACGCGGCCTTCTGATCTCGGGAAACAGCGAACAGCACGAAGTTCGCGTCGCTGTCGGCGACCTTCACCCCGCGCCCGCGCAGCACGTCGACGATCCGATCGCGCTGCTCCTTGATCGCCTCGACGGTGGTGAGCAGCGACTCCCGGTGCACGACAGCGGCCCGGGCGGCGGCCTGGCTGATCGCCGACAGGTGGTACGGCAGGCGGACCAGCTGGACCGCGTCGATCACGGCCGGGTCGGCGGCCAGGTAGCCCAGGCGGCCGCCGGCGAAACCGAACGCCTTGCTCATGGTCCGGCTCACGACCAGCCGCGGGTGGCCGGGCAGCAGGGTCAGCGCGCTCGGAGTGCCGGGGCGGGCGAATTCCGTGTACGCCTCGTCGACGACGACCATCCCGCGCGCCTCCGCGAGGATCGCGTCGACGACCGCCGGGTCCAGTGCAGTGCCCGTCGGGTTGTTCGGCGAGCAGACGAAGACCAGGTCAGGGTCGTGTTCCTTGATTGCCGCGACCGCTTTGTCCGGGTCCAATCCGAAATCGGGATCGCGTAGCGCGCCGATCCACTCGGTGCCCGTCCCCTGCGCGAGGAGCGGATGCATCGAGTACGAGGGCCCGAAGCCCAATGCTGACCGGCCCGGCCCGCCGAACGCCTGGAGCAGCTGCTGCTGCACCTCGTTCGACCCGTTCGCGGCCCACACGTTCGCCGTGGTCAGGCCATGCCCGAGATAGGCCGCGAGCTCGGTGCGCAGGGCGATCACGTCGCGGTCGGGATAGCGGTTGAGGTCGCGCAGCTCGGCCTGCACGGCCTTGCCGATCGCCTCGACCACGTCCTCCGGCACCGGGTACGAATTCTCGTTCGTGTTCAGCCGCACCGGCACGTCGATCTGCGGAGCGCCATAGGGCGACTTGCCGCGCAGATCGTCCCGGATCGGCAGCTCGTCGATGGTCGTCATGCGGGGAACCTCGCTTGGACAGCCTGACCGTGCGCGGGCAGATCCTCGGCGTTGGCCAGGGCCACCACGTGACCGGCGACGTCGCGCAGCGCCGCCTCGTCGTACTCAACCACGTGGATGCCCCGCAGAAACGACTGCACCGACAGGCCGGACGAGTGCCGGGCGCAGCCCGCGGTCGGCAGCACGTGGTTGGAGCCGGCCGCATAGTCCCCCAGCGACACCGGCGACCACGCGCCCACGAAGATCGCCCCGGCGTTGCGGACCCGCATGGCCAGCGCCCGCGCGTCCCGCGTCTGGATCTCCAGGTGCTCGGCCGCATAGGCGTCCACGACGGCGAGCCCCTGCTCCAGGTCGTCGACCAGCACGATGCCGGACTGCTCCCCGGTCAGCGAGGTGCGCACCCGCTCCTCGTGCTTGGTCGCGGGGACCTGCACGGCCAGCTCGGCCTCGACCGCGTCGGCGAGCGCCGCCGAGTCGGTGACCAGCACACTCGCGGCCAGCGGGTCGTGCTCGGCCTGGCTGATCAGGTCGGCGGCGACGTGCCGCGGGTCGGCGGTCTCGTCGGCCAGGACGGCGATCTCGGTCGGGCCGGCCTCGGCGTCGATCCCGACCCGGCCCTGGAGCAGCCGCTTGGCCGCGGTGACCCAGATGTTGCCCGGCCCGGTGATCACGTCGACCGGCTCGCAGCGGTCGCTCTCGTCCACGCCGTCGGACCCGTAGCCCAGCATGGCGATCGCCTGCGCGCCGCCCACGCCGTAGACCTCGGTCACGCCGAGCAGCGCGCACGCGGCCAGCACCCGGGAGTCGGGCAGGCCGTTGTTGGAGGCCTGTGGCGGCGACGCCACCACCAGGCCCTCGACGCCGGCCTCCTGCGCGGGCACCACGTTCATCACCACGGTGGACGGGTAGACGGCGAGACCGCCGGGCACGTAGAGCCCGACCCGGCCGACCGGGACCCAGCGCTCGGTCACCGTGCCGCCGTCGACCACCTGGGTCGTCACGTCGGCGCGGCGCTGGTCGGCGTGCACCTTCCGGGTCCGCCGGATGGCCTCGACCAGGGCGGCCCGGACCTCCGGCTCGAGGGTCTCGGCGGCGGCCGCGATGGCCTCGGCCGGCACCCGCAGGCGCTCCAGCGTCACGCCGTCGAAGCGCTCGGTCGCCTCGCGGATCGCGCTGAACCCATGCTCATGGACCGCCTCGACAACGGGACGAATCCTCTCGACGGCAACGGAGACGTCGAGCTGGGCACGGGGCAGCAGACCGCGCGGGTCCCGGCGGGAGCCGCGCAGGTCGATCCGATTCAGCACGGGGAACAGTCTAAGCGGCACCTCCGACAAGCCCGCGCCCGCGATCACCCGGCCCAGGCGTTGAGACACGCCGGGTTGACCAAGGTCAGCGGACCGTTAGGCTGAACGCGTGAGCGATCGGCTGCCGGTCTTCCCGCTGAGCACGGTGCTCTTCCCCGGGCTGGTGCTGCCCCTGCACATCTTCGAGGAGCGTTATCGCGCCCTCGTGCGGGAGTTGCAGGCCCGTCCGGCAGAGCCGCCGGCCGAGTTCGGCGTGGTCACCCTCCGGCACGGGAGTGAGGTGGCGCCCGAGCCCGGCGAGGGGCCGGCCCCGGCGCCCGAGCCGGTCGGCACCGCCGAGCTGTTCGAGGTGGGGTGCACCGCCGAGCTGCGGCACGTCACCGAGCTGCCGGACGGGCGGTTCGACGTGATGACCGTCGGCCGGCGACGGTTCCGGGTCCTCGACGTCGCCCAGGGCGAGGAGCCGTGGCTGACCGCCCAGGTCGAGTGGCTGCCCGACGAGGAGCCGCCGGACGGGGCGGCCACCCTGCTCAAGCCGCGGGTGCTGGCCGCCTTCCAGACCTACCTGCAGCTGCTGCGGCCGAGCGCGGACATCCTCGACCAGATGCCGGACGACCCGACCGTGCTCTCCCACCTGGTCGCCGCGACCGCCCAGCTCACCCTGGAGGAGCGGCACGCGTTGCTGGCCGCGCCGGACACGGTGGCCCGGCTCCGCGCCGAGCTGCGGTTGCTCAACCGCGAGGCTGGTCTGCTGGCCCGGGTGCGGGCGGTGCCGGTGCCGCTGTCGGATCTGGCCCGGCCGGCCAGCCCGAACTGAACGGCGGCGCCTCCAGGCTGTCGTCGTACTGCCCGTGGTTGGGACCGTAACCGGGCTGCGCGCCCGGCTGGTCCAGGTCGGGGTCGTTGGACCACCCGGCGAGCAGGGTCAGCACGATCGCGGCGACGAACGCCGGAACCAGCGTCGGGCCGACCGAGTGCAGGGCCGGCGGCGCCAGGTAGGTGGCGCCCTGGGTGGCCGACTGGCGCCACTGCTCGTACGCGTCCTTGCCGATCAGCTCACCGAGCGGGACGGCCACCCACTTCACCGCGGCGTAGGCCCCGGCGACCACTCCCAGCAGCAGCGCCGGCCCCCGGTCACGGCGCAGGATCAGCCACCCGGCCAGCGCCACGAGCAGGCCGAAGCCGAGGCCGAGCAGGGTCAGCCAGCCATCGGCGGCAATGTACTGCTCCGGGGACGGGTCGTTGACCACGATGCCGTTCGCGCCGGCGTCGATCACCGGCACGGTCGGCGACACCGCGTGCCAGAGCAGCCCGAACGGGGCGCCGAGCACGGTGACCACCGCGGCGCTGCCGAACGCGACAGCGATCGTCCGCCGCGGCGAACGGCGGCTGCCCTGCTGGAGCCGCCACCATGACGGACCGGCCGCCGGCTTGTCGAAAACCACCGGCTGCGGGGTGACGGGCTCCTCAGGTTGCACCCTCTGATCCTTCCAGATCCGCCCGCGGGTCAGGCGACAGCCGCCGGACCGAGGATCATCTTCAGGTCGGCCCGCAGCGCGGGGGTGGCCGCCACCCGGGCCGCGACCAGCCGGACGACCGTGGTCCGCTTGCCGTTCTGCAGGTGGACGTGCACCTCGGTGTCGCCCGGGTGGCCGGAGAGGATGTCCTTGAGCTCGTCGACCAGCGGCGGGGTGACCCGGGTGATCGGCATGGTCAGGACGACCGGCTTGCTGTCCGGGTTGTGGGTGACGTCCGGGATGGACATGTCCATCGCCATGATCCGCGGGGTGTCGTCACGCCGGTCGACCCGGCCCTTGACGACGACGATCGCGTCCTCGGCGATGTACTGGCCGATCACCTCGTACGTGTTGGGGAAGAACAGCGTCTCGACGCCACCGGCGAGGTCCTCGACGGTGGCCGACGCCCACGCCCGGCCCTGCTTGGTGATCCGCCGCTGGACGCCGGTGAGGATGCCGGCGATCGTGACGATCTGCCCGTCCTGGACCGAGCCGTCCTCGTTGAGCGCGGCGATGCTGATGTCCGCGTTGCTCTGCAGCACCTGCTCCAGGCCGGCGAGCGGGTGGTCGGAGACGTAGAGGCCGAGCATCTCGCGCTCGAAGGTGAGCTTGTCGCGCTTGTCCCACTCGCTGTCCGGGATGGTGGGCATCGCCACCGTCGCCGAGGATCCCCCGGCGGTGTCGCCGAACGCGCCGAACAGGTCGAACTGGCCGGCCGCCTCGTTGCGCTTCACCCCGGCGTACGCGTCGATCGCCTCGGCGTGCACGGCGAGCAGCCCCTTGCGGCTGTGCCCCATCGAGTCGAACGCACCGGCCTTGATCAGTGATTCGATGGTCCGCTTGTTGCAGGCCACCGCGTCCACCTTCGACAGGAAGTCGTAGAAGTCGGTGTACTCGCTCTTCTCCTTGCGGCAGCGCGCGATCGCCTCGACCACGTTGCCACCGACGTTGCGGACGGCGCCCAGGCCGAACCGGATGTCCTTGCCGACCGGGGTGAACGGGCCGGCCGACTGGTTCACGTCCGGCGGGAGCACCTGGATGCCCATGCGACGGCACTCGGCCAGGTAGACGGCCATCTTGTCCTTGTCGTCGCCGACACTGGTGAGCAGACCGGCCATGTACTCGGCGGGGTAGTGCGCCTTGAGGTAGGCCGTCCAGTAGGACACCAGCCCGTACGCCGCGGAGTGGGCCTTGTTGAACGCGTACCCCGCGAAGGGGACCAGCACGTCCCACACCGCCTGGATCGCCTCGTCGGAGTACCCGTGCTCGCGGCAGCCGTCGCGGAACGGGATGAACTCCTTGTCGAGGATCTCCTTCTTCTTCTTACCCATCGCGCGGCGCAGCAGGTCGGCCTGGCCGAGCGAGTAACCGGCGAGGATCTGCGCGGCGCGCTGCACCTGCTCCTGGTAGACGATCAGGCCGTACGTCGGCTCGAGGATCTCCCGCAGCGGCTCCTCCAGCTCCGGGTGGATCGGGGTGATCTCCTGCAGCTTGTTCTTGCGCAGCGCGTAGTTGGTGTGCGAGTCGACGCCCATCGGGCCCGGACGGTACAGCGCCAGGACGGCGGAGATGTCCTCGAAGTTGTCCGGCTTCATCAGGCGCAGCAGTGAGCGCATCGGGCCGCCGTCGAGCTGGAACACGCCCAGCGTGTCACCGCGGGCCAGCAGCTCGTAGGCCGCCTTGTCGTCCAGCGGCAGCGCCAGCAGGTCCAGCGGCGCACCGTGGTTGAGCTCGATGTTCTTGTTCGCGTCGTCGATGATCGTCAGGTTCCGCAGGCCCAGGAAGTCCATCTTCAGCAGGCCGAGCCCCTCACAGGTGGGGTAGTCGAACTGCGTGATGATGACGCCGTCGGAGGCGCGCCGCATCAGCGGGATGTGGTCGATGATCGGCTCGGCGGACATGATGACGCCGGCGGCGTGGACACCGGTCTGCCGGATCAGGCCCTCGATGCCGCGCGCGGTGTCGATCACCTTCTTGACGTCCGGGTCGGTCTCGTAGAGCGAGCGGATCTCGCCGGCCTCGTTGTAGCGCTTGTCCTCTTTGTTGAAGATGCCGCCCAGCGAGATGCCCTTGCCCATGACGTCCGGCGGCATCGCCTTGGTGATCTTGTCGCCGACCGCGAACGGGTAACCCAGCACACGGGCCGAGTCCTTGATCGCGGCCTTGGCCTTGATCGTGCCGAACGTGGCGATCTGGGCGACCTTGTCCTCGCCCCAGCGCTCGGTCACGTAGCGGATGACCTCACCGCGCCGGCGCTCGTCGAAGTCGATGTCGACGTCGGGCATCGAGACACGCTCGGGGTTGAGGAACCGCTCGAAGATCAGCCCGTGCTGGATCGGGTCGAGGTCGGTGATGGCCATCGCGTACGCGATCAGCGAACCCGCCGCGGAACCACGCCCCGGGCCGACCGCGATGCCGTTGTCCTTCGCCCACTGGATGAAGTCGGCCACGACGAGGAAGTACGCCGGGAAGCCCATCTGGATGATGACGCCCAGCTCGTACTCCGCCTGGGCGACGTGCGTCTCCGGGATGCCGTCCGGGAAACGCTTGCGCAGGCCCTCGAACGCGACGTGCCGGAAGTACTCCTCCTCGGAATACCCCTCCGGGATGGGGAAGCGGGGCATCAGGTTCTTGAACGTGAACATCCCGTCGATGTCCACCCGCGAGGCCACCAGCAGGGTGTTCCGGCAGCCCTCCTGCCACGCCTCGGACGAGTCGACGGCACGCATCTGGTCGGCCGACTTCACGAAGTAGCCGTTGCCGTCGAAGCGGAACCGGTTCGGGTCGGCGATGTTGCTGCCGGTCTGCACGCACAGCAGCACGTCGTGCGCGGCGGACTGCTCCTCGTACGTGTAATGCGAGTCGTTGGTGACCAGCGGCGGGATGTTCAGCTTCCTGCTGATCTCCAGCAGGCCGTCCCGGACCCGCTTCTCGATGTCCAGACCGTGGTCCATGATCTCGAGGAAGTAGTTCTCCGGGCCGAGCGCTTCCTGGTACATCGCGGCGGACTTGAGCGCCTCGTCGAACTGGCCCAGCCGCAGCCGGGTCTGCACCGCGCCGGACGGGCAGCCGGTGGTGCCCATGATCCCCTCGGCGTGCTCCGCGATGATGTCGAAGTCCATCCGCGGGTACTTACCGAGCTGACCCTCGATCGAGGCCCGCGAGTTCAGCCGGAACAGGTTCTTCAGGCCGACCGCGTTGCGCGCCCACATGGTCATGTGGGTGTACGCACCGTTACCGGAGATGTCGTCCGACTTCTGTTCCGGGCGGCCCCACTTGATGCGGGTCTTGTTCAGCCGCGACTCCGGGGCGACGTAGGCCTCGACGCCGATCAGCGGGGTGATGCCGGCGTCCTTGGACTGCCGATACATCTCGTACGCCCCGTGCATGTTGCCGTGGTCGGTGATCGCCGCGGCCGGCATGCCGAGCCGTTTCGCCTCCCCGATGAGTTCCTTGACCCGGGCCGCTCCGTCGAGCATCGAATACTCGGTGTGTACGTGCAGATGCACGAACGAGTCGGACACCCGGGACCCCCTCATCGTTGGCAGCGCCCCGGAAGCGTACTACTCGGCGAAGGGCTCCAACATCGTCGACGCGGCCCGCAACCATGCCTGCCTGGTCTCCGGTTGCAGATCCCCGTACTCGATCGAGGAGCCGACCTCCAGCGCCGGGTCGTACGGCACCACGGCGACCGCGCGGGTCCGCGTCGCGAAGTGCTTCTTGAAGTCCTCCAGGAGCGGCAGCGTGCCCGGCGACGGACAGGAGATCAACGTCACGGCGTTCGCCACCATGTCGCCCATCCCGCTCTCCTCGAGGACGTCGAGCATCCAGTCCGCGGTGAAGGCGGCGTCCTCCCGGGGGACCGTGGTGATCACCAGTTGGTCGGCCGAGCGCATCACCGTCTGCCAGTTGACGCTCTCCACGTTGTTGCCGGTGTCCACGCAGATCACGTCGTGGGTCCGCCGGAGCAGGTCCATCACCCGGCGCACGGTGGCCTGGTCCAGCCGCTGGGCGAAACGCGGGTTCTCCTCGCCGGCCAGCACGTCGTAGGAGCCGTCGGAGGCGTGCCGCAGGTACGCGTCGAGCTCCTGCAGCAGCGCGTCGCCGTGCAGGTTCTCGATCCGCATCAGGTCGGCGAGCAGGTGCTTGATCGTCCGCGCGTGGCGGGCGCTGCCGGCCCGCAGGCCGAGCGTGCCGCGCAGCTCGTTGTCGTCCCAGGCGAGCACGCCGCGGCCTCGGACGCTGCCGATGGTGGCCGCGGCCAGCACGGTCGCGGTGGTCTTGTGCACACCGCCCTTGGGGTTGGCGAACGCCAGCACCCGGGGCTGGCCGAGCTTGCGGCGCATCACCCCGACCGCGCGTTCCACGCCGTCGTCGGTGCGGGACTGCCGCCACTCGAGCCGGGCGCCGGAGGCGGCCGGGTCCAGCCGGGGCTGGACCGGCGCGTCCAACCGGGGCTGGACCGGCGCGTCCAACCGGGACTGGACGGCCGGGGAGGCCGACGCGACCGGGATCGGCTGGGCCACCGGCACGGGCGGCGGCGACACCGGCCGCGGCGCGACCGGCGGGGCGGCCGGGGGCGCATACGCCTGCGGGTAGGCCGGCGGCTGCTGGGCATACCCGTTGGGCTGGGGATAACCGTTGGGCTGCGGGGCCGGAGGCGGATAGCTCGGGGCGGGCGGGTAGGCACCGCGCTGCGGCAACGGCGACGACGGCTGCTGCGGCGGTGGTGGCGCAACCGGCGGCTGCGGAGACCGCGGGGCCGGGTCGAAGTAGCTGGTCTGCTGCTGCGCTTGCTCGGGGCGGGCCTGCCAACGCGGGTCCAGCGGGTTGATCGGGCGCTGCGGCATCATGCGCTGCGGCTCGGCGGCCGGCGGGCGAGCGTCCGGGCGCTGCCCGTCGTAGCCCCGGCCCTCCAGCGGATTGGCCGGGCGGGCCGGCCCACGGGTGGGCGGCGCCTGCTGGCCCCACTGCTGCGGGACCGCGGCCGGATCCGCCTTCGGCTCCTCGGCGGGTTCCTCGGCACGGTGACCATGCCGGGCACGGTCCAGCAGAGCCCGCCAGCGCGGGGCTGGTTCCGCAGGCCGGCCCCAGCCGGTCTCGGTCCCGTCCACGGCTTGTCCCTTCTGCGCCTACCCGACGTCGTGTTCCGGCGAGGGGTTCTCGCCAAGACAGGCTACGGACGAGAACCCTATTCGGGCCACCGACCGAGTGCCCATCCCCCTGTCGTTCTTGATCACATGGCGGCACGCCGGTCGTGCACGTGCATCCACCCGAACGTTCCTTCAGACGGAAAAACTAACGTTCCGGTTCAGCGACGGACGCCGCGGCGGACCCGCCGGACGTGGCGTGAGCTGTGGCCATCTCCGTCTCCGAGGGTACGCCGGCCGAGGCCGGCGCCGGAGCGGCGGCGGAGGCCGCCGGCGAGACCCCGCCACTCGGTGAGGCAGAAGTCACAGTGGCCCCGATCGACGACGGTAACCGCGGCGGGGAGGCGGTCGCAACGCCCGGGACGGCGGTCGGCACCGGCGTCACGGACGGCTCCGCGGACACCGTGCCGTTCTCCTCCGGCAGCGGCGGGCGGAACTCCGTCCGGTCCAGGCTGCGCACCTCCGGCGCGGGGTCGACGGCCCGGACCCCGGGGCGCGACGCGATGTCGTCCAGGGTCACGGGGGCGGCGCGGATCACGGCCGCGAAGACACAGGAACAGCCTTCCCGGTACGCCGCGGCCTCGCGCGCCGCCGTCCGGGCGGCATTCGCATACGTCTGCCGGAGTCGCTGCTCGCGCTGCCCCTGGCCGGTCAGCGACCGTTCCAGCCGGGAGTAGTCGGCCTGCTCCTGATCACGGACCAGCGCGGCGTTCAGCATCCCGGCGGTCACGTCCCCGGGCATGGTGTAGACCGGGATCAGCGACACCTGGGTGCGCGCGTCCGGCAACGGCACCCGGGCGTAGACCTGAGCCACCACCGCGTCCGCCAGGATCGCCGGCAACTGCCCCGGCCCCGTGTACTTCGCGAGGCTGACCAGCGCCCACGTCTCCCCGGCGGCCGGGCCGGACGGGTCGCTGAGCATGGCCAGTTCACGCCGCGCGGCGTCGACGTAACCGCCGACGGTCTGGCCCTCGACCACACCGACCCGTACGACGTCGCCCGGGTCGGTGTCGTCCGAGCCACCCGGGCCGCCGGCGACAGCGACGGCGACCACCAGCGTCGCGGTGGCCGCCAGGGCCACCGCGGTCATCAACTGCAACCGGAGCGAGCCGCCCCCGAACCTGCCGAGGACCGCTCGCAGACGATGCGCGCGTGTCACACGACGTCTCCCCAGTCAGCAGGTCAGCCGGCGTCCTGCAGGACGTCCAGCGCGTAGGTCAGGTCAGCAGGGTAGTCGCTGACGAACCGGACCTCATCGTGCGTCCGGGGATGAAGAAAGGCCAGTTCGCGGGCGTGCAACCACTGCCGGTTCAGCTTCAGCCGGGCCGCCAGGGTCGGATCCGCGCCGTAGGTGAGATCGCCCACGCACGGGTGCCGCATCGCCGAGAAGTGCACCCGGATCTGGTGGGTGCGCCCGGTCTCCAGCCGCACGTCGACCAGGCTGGCCGAGCGGAACGCCTCCACCGTGTCGTAGTGCGTGACGCTCGGCTTGCCGCCGGACATCACCGCGAACTTGTAGTCGGCCGTCGGATGCCGGTCGATCGGGGCGTCGATCGTGCCCCGCAGCGGATCCAGGTGGCCCTGCACCACGGCGTGGTAGCGCTTCTCCACCTCGCGCTCCTTGAAGGCCCGCTTCAGCACGCTGTAGGCCATCTCGGACTTGGCCACCACCATCAGCCCGGTGGTGCCGACGTCGAGGCGGTGCACGATGCCCTGGCGCTCGGCGGCGCCACTGGTCGCCACGTTCTGCCCCATCGCGGCCAGGCCGCTGACCACGGTCGGGCCGGTCCAGCCCGGGCTCGGGTGCGCGGCCACGCCGACCGGCTTGTCCACCACGACGATGTCGTCGTCGCTGTAGATCACGCTCAGCCCGTGCACCGGCTCGGCCACCAGCACCGGCGCGCTCACCGGCGGGGGCAGGGTCACCTCGAGCCACGAACCCGCGGCGACCTTGTCCGATTTCGGTCGCGGAATCCCGTCGACCAGCGCGTTGCCGTCCTCGACGAGAGTCGCCGCCGCCGTCCGGGAAAGCCCGAACAAGCGGGAAACCGCCTGGTCCAGCCGCATCCCGTCCAACCCGTCCGGCACCGGGAGAGATCGCGTGTCGCTCATGCAGGTTCTTCCGTTCCGGCCGTGGTGTCCGATTCCGCCTTGTGACTCTTCCCCTTCAGGCGGCTGCCGTCACGCTGCCGCCCGGTCAGTTCCAGGAGAACCGCGAGGCACACGCCGACGGTCAGGCAACTGTCCGCGATATTGAAGACCGCAAACCTTTCCCCGTACGGCGCGAAAGCGCTGATCATGTCGACCACGTGCCCCTGGAACGGGCCCGGAGCGCGGAACAGCCGGTCGGTCAGGTTCCCCAGCGCCCCGCCGAGCACGAGGCCGAGCGCGACCGCCCACGGCACCGAGCGCAGCTTCGTCGCCATCCAGGCGATCCAGCCGATCACCACGAGCGTGATGAGCGGGAAGATCCAGGTGTACGCGCTGCCGAAGCTGAACGCCGCGCCACTGTTGCGCAGCAGCGACAGATAGATCAGGCCACCGAGGATCTTCTTCGGCTCGTTCGGGTCGAGATTCTCGGTGGAGAGGTGCTTCACCCACTGGTCGAGCGCCAGCGCGATGAGCGCGGTGGCGCCCAGCACCGCCACGGCGCGCGGGGCGAACCGCGAGGCCTTTTCGGCGTTCAGCGTCTTTCCTCCAACTGCTTGCAAGAGACACAGAGAGTCGCGGACGGGAACGCGGCCAGTCGCTCCACCGGAATCTGGTTACCGCACCGCTCGCACCAACCGTAGTTGCCCGTCCCGAGCCGATCGATGGCACGCTCCACCTGTGTGATCCGCTCGAGCAGGTTGTTGGCCAGCGTGATCTCCTGCTCCCGCTCGAACGTCTTGGTGCCGGTGTCGGCCTGGTCGTCCCCGGCCGAGTCGGCGAGCCGCTCGCGCGAGAGCTCGGTGATCTCACTGAGCGCATGATCGTACTCGGCCTGCAGGTCGGTCAGCCGGGTCACCAGCGCCACCCGGATCTCCTCGGTCTCCGCCGCGCTGCGCGCCCGCCCGTCGGTCGATCCGGCCCGCGTCTCGGTTGCCTTGGCCATCGTCGCTCCCTCGGCCGCGCCCGGCGCGGCGATCAGCGGTCCTCGGAACCGGGGCGGCCCACCCTTCCCGGCCGGCCCGCCGGTTCCCTGTCTTCCCCCGTGCTTGCCCCGGGCGATCTCACCGGCACCCGCCCGGGCAGGCGCTCCGGCGCCGCCGTAGATCTTGCCCCACCTGCACAAACGACGCGGCGGGAAACTCACCGCACACTCGGCGAGGTTGGCAAGGATACGGAACGTGAGATGCCTCGACAACCGCTCGGGTTCTCAGCTACCGACATACCGGCACGAACACACCGCCCGCCCGTCGGATACCCGACGATACACCCCACGTCACCCCGACATCACCAGGTGTCACACACCGCACCATCCTCCCTCCAAGCCCCGCCCGGCTGAGCCGGCTCAGGCAGCGAACAGCCGCCCGGCCGAACCGGCTCAGCCGGCGAGCAGACGGGTGAGGCGGGACTCGACCTCGGCCGGTGGCGCGTCGACGGTGAACACCTTGTCCCGGCTGGTGGCCCCGATCCGCAGGGCGACATCCGCGGCCCGCACACCCAGCGCGTCCGCCAGCGCACGCCGGACCGCCTCGGTCGCCCGACCGTCCACCGCCGGTGCGCCCACCGCGACGATCAGCGCCGGTCCGTGCGGCCCGGGATAGGTTCCGCCGACCCGCGTCCGCCCGGCCCCCGGCCGGACCCGCACCGCCACCGAAACCCCGGAAGTCCGTCCCCGATCACCCACGCTCGCCGTCCTCCCCGCCCTGCTTCCCCACCCCGCACCGGCTCGCCACCGCCCGGCCCGCGAACTCCGCCCCGCCCGAGCACCCCGCGTGGTCCCGGTCCCGGCTGGTTCCGGTGGGCGTTGTTCGTCTCTCATGACGCCCACCACAACCGGCCGGGAAGCCGCGCGGGCCCGGCGGCGCGGCCGACGACGCGGTCAGCCACGCCCTCGACGACGTGGTCAGCGGCGGGCGTCGACGCCGAGGAGGCGGTCCACCGGACGGCACAGGCCGCACGGGCTGAAGCCCAGCTCCACGGCCTCGGCGGCCGGGAGGGACTCGGTGAGCCGGCCGACCAGGTGCGGGCAGTCGGCCATGTGGTACCTCGGACGGCCGTCGACCACGAGCACATCGGTGTCGAGCCGCGCCACCCGGACCGCGTCCGTGGGCCGCACCGACTGCGGCAGGGGCTCGTCGTCGGGATCGTCCGCGTCCGGCTCGCCGAACTCGTCCCCGAGCACGGCATCCGCCCCCGCCGGGTCGACGCCCGAGCCCTGCACCGGGAAGGCAGCACCCCCGGCCCGGGTTCCGGAAGCACTGTCCGGTGAGGCGCCAGGGCCGGCGGTCGCGCTACCCGCGAAGGACTCCGCGGAGCCGGCGGCGGGCTCACGGGACGCGCGTTCGGAGGAGGACGCCTCGCGGGACACGGGCTCGTGAGCGGACTCACGGAGAGCCGGATCGGGGGCGGACGCACGGGAAGTGGGCTCGGGGACGGCCCGCTCAGGGGAGACGGGCTCGGACGGGCGGCGCCAGGCCTGCTCGTCACCGGGCTCGCCGCGGCGGGCCGCTCCGATGGTCGACGAGGCGGCCTGGTAATCCGCCTCGGCGCGCGGCGAAACGACGGATTCGTCCGGCTGATGTGTTCCCGCGGCACGCGCGCCTTCCCCCGTACGGGAAAGGTCGTCGTTTTGCCCTTGATCTGTAACCGGGTCTTTTCCGTATACCTCGTCAGCGGCGGGGAAGCCGATCGGGTCGGTCCGTCCCGCCGCGGCGGAGCGGTCGCGCGCGAAGGAGGCGGAGGACCCGGAATCGGCTGCGAACGCGGCGCCGGCCGGGGCAGAATCGTGGGCGTCGGGCGCCCCCGCGGTGCGGCGCGGAGCGGGACCGGGCGGGACGGCATCGTCGTCCAGCGGGTCGACCGGCTCCGGCGCGTCCGCGCGGTGCTGCCGGGCCGCGGCTCGCTGCCGCAGCCCGATGACAAGAACGACCGCGACCAGCAGGTTGGCCACGATCGAGGCTATGAGAAGACTGCTCGACCCACGGATCAGGCCGATCGCGAGGCACACCACCGCGACGAGGATGAGCGGGAAACTAGCAGGAATCATGGCTCATCCTCGTCGAGGTGCGGGGGCTGAGGTCAGCGACCCGATTCGATAGCGTTGCGGGCGCCGTAGGACCCGGCCAGCCCGGCCGCGGCGAGACCACCGGAGCCACCGACCGAGCGGCTCGCGTCAGCGCGCGCCATCTCGGCCTCCAGGCCCTGGCCACGGCCGTCGAGGTCGCGCAGCTGGCTCTCCAGGTAGGCCTTGAGGCGCGTGCGGTACTCCCGCTCGAACTGCTTCAGCTCCTCGATGTGCTTCTGCAGCGCGGTCCGCTTGGCGTCCAGGCCGCCCATGGCCTCCTGGTGCCGCTGACGCGCGTCGCGCTCGAGGGCGTCGGCCTTGGCCCGGGCCTCCCGGGTGACCTCCTCCGCCTTGGAACGGGCGTCGGAGAGCAGCTTGTCGGCCTCGCGGCGAGCGTCGGACACGTGGTCGTCGGCGGTGCGCTGGGCCATCATCAGCACCCGGAGAGCCTGCTGCTCACCGTCGGCACCGGTCGGGCCGGCACCGGGGCCGGGGCCCTGGGTCCGCACCTGCTCCAACTCGGCCTGCATCTGCCGGGCCGCCTGCTCGGCGGAGGTCTTGTCCCGCTGGACACGGTCCAGCTGGGCCTTGAGGTCGTTGAGCTCGGCCGCGAGGCGAGGATCGGCGCTCGGGCCGGCTGGCGCGCCACCCCGACCGCCGCGCTCCACCTGGGCGCGCAGCTCGTTGTTCTCCTCGATCAGACGGGCGAGCTCGCGCTCGACCTCGTCAAGGAAGGCGTCGACCTCCTCCTCGTCATACCCCCGCTTGCCGATCGGGGGCTTCTTGAAGGCGACGTTATGCACGTCGGCCGGGGTCAGCGGCATCGAAACTCCTCGGGTCAGTCGCGGCCGCGGTTGGGGCTGCTGTCTAGCTGTAGTTCAGGATGAGATTACGTAGCACTAACTCCATGAGCACGAACAGGATAACCAGCAGCACGATGGAAGCCAGGTCCAAACTCACGTTACCAATGCGCAGCGGTGGGATCACACGCCTCAACGCCTTGAGGGGTGGATCCGTGACGCTCCACACCAATTCGAGTGTGGCGGACGCGCCCCGGCCGGGTTGCCAACGACGTCCGTACTGGAGCACCGCTCCCAGGACGAACCTGCCCAGCAGCAGCAGGAAGAAGAAATACACCAGCAGATAGAGAATCTGGAACACGATCGACAGCACGTTGGGCGGATCCCTCGTTCGGGTCAACTCTGAGTGAAGAAGCCGCCCTCAGCGATCTTGGCCTTGTCCTCCGCGGTGACCTGGACATTCGCCGGTGAGAGCAGGAAAACCCGGTTGGTCACGCGCTCGATCGTACCCCGCAGGCCGAACGCCAGCCCGGCGGCGAAGTCGACCAGACGGCGGGCGTCCGACTCGTCCATCTCGGTGAGGTTGATGATGACCGGCACACCGTCGCGGAAGTGCTCGCCGATCGTCCGCGCCTCCCGGTACGTCGTGGGGTGCAGCGTGGTGATCTGGTACCGCTGCTCGTCCTCGATCGGCCGGTGCTGGACCGGCGGCTGGTGCACCGGCTGCGGGGCGAGCGCCAGGTTCTCCCGGGTGGAGTAGGTCATCGCCGAGGACTGCTCGGGCGCGGGCGAGGGGCGGGTGATGGAGCGGACGCTGCTGCCCCGCTCGATCCGGTCGTCGTCGTCCCGGTCCAGGTCGGCGCGTACCGAGGAGACGCGCTCGCTGAGCCGGGCGGAACGCTCGGACCGGTCCCGCTCCGGACGGTCCCGCTCGGGGCGCGACCGGGGCACCGGCCGCTCCTCCTCCACCTCGTCGTCGTCGAAGCCGTCGGAGTAACCGTCGCGCGCCGAGTAACGGTGATCACGGTCGTGGTCGCGGCCACCGCGGGACGACCGGTAGGGGCGCTCCTGCTGGTATCCGCGCTCCTCGTAGTCGTCGCGCTCGTCCTCCTCCTCGGCCAGGCCCAGCCAGACGGCCGCCTTCCGGAAAGTACTCATGTGCCCCCACCTCCGTCCGCTCCTGCGGCCCGCGCCCCCTCATGGCGTGCCGCGCCCCCCTTGGCGAGCCGGACATCAGGTCCGATCAGGACCCGTGACCCGCTGCGACGCTGCGTCGTCGGACGCAACGGCCGCCGGGCGGTGGCGCGTCGCGTAAAACAACACCTGTGTAGTTTGCTGCCCGCCGCAAGGCTACCGCAGCGAGTTTCGCATCCCGAGTAAAGATGTACCGATCCGTACGTGTGTCGCCCCATGCCGGATCGCCGCTTCCAGGTCCCCGCTCATGCCTGCCGAGACCGTCGTCGCACCGGGGTGCGTCGCGACCAACTGACCAGCCAGTTCGGCCAGTCGCGCGAAGGCCCGGCCAGGGTCCTCGCCGAGCGGGGCCACGGCCATCAACCCACCCAGCCGCAGACCGTCCGAAGAGGCCACGGCGTCGGATACCCGCCAGAGATCGTCACCAATCACGCCGCCGCGCGCCGGGTCACCGTCCAGACTCACCTGGACCAGCACCTCGAGCGGCTCGTCGCGGGCGGCGGCCAGGGCGGCCCGGTCCAGCGCCGTGACCAGACGGAGCGAGTCGGCGGACTCGACCACATCGGCGTACGCGCAAACCGACTTCGCCTTGTTCCTCTGCAGTTGGCCGACGAAGTGCCAGCGCAGGCGCACGCCCGCGGCCCGCACCTCGGCGGCTTTCCCGGAGGCGTCCTGATCCCGGTTCTCGCCGACGTCGGTCACGCCGAGACCGGCGAGCAACAGCACGTCACTCGCCGGGTACGTCTTCGTCACCGCGGTCAGCGTGACCGAATCCGGTCGGCGTCCGGCCGCGTCGCAAGCCTGCGCGATCCGCTCACGCACCTGCTGGAGATTGGCGGCGAGCTCAGCCCGCCGCTTCTCGTCAGTTCCCATGGTCCATCAGTGTGGTCAGGAACCGTTCTTCAGGAAGTCCGGCACGTCCACGTCGTCGAAGAGCACGTGCTTGCGCGGCGCCGGGGTCGGCGGGGTGACCGGCGGCGTGATCGCCGGCAGCGGCGCCGAGGTGGTCACGGCCGGCGGCGGGTTCTGCTTGCGCACGGGCTCGGCCGGCTTGTAGGACGGCGACCCCCCGTCGAAGCCCGCGGCGATCACGGTCACCCGCACCTCGTCGCCGAGCGCGTCGTCGATCACCGCGCCGAAGATGATGTTCGCGTCCGGGTGGGCCGCGTCGGTGACCAGCTGCGCCGCGTCGTTGATCTCGAACAGACCCAGGTCGGAACCGCCGGCGATGGAGAGCAGCACGCCGCGCGCGCCGTCCATGCTCTGCTCCAGCAGCGGGCTGGAGATGGCCCGCTCGGCCGCCTCGACCGCGCGATTGTCGCCCCGCGCGCTGCCGATGCCCATGAGCGCGCTGCCCGCGTTGCTCATGACGCTCTTCACGTCGGCGAAGTCCAGGTTGATCAGACCCGGCGTGGTGATCAGGTCGGTGATGCCCTGGACACCGGAGAGCAGCACCTGGTCGGCCTGGCGGAACGCGTCCATCATGCTGATGCCGCGGTCGCCGAGCGCCAGCAGCCGGTCGTTCGGGATCACGATCAGCGTGTCGCACTGGTTGCGCAGCTCTTCGATGCCGGCCTCGGCCTGGACCTGACGCCGCTTGCCCTCGAACGAGAACGGGCGGGTCACCACGCCGATGGTCAGCGCGCCGAGCTTGCGGGCGATGTTCGCCACCACCGGGGCGCCGCCGGTGCCGGTGCCGCCACCCTCGCCACAGGTGACGAAGACCATGTCGGCCCCCTTGAGGACCTCCTCGATCTCGTCACGGTGGTCCTCGGCGGCGTTCTTGCCGACGTCGGGCTGGGCGCCGGCCCCGAGGCCGCGGGTCAGCTCCCGGCCGACGTCGAGCTTGACGTCGGCGTCGCTCATCAGCAGAGCCTGGGCATCGGTGTTGATCGCGATGAACTCGACGCCTTTGAGCCCAACCTCGATCATGCGGTTCACGGCGTTCACGCCGCCGCCGCCGATGCCTACGACCTTGATAACCGCAAGGTAGTTGTGCGGAGGTGTCATCGGGCTCAGCCTTCCCTTCGGGGTTGGCGGACGTCGAGGGCCCCTGCGGTTCCGAGGGGGATCCGCACTTCGACGTCCACTGCCGTACAAGGGAGGGCGAGGAAACCCTCACCCTCTACTAGAGGTTTAGAGTTATGTCAACCACTCAAACCTCTCGACGCAACGTATGCGGACATCGCGCCCGGACCAAAGAACCCGGGCGGCGTGTCGCGTCCGCTTACGTGGCGACTATGCGACTGACCCGTAACCTCGGACGAAAAATTCCGTTCGTACGTTTTTGTCGGTTTAGTAACTAGTTACCGGATAGTCACGATCTTGGGGGCGCTCACGTCGATCTCGGTCGCCTTGCGCTTCAGCAGCGCGGTGGCGACCTCGCTCTTCAACGGGCTCTCGGTGTCGTCGCCCCAGATCACCACCCGCTTGTCCCGCAACTCCAGCCGGATCGCCACCGGTGAGGTCACCGACACCGCCGCCAACTGCTCCCGCAACTCGTCGCTGAGCGCGGCGAGCACCTTCAGCGCCGACCCGGTGTTCGCGTCGCCCGGCCCCGGCGACGTCAGCCGCGCCAGCGGCACCCCCGCCGGCGCGGCGGCGACCTGGCGGAACGGCACCCCCGAGTCGTCGATCAGGGTGAACTGGCCGCCGAGCGGCACCGCGGCGACCGCGACCCGCTCGACCACCTCGATCCGCACCGTGGACGGCCAGCTGCGGGTGACCGTCACCTTGTCGATCGCGGCCAGCCCGCGGACCCGCGCGCCGACCTGATCCAGGTCGACCCGGGCCAGCGGGCGCTGCTCCGGCACCGCGGCCGCGGCCCGCACCTGCGCCGGATCGACCGTCTGGGTGCCGATCACCTCGACCGTCTTCACGCCGAACACCGCCGTGCCGTAGACCACCCACGCCACGGCGCCGGCGAGCAGCAGCACGCCGGCGGCGACCAGCCAGGGCAGAGCGGCCCGGAGCTTGCGCTGCCGGGCCCGGGCCATGAACCGGCGCGCGGACGGCGGCACTGCGTCGGTGTCCGCCCGCACCAGGCGCCAGTTACGTGTCCCCGTCCCCCCGCCCGCCACGGATCAGCCCGCGAGGCCCGGAGTGAGGTCCGCCTCGGCCAGCGCGGCCAGCAGCTCGTCACCCATCAGCGAGATCGGGGGCGCGCCCATCGTCACCACGACGTCGCCGGGACGGCTGCGCCGCACCACCTCGGCCGGCACGTCCTCCCAGTCCGGCACGAAGACCTTGCGGTCGGCGGGCAGCTCGATCGCGGCGGTCAGGGCGAGACCGCCCTCACCCGGCCCGCGCGTCTCCCCCGGGCCGAAGACCTCCATGATGATCGCCTGGTCGGCCAGAGCCAGGCCCTCGGCCAGCTCGGCCTGCAGATCACGGGTCCGGTACACCCGGTACGGCTGGAAGACCACGATCAGGCGGCCGTCACCGGCCACCTCGCGCAGCGTGCGCAGCGCGGCCAGGACCGAGGTCGGGTGGTACGCATACTCGTCGTAGACCCGGACGCCGGCGGCGATGCCCTTGCGCTCGAAGCGGCGGCGCACCCCCGGGAACGACTCCAGCGCCTCGACGATCTTCTCCAGCGACAGACCCAGCTTCAGCGCGGTCAGCACCGTGGCGGCACTGTTCAGGCCCATGTGCTTACCGGGCAGCGCCAGCTTGAACTCGCCCAGATCCTCGCCGTGCAGGGTCGCCCGGTAGCGCACGCCGCTGACGGTCGAGACCACGTCACTGATGCGCAGGTCGGCGTCGGCGGCCTCGCCGTACGTGTAAACGGTTTTGCCCTGGGCCCTGAGCCCCGCGATCAGCTCACCGGTTCCCGGGCCGTCGGCGCACGTCACCACGAAGCCGTCGGCGAGACCGCCGAACTCCAGGAACCCGGCCTTGAGCGTCTCCAGGTCACCCCAGTTGTTGAGGTGATCACCCTCGATGTTCGTGATGATCGCGACGTGCGGCCGGTAGATCAGGAACGACCGGTCGTGCTCGTCGGCCTCGGCGACGAAGTGCGGGCCGCTGCCGTGGTGGCCGTTGGAACCGGCCGCGGAGAGCTCGCCCCCGATCACGAACGACGGGTCCTGCCCGGCGTGCTGCAGGATCACCGTCATGATCGACGTGGTGGTGGTCTTGCCGTGCGTGCCGGCCACCGCGATCGTCTGGCGGCCGGTCATCGCCGCGGCGAGCGCCTCCGAACGGTGCAGCACCCGCAGCCCGCGCCGGCGCGCCTCGACCATCTCCACGTGATCCCTCGGGATCGCGGTGGAGTAGACGACCGTGTCGACGCCGTCCAGATTCGAGGCCTCGTGAGCCATGTGCACCGTGCCGCCGAGCGCGCGCATCCCGGCCAGGGCCGGCCACTCGCGCAGCTCACTGCCGGAGACCGGGATGCCCCGGGTCAGCAGGAGCCGGGCCAGGCCGGCCATGCCGACGCCACCGATCCCGATCAGATGCACACTGCCCAGATCCTCGGCGGTCATCTCACCGGCCGGCGTCAACTCCGCCGTGTTCACCACAAAGCTCCCTCAGTAACTGGCTGGAAGAATTTCACCGGTCCACCGCCTCCAGGACGAACCGCAGCAGTTGCTCGTCACCGTCGCGCCGCCCGTACCCCGCCGCGGCGTGGCCCATCGCGGCCAGCCGCGGCCGGTCACGCGCCAGCGGGATGATGTTGCGCTCGATCCACTCCGGGGTCAGCTCGCTGTTGTCGACCAGCATGCCGCCGCCCGCCTCCACCACCGGAATCGCGTTGCGACGCTGCTCCTGGTTGCTGAACGGGTACGGCACGTAGATCGCGGGCATGCCGAGCGCCGTCGTCTCGGCGACCGTGATCGCCCCGCCGCGGCAGAGCATCAGGTCGGCGGCAGCGTATCCGAGCTGCATGTCCGACAGGTAGGGCACAACGACATAGGGCACGGGCAGGTCGTTCGGCACCTCGAACGGGTCGTTGCGCCCGCCCTGCACGTGCAGCACCTGGATGCCGGCGTGGGCCAGCCGCTTGGCCGCCGCGGCCACCGCCAGGTTGATCGTGCGCGCACCGGAGGAGCCACCGGAGACGAACAGCACCGGCAGGTCCGGCCGCAGGCCGAAGTGGTACAGCGCCTGCGGGCGCAGGGCCGGACGGTCCATCTGGGTGATGCCGGTGCGCAGCGGGACACCGACCAGGCGCGCGTTGCGCAGCGACTCGGCCTGCTCCAGCTGGTGCGGGAAACCGACGGCGACCCGCTTGGTGAACTTCATGCCCATCCGGTTCGCCACGCCCGGCGGCACGTTCACCTCGTGCACCACGATCGGCATCTCCCGGCGCCAGGCGGCCAGGTAGGCCGGGACCGACACATACCCCCCGAAGCCGACCACCACCTCGGCGCCGACCTCGTCGATGATCTCGCCGGCCGCGTGAGTCGACTTGTACATCCGGTCCGGGGTGCGCAGCAGGTCGACATTGAGCGCGCGGGGCAGCTGGAACGCCGGGATCACCCGCAGGTCGTAGCCGGCCGCCGGGATGAGCTGGTTCTCCATCCCCTTCGGGCTGCCCAGCGTGGTGATCCGGATCTGCGGGAAGTGCCGGCGTAGGGCATCGGCGAAAGCGAGCAGCGGATAGATGTGTCCGCCGGTGCCTCCCCCGGCGAGCACGACGGACCGCAGCTGCACCATCACCTTCTCCTTTCCCGTCCGACCGCCCCGCCCGCCACCGGAGAAGCGGACTAGCGACGATCCTTCCCCGCGCTGACCGGCGTCTCACGCTGTTGTCCCGGCCGCCGCGGCGGGGGAACCGGCGGTAGCGGGGCCCAGACTAGTCGCACCCATCGAGGCGTCGGACGGGCGTTCAGGGCCCGGGCCGCATCCGGTTCCGCGCGGGCGAACGAGGCCAGCATCCCGATCGCCGCCATGGCCACGATCAGAGCACTACCACCTGCGGAGATGAACGGTAACGGAAGGCCGGTGATCGGCAGCAGGCCGACCACCCCACCCATGTTGATCACGGCCTGGGCGACCAGCCAGGTGGTGATCGCGGCGGCGGCGAGACGGCGGAACGGGTCGGCCGAGCGGCGCGCGATCCGGAAACCGGTGAACGCCAGCACCGCGAAGAGCGCCAGCACCACCGAACAGCCGACCACGCCCAGCTCCTCGGCGACGATCGCGTAGATGAAGTCGTTCTCCGCCTCCGGCACCCAGCCCCACTTCAGCGCGCCCTTGCCCAGGCCGACCCCGAACCAGCCGCCCTCGAAGATCGCCGAACGGCCCTGGATCAGCTGGTAGCAGACGTCGACGTCGCACTTGTCGAGCGGAGTGAGGAACGCGGTGAGCCGGGCGACCCGGTAGTTCTCCGCACCGGTGGTACCCGAGCCGGCCCCCCGCGAGGCGGCCGCGATCAGCAGGCCGATGCCGGTCAGGCCGAGCACGCCGAGCGCGCTGAACACCCGCATCCGCACGCCGGCCGCCCAGAGCAGGCCGATGATCAGGGCCAGCAGCACCAGCATGGTGCCGACGTCGTTGTAGCCGACCAGGACGAAGAGCAGGCCGATCACGGGGAAGAGCGGCATCGCCAGCTCACGCCAGTGGCCCAGAGCCGGGCCCTTGCGGGCGATCACGTCCGCGCCCCACAGGACCAGCCCCAGCTTCGCCAGCTCGGACGGCTGGACACTGACCCCACCGACGGCGAGCGAGAGGAGACTGACCGAGACCGGGCCGACCGGTTTGCTCTGCTGCGCGCCGATGTTCAGGATCATGACGGCCAGGTTCTGGAACGTCAGCAGCACGACGGAGACGCCGAGCACGTACTTGCCCAGGGCGCGCAGGGTGATCGCCGGCAGGCGCTGACAGATCCAGAAGGCGATCAGGCCGAGCAGGGCGTAGACCGCCTGGCTGGAGATGGCCGAGAACGCGTTGCCGTTGGCCGCGTACGCCTTCACGCTGGTCGCCGAGAAGACCATGGTCAGGCCGATCAGCAGGAGCAGACCGGCGCTGGCGATCAGCAGGTAGTAGGACGAGAGGGGGCGGGCCAGCAGCCCGTGCACGGCGGGCAGCAACTGCCGGCTCAGTGACGGGCGGGCCGTCTGATTACGGTCGTCCGCCATGCCCCCATCATCGTCCGGGCGACACGCCGTGGACGTTTACGTCAATGGCGTGTCGCCTGAGACTTAGCCCATCTCTAGTACGCGCACACGACCGCCCCGGTCCCCGGGGTCGCCAGCGCCTGGTTGAACGTGAGCACCCACGAGTTGGGCGGCGAGGGCAGGCTGCCGACGAGTTTCGCCCCGGCGGTCACGTCCCCCGCGGCCAGGCTGTACCCACCGCCGATGGGGGTGCCCGAGGACACGCAGGCGATCGGGTAGGCGGTGGCCCCGGTGGGCAACGGGGTGGTCAGCGCGTTCAGCGACGGGGCGGGGCCGCGCGAGCCGGCCGGCCCGGGTGATCCCTGTGGCCCCGGGCTGCCCTGTGGCCCCGGGCTGCCCTGCGGTCCCGGCGATCCTTGCGGTCCCGGGCTGCCCTGCGGTCCCGGGCTGCCCTGCGGTCCCGGCGATCCCTGTGGCCCCGGGCTGCCCTGGGGTCCCGGCGAGCCTTGCGGGCCGGCTGAGCCCGGGGCGCCGGGCAGGCCGGCCGAGCCCATCGGGCCGGGCAGGCCGCCCCCGCCCTTCGGGCCGGCCGGGCCGGTCTGGTTCCAGGAGTACAGCGACTCCCCCGAGCGGCACTTCTTGGTGCTCGACGCCACCCAGCGCACCGCGCCGGTCTTCCGGGTCACACAGACCTTGTAGGCCACGGGCGCGGACGTCGCCGACGTGGTCGACGCCGTGCGGCCGGAGCCCGCCGCCAGCGTGGCGCTCGCCGCCAGAACCGCCCCGACGGCGCTGACCGTGGCCAGCAGGACACGTGTCCTCATTGACGTTCCATCCTCACGGGTCTCGAGTAGTCGGCCCCAGCCTAGGAACAACCCGGACATTTCACCGCGCATATCGAGGCATGCCGAAAAGGGGGCCGCCGCCCACCGGCGACCACCCCCTCGAGAAGACCAGCGCGGCCCGCCTACCCCATGACCGCCAGATGGTCGGAGTAGAACAGCCCGAGACCGATCGCGCAGCAGATGCCCGCGATGATCCAGAACCGGACCACGATGTTGACCTCCGACCACCCCGCCAGTTCGAAGTGGTGCTGCAGCGGCGACATCCGGAACACCCGTTTCCCGGTCGTCTTGAACGAGATGATCTGGATCACCACCGACATCGTGATGATGACGAACAGACCGCCGATGATCACCGACAGCAGCGTGGTCCGGGTGGCCACGGCCAGGCCGCCGATCAGGCCGCCGAGGCCGAGCGCCCCGGTGTCGCCCATGAAGATCCGCGCCGGGTTGGTGTTCCACCACAGGAAGCCGACCAGCGCGGCCGCCGCGGCCGCCGCGATCAGCGCCACTTCCAGCGGGTCACGGACCTGATAGCAGTGGGCCTCGGTGAGCGCGCTGGTGGTCCGGTAGTCGTCGTCGCCGCACCAGTGCCGGTACTGCCAGAAGCCGATCAGCGAGTACGCCCCGAGGACCAGGATCGACGAGCCGGTGGCCAGGCCGTCCAGGCCGTCGGTGAGGTTCACGCCGTTGGACATCGCCATGATCACGAAGACGAAGACCATGACGGCGCCGACCTTGCCGACGTCGAGCCAGCTCACGTCCCGGATGAACGAGATCTTCTCGCTGGCCACGGTCTGGCCGTTGGTGCTGGGGAAGTAGAGCGCGGCGATGCCGAAGGCGGTGCCGACCAGCAGCTGGCCGAGCAGCTTGCCCTTGGCGCTGAGCCCGTCGGAGTTGCGCTTGCGGATCTTCAGGAAGTCGTCCATGAAGCCGACCGCGCCGCAGAACACCAGCAGCCCGAGCAGGACCAGGGCGGTCATGGTGGGCCGCTCCTGGGCGATCTGCCGCTCGGGGAGCGTGGTCAGGGCGAGGTGCCCGGCGACGTACGCGAAGACCGTGGCCAGGATGAACGCCACGCCACCCATCGTGGGGGTGCCGCGCTTGCCCAGGTGGGTCTGCGGGCCGATGGTCCGGATCGGCTGGCCGGCCTTCAACGCCGAGAAGACCTTGATGGCGAGGGGCGTGCCGAAGAGCGAGATGAGAAAGGCGACCGCAGCCGCGACGATGACTGCCCTCACGTGGGCTGAACCTCCTCGGGCCGCCGCAGCCAATCGGCGACGTCCCATGTGCGGTACCGGGAACCCTTGACCAGCACGACGTCGTCGGCGCGCAGGTCGTCCTGGAGAATCTCGATCGCGGCGGCCTGGTCGGCGGCGAGGTGCGCGGTGCCCCTCCAACCGCTCACCTCCGCGGCCCCGTCCAGAATCGGGCGGGCGTTCTCCGCCACCGCGATCAGCCGGTCCACGCCGAGCTCGGCGGCGAGCCGGCCCACCTCGGCGTGCCCGGGCACCTCGTGCTCACCGAGTTCGGCCATGTAGCCGAGCACCGCGGTGGTGCGCTTGCCGGCGCCCATCGCGGCCAGCGCGTGCAGGGCGGCCGCGGTGGAGGACGGGTTGGCGTTGTAGGAGTCGTCGACGACGGTCACGCCGTCGGCGCGCTCGAACACGTCCATCCGCCGTCCGGAGACGATGCCGACCTCACCGAGCGCGGTGACCAGGTCCGCGAAGGCCATGCCGGCGGTCAGCGCGACCGCCGCGGCGGCGAGGGTGTTCGCCACCTGGTGCCGTCCGGCCACCCCGAGCCGGACATCTCCACGATCAAGACCATTCCTGAGTACGTACGAAGCCCGCCCCGCCCCGTCCACGGAAACGTCCTCGGCCCGCAGCCCCGCGCCCTCGGCCTCCCCCACGAGCAGCACCCGCGCCCCGGTCCGCGACGCCATCGCCGCCACCAGTGGGTCGTCGGCGTTGAGCACGGCCACCCCGGTCGCCGGCAGCGCCTCGACCAGTTCCCCCTTGGCCAGCGCGGTCCCCTCGACCGAGCCGAACTCGCCGATGTGCGCGGCTCCCACGTTGAGGACCACGCCGATCGACGGCCGCGCGATGCCGGTCAGGTACCGGATGTGCCCGATGCCGCGGGCGCCCATCTCCAGCACCAGGAAGCGGGTCTTCTCGTCGGCCTGCAGCACCGTGTAGGGGAAGCCCAGCTCGTTGTTGAGTGATCCGGCCGGCGCCACGGTCGGCCCGAGCCGGGACAGCAGCTGCCCGATGTAGTCCTTGGTCGTGGTCTTGCCGGACGAGCCGGTCAGCCCGACCACGGTCAGCTCAGGCAGCCGCTCGAGGGCCTCCTGGGCAAGCTTGGCCAGGGCCGCGAGCTGGTCCTCGACGACGACTCCGGGCACGCCCGCGTCGCGGGTGCCGAGCACTCCGGCCGCCCCGGCCTCGACGACCTCGGGGCCGAACTCGTGCCCGTCCACCTTCTCGCCGGCGAACGCCACGAACAGGCCACCGGGGCCGACCTTGCGGGAGTCGTACTCCACCCCGCCGGTGACCAGCTCCGTGCCGTCACTGTTGACGAGCGTGCCACCGGTGATCGTGGCGATCTCGCCGAGCGTCAAGGCGATCATGAACGTCCCTCCGGGGCCGACAGTGCGGCGGCCAGCTCGATCCGGTCGTCGAACGGCAGCACCTGGCCGTTCACTTCCTGGCCCTGCTCGTTGCCCTTGCCCAGGACGGCGATCACGTCGCCGGGGGCGGCCAGCCGGACCGCCTCGTCGATCGCGGCGCGCCGCCCGGCGACCTCGACCACCTTGGCCGCGGTGCGGGCGTCCTCGGCGCCACGGCGCACGGCCTCGCGTACGGCGGAAGGGTCTTCGGTCCTGGGGTTGTCGTCGGTCACGATGACCAGGTCGGAGCCGTGCGCCGCGGCCTCACCCATCAGCGGGCGCTTGCCCTTGTCCCGGTCGCCACCGGCCCCGATGACGCAGATCAGCTGACCGCCGCGGGCGGTGGCCAGCTCGCGGAGCGCGGCGAGGGCGGCGACGATCGCGTTCGGTTTGTGCGCGTAGTCGACGACGCCGAGCACCTCGCTCGCCGCTTCGACCTGCTCCAGCCGCCCGGGCACGCCCCGGCACTCCCGGACTCCGCGGCCGGCCGTCGCGGGGTCGATCCCGACCGCGACCAGCAGCGCGATGGCGAGCAGCGCGTTGGCGACGTTGTGCAGGCCGGGCAGTGCGACGCCGGTCTCGACGGTCACGCCGTCCGGGCCGTGCGCGGTGAAGAGCTGCCCGAACGCGGACGGGCGGACGCCGGACGCCCACCAGGTCGCCTCGGGGTTCCCGGCAGCGGAATAGGTGATGACCCCGGGTTCGAAGAGCGACATGACCGAGGAGTCGTCGAAGTTCAGAACCTTCGCTTCGCTGCGCTCGTCGAACAGGCGCGCCTTGGCCGCGAAGTACTCCTCCGAGGTCGGGTGGAAGTCGAGGTGGTCCTGGCCGAAGTTGGTGTACCCGCCGGCGGCGAAGCGGATGCCGTCGGCCCGGCCCATCACCAGCGCGTGGCTGGAGACCTCCATGACCACCGCGCCGACACCGCGCTCGACCCCGGCGGCAAGGATCGCCTGCAGGTCGGGCGCCTCCGGCGTGGTCCGCACGCTCTTCACGACGAAGTCGCCGAGCCGGGTCTCCACCGTGCCGACCAGCCCGGTCACCGTCCCGGCGGCCCGTAGACCCGCCTCCACCAGGTACGACGTGGAGGTCTTGCCCGCCGTCCCGGTGATGCCGATCATCGTGAGCCGCCGCGACGGCTCGCCGTAGATCGCCGCCGCGGCCGCGCCGAGCACCGCCCGCGGGTCGTCGGCGACGAGCACCGGCAACCCGGCGGCGAGCGCGGCCTCGCGCCCGGCCGGGTTGGTCAGCACCGCCACCGCCCCGGCTCTGGCCGCGTCGGCGACGAACTCGGCGCCGTGCCGGTTCGCGCCGGGCAGCGCCGCGTATAGGTCCCCTGGGCGCACCGCGCCACTACTGTGCGTGACCCCGGTGACGTCTCTGTCATCACCGTGGAGTGTTGCCGGGAGCAGCTCAGCGAGCCGCGTCAGCGGAAACGACGCCACGGTCTCGGGTCGTGGAATGCCGGACACGGCGTCAGACCCTACCCGGTACTCCACGCGTTCCCGTCAACGCCATGCGTCCCGGCTTCATCCACGGATCTTGAGGGTCGGCGCTTTGGTGGTGGACGGTGGCACTAAGTAATGGGTCAGGGTGTAGGACATGATCTGGGAGAAGGCCGGGGCGGCCACCTCGCCGCCGGTGCCCTTCGGGACGTCCATCGCGACCGCGACGACGTAACGGGGGCTCTCGGCCGGCGCCATGCCCACGAACGAGCTCGCGTTGTGGTCGGTGTACCGCCCGTCCACGACGAGTGCGCCGGTGCCGGTCTTGCCGGCCACGCGGTAACCGGGCACCTGCGCCTTGACCCCGGTGCCCTCGTCCTCGACCACGGCCTCCATCAGGGTCCGCAACTCGGAGGCGACCTTGGCGTCGAGCACCCGGTGCGTCTCGGGGGCGGCGGCCGGGGTCTCCGTGCCGTCGGTCCCGGAGACGGTCGACTTGATCAGGTGCGGCTGGATGTAGACGCCGTCGTTGGCGATCGCGCCGTAACCGCCCGCCATCTGCACCATGGTCGCCGAGACGCTGAGCCCGATCGGTACCGACCCGTAGGCCGAGCCGCTCCAGTCCTCCGGCTTCAGCAGCAGCCCGCTCGCCTCGCCCGGCATGCCCTCGCCGGTCGCCTTGCCCAGCCCGAACTTCTGCTGGTACTCGTAGATCCGGTCCTTGCCCAGCATGTCGCCGATCCGGATGGTCCCGACGTTGGACGAGTAGGCCAGGATCCCGGCGATGGTCAGCTTGTCGCCCTTCTTCACCTGCTCGTGGTCCCGGAAGGGGGTGCCGCCCTTGTCGATCGCCGGAGCGACGGTCACCGTCGAGTCCGGGGTGATCAGGCCCTCCTGCAGCGCCGCCCCGATCATGAACGGCTTGTGACTGGAGCCCGGGTCGGTGACCACCGCGGTCGGCACGTCGATCCGCTGCGAGAAGTCGTAGTCCTGCCCCTTCGCCGCGTTGTAGGCGGGGTAGCTGGCCTGCGCGATCACCTCACCGGTCCGCGCGTCCAGGACCACCGCGCCGGCGACCTTGGCGTTGTTCTTCTTCGCCTCGTCGTCCAGCACGTGCTGCGCCTTCCACTGCACCAGCTGGTCGATGGTCAGCTTGAGCGAGTTGCCGGGCTTGGCCGGCGTCTCCTGCTCGTAGCCCCCGGCGATCGGCACGTTGAGGCTGCCCGCGCCGGTCTCGAAGACCCGCTTGCCGTCGGTGCCGTGCAGCAGGTCGTCGTAGCGCGCCTCGAGGCCCTCCAGCCCGTGCTGGTTGTCCCCGGTGAAGCCGATCAGGTTGGCCGCCAGGTCCTTGCCGGGGACGTCCCGCCGCTCGTCGCTGTGCGTGTAGATGCCGTCCAGCTTCAGCTTCTCGATCTGAGAGGCGACCGAGATGTCCACACCGCGCTTGAGGTAGCGGAACTTCAGCCAGGTCCCGCCGATCATCTGCTTGCGCTGCATGTACCCCGCCAGCTCGGACGGGGCGACGCCGAGCAACGGCGCCAGCTTCGCGGCCGTCTCCGGGATCTTCTTCTGCAGCTTCGCGTTCTCCGGGTCGGCGTAGACGTACCGCGCCTCGACGCTGTTGGCCAGCACCGCGCCGTCACGGTCCATGATGCTGCCGCGCGGCGCCGGCAGCTCCACCGTACTCAGCCGCTTCTCCCGCAGCTTGACCAGGCTCGCCACCTCCGACGGCGACGTGCCCACCTGCAGCACGACCAGCCGGACCCCGATCATCACGAACAGGGAGAGGGCGAGCACCGTGCCGAGTCGCAGCCGGCGGGTGCTGTTGGCCAGCTTCGGCGGCTCGGCGGGCACCGGCCGAGGCCGGCGCGCCGGCCCCCGGCGGGACTTCTCGGTCACCGTCCGCCGTGGCCGGTCTTCCGGCTTGGGGGTACGTCGTGAGGACGCGGCCCGGGGCGGGACGGTGTCACGGCGTACGCGGGAATCGGTCTTCTCCGCCGCGGCCCGGGCCCTCTTCTGCGGTTCGCGCTTCTGCGGCTCCCGCTTCTCGGTGCGCTCGCGTTCCCGGCCGGGAGTCTCGCGCGGTTCGGCCTCGCGGGGTTCCGCGGTGCGTGCGGCGCGCTGGCGCACCCGCTGCCCCTCGCCGCCCTCGACCACCTGCAGCGCCGGCCGGAACGGGTCGGCGGTGCGACCGGTCCGTGGGGTGCGGCCCCGCTCGGCCACCGTGCGGCCGCGCGGCGTGTAGGCCCGGGCCTCACCGATGCCGGAGAAACCGCGCCGTTCCGGACGCTCGGGCTCGTCGTTCCCCTCGGCAGGAACGGCACGAGACGTTCCGCGCCGGGGCGGAGTGCCCCGGCGCGGTGTCTCGTCGTCGGCTCGCGGCGACACGGCTTACTGCCCCGTTCCCACAGCGTTCTGGTCAGCGGTGGTCTGACCGGTCGGGTTCTGACCGGTCGGGTTCTGACCCGCCGGGTTCTGACCCGCCGGGTTCTGACCGGTCGGGTTCTGACCCGCCGGGTTCTGACCGGTGGTGGTGCTCTGCGACGCCGGTGCGCCGGTGCCGTCCGTGGTCAGCGACTCCTGGGCGGTGACCGAGGTCTGGCCCTTGCCCGGCGTGAGCGGCCGGATGATCGTGCCGTCCGGCAGCTTGATGATCGCCGGGTTCTCGGCCGGGACCAGACCCAGCCGGCGCGCGGCCGCGGCCAGGCTGCCCGGGCTGGAGACCTGGATCAGCTGCTGGTCGAGCTCCTGCTGCTGCTCGTCCAGGCTGGCCTGGTTCTTGCGCAGCGCGTCGAGCTGGAACGACTGCTCCATGGTCTTGGTGTTGATCAGCAGGATGCCGACCACCCCGGCCAGCACCAGCACGATCAGGCCGGCCGCGAAGGTCGGCTTCGGCGCCCGGATCGGCAGCGGCGGTGCGACCCGCAGGCGCGGCAGGACCGGGGCGGGCGACTCGGCGGTGTCCAGCCGCTTCGCCGCGGTGCCCTCGATGCGCACCTCGATCTCGCCCTCGACCCGCACGCCGGCCCGGCCGGCTCCACTCGTGCCCACGTCGCTCCGCATCCCGGATCGGCGCGTGTCGGCACTACGAGTACGCGAATCAGCACTCCGCGTGTTCTTGGTTCCCTCGGTCCGCGTGCCGGATTGGCGCACCCCCCGGGCGCCACTCCTTCCGGTTCCGGCATCGCGGCTCGTCGCGCGTCCCCGCTCCCCGGCAGTGGACCGCGGTTGCGTCCCACGGCCCCCCGACCGCGGCGCTTCCGTACGCTCGCTCATGCTTCCCCCTCCCCCTCTTGGTCCGGCCCCGGGCGTCGCCGCCCCTTGCCCCCGCCTTCCGCAGTCGCCCGGGCCCGTTCGCGGCCGGTTCCGGACGACTGGTTCGCCCTGTTACCCCGTTCGTCGATCCGTTCCACCGCCCGCAGCTTCACCGAAGCCGCGCGCGGGTTCTCCGCCACCTCCGCCTCGCTCGGCAGTTCCGACCCCCGGGTCAGCAGCCGCAGCGTCGGACCGGTACCGGGCAGCTCGACCGGCAGGTCGATCGGCCCCGTGCTGCGCGCCCTCGCGGTGAGAGCGCGTTTGACGATCCGGTCCTCCAGAGATTGATAACTCATCACCACAAGTCGCCCGCCGGGCGACAACGCGTCCAATGCGGCCGGAATCGCCGACTCGAGCACGTCAAGCTCGCCGTTGACCTCAATGCGTAGTGCCTGGAAAGACCTTTTCGCGGGATTTCCACCCGTTCGCCGCGCGGCGGCCGGAATAGCGTCTTTAATGAGCTCCGCCAGCCGCGCCGTCGACACGATCCGGGCCTTCGCCCGCTCCCGCACGATCGACGAGACGACCCGCGGGGCGAATTTCTCCTCCCCGTACTGCCGGAGGATGCGGACCAGCTCGCCCGGCTCGTACGTGTTGACGACCTCCTCCGCGGTGATGCCGCGGGACTGGTCCATCCGCATGTCGAGCGGGGCGTCCTGTGCGTACGCAAAACCCCGGTCCGCCTCGTCGAGCTGCAACGAGGACACGCCGAGGTCGAACAGGCCACTGTCGATCGCCGGGAACCCCAGCTCGTCGAGAACCCGCGGCAGCTCGTGATAGACCGCGTGCACCAGGTGGAGACGCTCGGCGAACCGGGCCAGCCGGTGCCGTGCGTGAGCGAGCGCCTCGGTGTCCCGGTCCAGTCCGATCAGGACGGCGTCCGGAAAACGCTCCAGGACCGCCTCGGCGTGGCCACCCAGGCCCAGCGTGAAGTCGACGTGCACCGCGCCGGGCCGGGCCAGAGCCGGACCGAGCAGCTCGAGGCAGCGCTCCAGCAGCACCGGAACGTGCGCGCCGCGCGGCTCCCCCATGTCGACCCCCACTTGACCCACCCGTTCGCGTATCACTCGGTTGTTACCCGTAAAGCCGTCCGTCCGGCTCTGATGTCGTCCGGCCCGGCGCCCGTCCGTACCGCCAGATCCCCATCCGCTCTGTCCGGCCCCGGTGAGCCCGGATCCGGACACGCGCCTGGCGCCGGGGAAGAGGCGCCAGGAGCGGGAGCGGCTGGAGATCTCGCAGTACGGCAGCAGTGGCGTCCGGACCGCACTCCCAGCGGCCCACCGAGTGCCACGCCCTACAGTCCGCCGGGCAGCACCCCCTCCTCGATGTCGGCGAAGTCTTCCTCGCTCGCCGAGAGGTAGTCGTCCCAGGACTGCTTGTCCCAGATCTCGACCCTGGTGCTGGCCCCGATCACCACGAGATCCCGGCCGAGACTCGCGTACTCCCGCAGGTGTGCGGGGATGGTGACCCGGCCCTGCTTGTCGGGGACCTCGTCGTGCGCGCTGGCGAAGAACACCCGGCTGTAAGCCCGGGCGGCCTTGTTGGTCACCGGCGCCTCACGCAGCTGGCCCGCGATGCGCTGGAACTCCGGCATCGGGAACACGTACAGACAGCGCTCCTGCCCCTTCGTGATCACGACACCTCCCGCCAGCTCGTCGCGGAACTTCGCCGGGAGGATCAGCCGGCCCTTCTCGTCCAGCCGAGGGGTGTGCGTGCCGAGGAACATCGGCCCCCACCCCCTTGCCGGGACAACCGGTCCTTCGCTTCCTTCGCGGAGGAAACGGGCCGACTGTCAACTCGGGCCGGCAGGCTCTCGGTCGTTGTTCCTCGGTCCTGCCACTGCGCCCCACTCTACTCCACTTCCCTCCACCTGCAACCCGAAAGCGGCTGCTCGCGAACTGTTTTCGCGGACGTAATCCCAGTTCACAGGGGGTGGGTCGAAGTGGAGGGGTTCAGCATGATCCACCAGGTCCGGTTTCCGACATCGGACGCACGAGGGTCGATAAGTCCACCTCAAAACCGCTCAAAAAGGCCCCGGCGGCGCGGCCGTCCGCCGCGCGGGGAGGAAAGTGGAGGGCGGCGAGGGAGGAAAGTGGCGCCTCGTGTGGAGAGTCGCCACTCTCCACACGCACCCACTCCACGCGAGGCCGCTGCCATCCGGGAGTCGCGGCCCCCGGCCCCGGCCCCCAGCCTCCCGGCCCCGGCCCCGGCGCCCCCGGCCCCCAGCCTCCCGGCGCCGGCTTCGGCGCCCCCGGCCCCCAGCCTCCCGGCGCCGGCCCCAGCCCCCCGGCTGGGCGCGCTACTGCCGTGAGCATCAGCCCGGTCGCGGGCTCCGGCGGCGGGGACCCCGCCGGCGGCTCGGGCGGGTGGACGGGTCCGGTGCCCTGACCGGGACCACCCACGGAGATCGCCCTTGTGGGTTTCGCGTTCAGGGCCGGCTACGGCCCTGCGAAAGCCGCAAGGGTCCCCGCGGGAGCGGCGGACCCTGGCCACAGCGGACGCAGGACATGAAGATCTTGAAGTTGATCTTCGGGAAGCAGCGGGGAACGCCGGTGGGGCGCGGCCCGGATCGGGTCGCGCCCCACTGGCGGTGTTGCCTTACTTACTGAGTGCTGTCGCGGATCAGGCGACCAGGCGACGCACGACGTAGTTGCTGCCGTAGATCTTGTGCTTGCCGACCCGGGCGCCGGTGTGCGGCGAGTCGTACATGTAACCGCCGCCGGCGTAGATGCCGGCGTGGTAGCCGTACGACCCGGACCGGAAGATGATCAGGTCACCGACCTGCTTGTTCGACTTGCTCACGGCCTTGCCGTACTTCTGCTGGCCGTCCGCCTTGTGCGGCAGGTTCTTCCCGGCCGCCTTCTTGTAGACGTACTGCGTGAAGCCGGAGCAGTCGAAGCGGGTGGGACCGGCCGCGGCGAACTTGTACAGCGCGCCGGTGTGCTTCTTGGCCTCGGCCAGGATCTTGGCGCCACCGGACTTCACGTAGATCTTCGACTGGTGCGACACCGAGGTGTACCCGGTGCCGGTGAAGAGCGTCCGCACCCACATGGTCGACTTCGGCGAGATGGTGAAGCCGACGGTGCCGTTGGCGGGAACGGTCCTCTTGGCCAGCAGGACCCACTTGCCGTTGACGTAGCCCTGCAGCCGGACGGTGCCCCGGGCGGCCTTGCCGGTCTTCGGGTTGACGACCTTGGCCGTGATCTTGGTCTTGGCGCCGTACGAGATGGTCCGGTAGCTGACCCGCGTGGTCAGGGTGGGCTTCACCTTCGCGGCGGCCTTGACCGTGGTCGCCGCGGATGAGACCGGGGTCGTCGTGGTCGCGGCCTGGGCGGCCGTCGAGGTCATGAGCTGGCCGGCGCAGAGGCAGAGACCCAGCGAGAGGGTCGCGGTGGTGACGCCGGTCATACGCCGATTGCGAGCCGCGCGGTGGCGGCCCGAACTGTGCTGGTGCACGGTCAGGAATTCCCTCCGGCACGCCTGCGAGGTTAGCTGTCGGGTTCGGGCGGGAAGGCTTGCCCGGCCACCGTGGTGGCTTCACCCCGAGGTCCGTTCCTGATGCGCCGCCGGGTGGGGCGACGCGGGTGGACCGAAATCTGGGTTCCCCGTCCCTGCCCCCGAATGCCTTGTCAGCTTTTCTGGTCGTGCACTGGTCGCGTCCACCGGTCCGGGGCAGGGCTCGGCGTGAACCGTGGGCGCGACCGGCGAGCGGGTGCTGCCGGCGAATCTTTGGTACCTGAAAATTTCCTTGATCGTCAGGTGCGAAGCAGTGACTCTCCGTAGTTGGCACACTGGCTGCTGTCCAGTTTGTTACCTCCGCGAGACAAATGCCATGGCGCTCCGTGGTCACTCGATTACGCAATAGCGATGGTCGAGAGTGAACCAGAACACAGAAAAACTCAGGTGGTAACCCCTTCGTGACAGCCGTTCGCCGGTCAGTGACACGACGGGGGTCCCCCGATGGGCCCAGCCGGACCGGTCCGGTGATCCAGCCCTTCCGGCAACTCGACGTAACCCTCCGGTCCGGTACCCTCGCTGGCGTGACGGACGGGAAGATGCCCCTGCGGGCCATAGTCGCGACCACCGCGTCGAAGACTGCGGCCGCGCTCTCCAGGGCCGCGGGACGCGGCGACGGTTCGGTGATCGGCGGCTGGATCGGCCTCAAGATCGATCCGGACCTGCTGGCCCACCTGGCGTCCGGCCGTGCCGTCGCGCTGGTGTCCGGCACCAACGGCAAGACCACCACCACCCGGCTGACCGCGGCCGCGGTCGGCGTGCTCGGCCGGGTCGCCACCAACTCCTACGGTGCGAACATGCCCACCGGGCACACCTCGGCGCTGGCCAAGGAGGGGCACACCCCGTTCGCGGTGCTGGAGACCGACGAGCACTACCTGGCCCAGGTGATCGAGGCCACCCGCCCCCGGGTGGTGGCGCTGCTCAACCTCTCCCGTGACCAGCTCGACCGGGCCAAGGAGGTGGCGATGATGGCGCAGTTGTGGAAGACCGCGCTCGCTGGCCACCCCGAGATCCGCGTGGTCGCCAACGCCGACGACCCGCTGGTCGTCTGGGCCGCCGCCGGCAGCCCGCAGACCACGTGGTTCAGCGCCGGCCAGCGCTGGCAGGACGACTCGGCCGTCTGCCCGGAGAGCGGCCACCCCATCGAGCGGGCCAACGGTGACTGGTGGTGCACCGGCTGCCCGCTGCGCCGCCCCGCCCCGCAGTGGGTGGTGGAGGAGGACGGGGTCATCGACCCGCGCGGCGACTGGCACCTGGTCAAGCTGCAGCTCCCCGGCAAGGTCAACCTGGGCAACGCGGCCACCGCGCTCGCGGTCGCCGGCGAGTTCGGGGTTCGTCCGATCGAGGCGCTCCCCCGGCTCTCCCGGGTGACCTCGATCGCCGGGCGCTACGCGCAGGTCGACCGCGACGGGCGCAACATCCGCCTGCTGCTCGCGAAGAACCCGGCGAGCTGGCTGGAGGCCTTCGACATGGCCGACCAGGCGCCGACCCTGCTCTCCATCAACGCGCGGGACCCCGACGGGCTCGACACGTCCTGGCTGTGGGACGTCGACTTCTCCCCGCTGCGGGACCGTCCGGTTCTGATCACCGGCGACCGGGCGTACGACCTGGCCGTCCGCCTCCAGGTGAACCAGGTGCCGTTCCAGCACGTACACACCTTCGACGAGGCTCTGGCACAGGTGCCGCCGGGCCGCCTCGAGGTGATCGCCAACTACACGGCGTTCCAGGACATCCGAGCGGTACTGGACCGCGTCAACTGAGCCGGTCCGCTACTGGGAAGACGGAGTTCTCTTTTCATGAACGACAGCACACTGCGGATCGTCTGGATCTACCCCGATCTGCTGTCGACCTACGGCGACCGGGGCAACATGCTGATCCTGGCCCACCGGGCGGCCGCACGCGGCATCCCGGTGGAGACCTACGAGGTCCGCTCGGACATGCAGATGCCGACCACCGCCGACATCTACCTCATCGGCGGCGGTGAGGACGGGCCGCAGGCACTCGCGGCCCAACGGCTGATCACCGACGGCGGGCTGCACCGGGCCGTCGCCCAGGGCGCGTCAGTTCTGGCCATCTGCGCCGGTTACCAGCTGTTCGGTCATTCGTTCTTCGCCAAGGGGACGAAATGTGCCGGCCTCGGGCTGCTCGACATCCACTCCGACCGGGGCGAGACCCGGGCGGTCGGCGAACTGCGCGGCGACATCGACCCGCGGCTCGGCCTGCCCCCGCTGACCGGCTTCGAGAACCACGGCGGCCGCACCCACCTGGGCGCACACGCCGCGCCGCTGGCCCGGGTGACCGGTGGCATCGGCAACGACGGCCAGACCGAAGGCGCCTGGTACGGAAAGATCATCGGGACCTACAGTCACGGTCCGGCACTGGCCCGCAACCCAGCGCTAGCCGATCTGCTACTCCGTTGGTCCACCGGCGCGGATAGGCTTGCGCCCCTTGACGACGCCTGGGCCGAACGGCTCCGGGGCGAGCGGCTCACCGCCGCTCTCCCGGCCTGAGGCCCGCGCGACGGCACGACCCTTGTCCTGAGGACCGACGACAGTTGGGGCGGTAGGCCTGCATGACCGACAAACCTGACCATTCCACGGACATCCTCGTTCCCGTGGACTCTCAGGCTGCGCCGATCAGCCAGCCCACCGGGCTGAGTCGCAAGCGCCGGTTCGTCCGGATCGGCCTGCTCACCCTGGTCATCGCCGGCCTCGCCGCGGCGGCCGCCCTGCTCCCGCTCCGCGAGGTCGGTGACGCGGTCGTCGCGCTCGGCCCGGGCGCCGCCGTCGCGGTCGCCGTCCTCGGCGGCCTGCTGCTGTCGGTCCTGGTCCCGCGCACCGCGGTCACCGTGGCCTGCGGCGCCCTGCTCGGTGCGGCCACCGGCGCGATCGCCGCGCTGGCCGCGGCCGTGCTCGCCGCCGCCGCCACCTACTATCTGGGCCGCTGGGCCGGTCGTGGCGTCCTGCAGGCCAAGGCCGGTGGACGCCTGGCCCGCCTGGACGGCTGGCTGAACCATCGCGGCCTCGCCGCCGTCCTCCTCGTCCGGTTCCTCCCGCTGGCCCCGTTCGGCCTGGTCGGTTACGCCTACGGCACCACCAGCGTCTGCCGCAAGCGTTACCTGCTCGGCACCACGATCGCCGCCATCCCGTCCACGGTCACCTACGCCGTGATCGGCGCCGCGGTCGTCTCCCCGGGCCGCATGAGCCCGATCACGATCGCCCCCGCCGTCATCAGCTTCATCCTCTCCACCGCGATCGTCCTCCGCTGGCGCCAGACCTCTCGCCGCGCGGTCTCCCCGGCCTGAGGATCAGACCCCTCCCGGGGTACGCCGGAACGCCGCCCGCCGGACAAGCCTCCGGCCCTCCCGCCCAGCCGCACGCGAGCCCGCGCCCCCTCGATCCCGCCACGTGCGTCCCGCTTTCCGGCTGGTTCCCGGAAACCCCGCACACCCGGCAGAACACCCTCGAACCCGGCTCACCCCGCCCGGCTCGGCCGCAGAGGTCCTTCCTCATCCGCGAGACACCCCTGACGCCCCGCCGCCGAGCCTCGTCCCGACCGGTTCCGGAGATGCCACCCCCGCGACTTCGTGGCCGGCTTCCGAGGTCACTCACGCCCCGTGACACGCCCCCAAGTCGCAGCCCCAGGGGCAACCCGCCGGCTTCCCGAGGTCACTCGCACGCTCTGGGACAGCCCCGAGGCACAGCCGGGAACATGGCCGGCTCTCGGCGGTGTTCGGGGACGGCTCACGAAATCCGGCAGCGGATGATCGCGGCCGGCCGGCATGGCTGCGGAGCGCCGGGGCGCCGGCCGGGGCCGGGTGGGCAGGGCCCGGTCGAGGAAGGCGAGCAGGCCGGCACGACGGCGGAACCGGTTGCGATAGCGGGGTGGGCCGACCGGGACCCCGCACCGCCACCCCGGCCGGGGCGAGGACCTGCCGGGTGACCAGGGTGCGCGGCCGGGACCTCGCGGAGGCGCGCGGCGGGACGGTGCTCACGGCGTACCGCATCGGGGGTTTGATCGTGATCGGTGCCTCGCGTGACGGGAGCAACCGCCGCGCGAGGCACCGGCCGTCAGATGACGACGCTGACCAGGCGGCCCTTCACGACGATGACCTTCTTGGGGGTCTTGTCGCCCAGCGCCTCGGCGACGGCGGCCAGGGCCTGCGCCCGGACCTCCTCCTCCGGGGTGTCGGGGGCGACCTCGACGCGACCGCGGACCTTCCCGTTGACCTGCACCGGGTAGGTGATCGAGTCGGCGACCAGCTGCGCCGGGTCGGCGACCGGGAAGTCCGCGTAGGCCAGCGTGCCCTCGTGGCCCAGCTTGCCCCACAGCTCCTCGGCCAGGTGCGGCGCGAACGGCGACAGCATCAGGACCAGCGGCTCGACCCCCTCGCGCGACACCGTGGGCAGCGGGGTCAGCGTGTTGGTCAGCTCGATCAGCTTGGCGATCGCGGTGTTGAACCGCAGCTCGTCCATGTCCTCGCGGACGCCGGCGATGACCTTGTGCAGCACCTTGCGGGACTTGGCGTCCAGTGGCTCGTCGGTGACCCGGGTCGCGCCGGTCTCCTCGTCGATCACCAGACGCCAGACTCGCTGCAGGAAACGCTGCGATCCGATCACCGCCCGGGTCTCCCAGGGGCGGGAGACGTCCAGCGGGCCCATCGCCATCTCGTACACCCGGAACGTGTCGGCGCCGTACTGGTCGCACATCTCGTCGGGGGTGACGACGTTCTTCAGGGACTTGCCCATCTTGCCGTACTCCCGGTTGACCTGCTGGTCGCCGTAGTACCACTTGCCGTCGCGCTCGACGACCTCCTCGGCCGGCACGATCACGCCGCGGGCGTCGCGGAACGCGTACGCCTGGATGTAGCCCTGGTTGAACAGCTTGTGGAACGGCTCGAAGCTGGAGACGTACCCCAGGTCGAACAGGACCTTGTGCCAGAACCGCGCGTACAGCAGGTGCAGGACGGCGTGCTCGACACCGCCGACGTACAGGTCGACGCCACCGGACTCGCCCTCCTTGTCGGGGCCCATCCAGTACGCCTCGTTGGCCGGGTCGACCAGCTTGTCCTCGTTGTGCGGGTCCAGGTAGCGCAGTTCGTACCAGCAGGAGCCGGCCCACTGCGGCATCGTGTTGGTCTCCCGGGTGTACGTCTTCAGGCCGTCACCCAGGTCCAGCTCGACCTGCACCCAGTCCTTCTTGCGGGACAGCGGGGTCTCCGGCTCGGTGTCCGCGTCGTCCGGGTCGAAGGTGCGCGGCGAGAAGTCGTCGACCTCGGGCAGCTCGACCGGCAGCATCGCGTCGGGCAGCGCGATCGGCAGGCCGGTCTCGTCGTAGACGATCGGGAACGGCTCACCCCAGTACCGCTGGCGGCTGAACAGCCAGTCGCGCAGGCGGTAGGTGGTGGCGCCCTGCCCGAAGCCCTTCTCCTCCAGCCAGGCGATCATCGCGGCCTTGGCCTCGGCCTTGTTCAGCCCGTTCAGGCTGAATCCGGATTCAGGATCGGCGGAGTTGATCGTCTTGCCGTCGCCCGTCCAGGCGCCCTCGACACCTTCCGGCGATTCGACGGTACGGACGATGGGCAGCTCGAACACGGTGGCGAACTCGAAGTCGCGCTCGTCGTGGGCCGGCACCGCCATGATCGCGCCGGTCCCGTAGCCGGCCAGCACGTAGTCGGCGATGAAGACCGGAATGCTCTCGCCGTTGACCGGGTTGGTCGCGTAGGCGCCGGTGAAGACGCCCGTCTTGACCTTGCCGTCGGCGGTCCGCTCCTCCTCGGTCTTGGCGGCGGCGGTGGCCCGGTAGGCCTCCACGGCCTCGGCCGGGGTGGCCGCGACCTTCCAGGCGGCCTTCGTCCCGGCCGGCCATTCCGCGGGAACGATCCGGGAGACCAGCTCGTGCTCGGGCGCCAGCACCATGTACGTCGCGCCGAACAGCGTGTCCGGGCGCGTGGTGAAGACGGTGATCTTGTCCGAGCCGACCGAGAAGTCGACGTGCGCGCCCTGGGAACGGCCGATCCAGTTGCGCTGCATCAGCTTGACCGGTTCCGGCCACTCCAGCGTGTCCAGGTCCTCGACCAGGCGATCCCCGTACGCCGTGATGCGCATCATCCACTGCTTCAGGCTGCGCTGGAAGACCGGGTAGTTGCCCCGCTCGGACCGGCCGTCCGGCGTGACCTCCTCGTTCGACAGCACGGTGCCCAGGCCGGGACACCAGTTGACCGGCGCCTCGGAGACGTAGGCCAGCCGGTGACCGTCGATCACCTTGCGACGCTCGGCCGCGGACAGCCCGGCCCACTCGGTGCCACGGTCACCGGCCTCGTAGGAGGCGATCAGCTCGCTGATCGGGCGGGCCTTGTGCACCGACGGGTCGAACCAGGAGTTGAAGACCTGCAGGAAGATCCACTGGGTCCAGCGGTAGTACTCCGGGTCGGTGGTGGAGAACGACCGGCGGTCGTCGTAGGCCAGACCCAGGCGGCGCAGCTGCTGCCGGTACCGCTCGACGTTGGCGGCGGTGGTGATCGCGGGGTGCGTGCCGGTGGTCACCGCGTACTGCTCGGCGGGCAGGCCGAAGGCGTCGAAGCCCATCGGGTGCAGCACGTTGTAGCCGGTCATCCGCTTGTAGCGGGTGTACGAATCGGTCCCGATGTAGCCCAGCGGGTGACCGACGTGCAGACCGGCGCCGGACGGATACGGGAACATGTCCTGCACGTGCAGCTTCGGCGCGCCGGCCCGCGGGTGATCCGGGTCGGCCAGCGGGCCGACCGGGTTGGGCGCGTGGAACGTCCCGTTCTCCGCCCAGTACCGCTGCCAGCGCAGCTCGATCTCGCCGGCCAGCGCGGCGGTGTAGCGGAACGGGTTCTCGGTCTCGGCCATCTTCACCATCTCGTCTACGTCAAAAGGGCTGGGGTCAGGCGCTCCAGGGCACAAAAAAGCCCCTCACGCAGGAGGGGGCGCCGCACTGTACCGAGAAGGTTCGGTTCAGCGCGGCCGGCTAAGGAGCAGAACAGACCGAGCCATGCGCGCCATGATACCCGCCCGCCATCACGCACGGCGACCGGTATGCCGTGCGAGAACGACGCGTTCCGGAACCCGATCACTGTCGGTAGATGGACCATGTTCGTCCGGTTTTCTCGGAAACCCTGGTCGTTCCGGCCTTTCGGAGCGGTGTGCGGACGGGGATAACCTGTCAGGAACGGGCGGCGAGCGCCGGAGGCCCACGGCCGCTGGGCGCCCGCAACCTTGGGGTGCCCTGACACTGGGTGATCCACTGCTCGGGGTACGTATCACTTGGAGGAAAGCCCGTGACAACGCCGACCTGGGGCGAGCCGACAGGACCGCTGACGAGTGCCGAGTTCCGTGCCGCCGCACAAGCCATCATGGCCAACATCGAGCAGGTCATCGAGGGCAAGAGCGCCACGGTGCGACTGGCCCTCGCGGTGCTGCTGGCCGAGGGTCACCTGCTGATCGAGGACGTGCCGGGCGTCGGCAAGACGAAACTCGCCAAGGCGCTCGCCCGATCGATCGACTGTTCCGTGCGCCGCATCCAGTTCACCCCGGACCTGTTGCCGAGTGATGTCACCGGGGTGAGCGTCTACAACCAGGAGACCCGCGACTTCGAGTTCAAGCCGGGCGCCGTCTTCGCCAACCTGGTGGTCGGCGACGAGATCAACCGGGCCTCGCCGAAAACCCAGTCCGCGCTCCTCGAGTGCATGGAGGAACGGCAGGTCACCGTCGACGGGACGACCTACGAGCTGCAGTCGCCGTTCATGGTGGTGGCCACTCAGAACCCGATCGAGATGGAGGGGACCTATCCGCTGCCCGAGGCGCAGCGCGACCGGTTCACCGCCCGGATCGCCATGGGCTACCCGGACCCGCGGGCCGAGCTGGCGATGCTGACCGGCAACGCCGACCACGACCCGCTCAACGACCTGCGCGCGGTCGCCGACGCCACGATGATCCGCCGGCTGATCGAGACGGCCCGCGCGGTGCACGCCGCCGACGCCGTCCAGCAGTACGCGATCGCCCTGGTCACCGCGACCCGCGAGGCGCCGGAGATCCGGCTCGGCGCGTCCCCGCGGTCGACCCTCCAGCTGATCCGCACCGCCAAGGCGGTCGCGGCGCTCGACGGCCGCGACTACGTGCTCCCCGACGACCTGCAGGCGCTGGCCGTACCGGTGCTCGCCCACCGGCTCATCCCCACAGCCGACGCGCAGCTCAACCGGCGGACGACGGACACCATCGTCTCCGAGATCGTGCACCGGCTGCCGATCCCGCACGCGAACCGGAATCCGTACGACACCCGCGCCGGCGGCGGCACGCAGTACGAGTCCCGGGGGCGATGACCATGCGAGAGGCGCTGCGGGGACTCACCACGCGCGGCCGCTCGTTCCTGGCCGCCGCGATCGCCGCCGGCATCTCGGCGCTCATCCTCGGTGAGCGCGACCTGCTGCGGGTCGCCGTGCTGCTGGCCGCACTGCCGTTGCTGGCCGCGGCGTACGTCGGCCGCAGCCGCTACAAACTGGCGTGCACCCGCTCGCTGGAGCCGGGCCGCGCCCCGGTCGGCTCCAGCGCCCGGGTGATCCTGCGCCTGCAGAACCTGTCCCGCCTGCCCACCGGCACGATGCTGCTGGAGGACCGGCTGCCGTACGCGCTGGGCAGCCGCCCGCGGGTCGTGCTGGAACGGCTCGGGGCACATCAGGCCAGCTCGGTGGCGTACACGGTGCGCGCCGACGTGCGCGGGCGGTACCCGATCGGCCCGCTGGTGATCCGCCTGACCGACCCGTTCGGGTTGTGCGAGCTGACCCGCTCGTTCCCCAGCGTCGACCAGCTCACGGTGATCCCGCAGGTCGTCCCGCTCCCCCGGGTCCGCCTCGCCGGGGAGTACGCGGGCGCCGGGGACAGCCGGGCCCGCTCCGTCGCGGTGCACGGTGAGGACGACGCGGCCACCCGGGAGTACCGGCGCGGCGACGACCTCCGGCGGGTGCACTGGCGCTCCACCGCCCGTACCGGGGAATTGATGGTCCGCCGTGAGGAACAGCCCTGGGAGAGCCGGGCCACGGTGGTGCTCGACACCCGAGCCCAGGCGCATCGCGGCGAGGGACCGACGGCCAGCTTCGAATGGGCCGTCTCGGCGGCCGCCAGCGTCGCGGTGCACCTGCGCGAGGCCGGTTACAAGGTGCGACTCGTGACCGGGACGGGAGTGGACATCGACGGCACCGAGAGCGGTGGCGAGGGCCTGATCCTGGACGCGCTGGCCGACGTCAAGCCGGCCTCCGCGCTGGACGTGTCGGTGCTGGTGGAGAACGTCCGGCGCCGGTCCGACGGCGGGCTGGTGATCGGCCTGTTCGGCTCGCTCACCACCGCCGAGGCGCACCTGCTCAGTCAGCTCCGCGGCAACGGCGCGACCTGCGTCGGTTTCGCCATCGACAGTACGACCTGGGTCTCGATGACCGACGGCGACCGCCAGGAGTCGGACCGCGAGCACGCGGCCGCCTCGCTGGCGCTGGTCCGCAGTGGCTGGCGGTCGGTGCGGGTCACGCACGGCGAGACACTGCCGGGGCTGTGGCCCTCGGTGAGCCGCGGGTCGCAGGGCTTCGCCTACCGCGCGGCGATGGCCGAGACGGTCAGCGGGGTGATCCGATGACCGGCCGCCGTCGTCTCGGGCTGGTCGCGGCCGGCGCCACCCTGCTCGCCGCCGCGCCGCTGGCCACGATCTTCGACAAGTGGACCTGGCTGCTCCAGGTCATCCTCACCGTGGCGATGATCGCCGGGGCCGGGGTGCTCACCCGCACCCTGCGTTTCCCCAGCTGGGCGCAGGCGCTCGGGATGGTCGTCGCGATGGTCGTCACGCTCACCTGGATCTTCCCGAGCGGGCACGAGCTGCTGGTGCCGACGCCCGCCACGATCGCCCACTTCGGCGAGCTGATCCAGCAGGCCGGGCAGGACACCCGGTCGTACGCGGTGCCGGTCCCCGACCGGGACGGCCTGCTCTTCGTCGCCGCCCTCGGCATCGGCGTCGTCGCGATCGTGGTCGACCTGCTCACCGCGGTGTTCCGCCGGCCCGCCCTGGCCGGTCTGCCGATGCTGGCGATCTACTCCATCCCGGTCGCGGTCTACCTGGACAGCGTGCCGGTCACCCCGTTCATCGTCGGCGCCTGCGGCTACCTGTGGCTGCTGGTCGCCGACAACGTCGACCGGGTGCGCCGCTTCGGCCGCCGGTTCACCGGCGACGGCCGCGACGTGGACGTCTGGGAGCCGTCGCCCCTGGCCGCCGCCGGGCGTCGCCTCGGCGTGGTCGGGGTGCTGGTCGCGGTGCTGCTGCCGCTGGCCGTGCCGACCGTCACCGGCGGCCTGCTGTCCCAGCTCACCCAGAACGGCCCCGGGATCGGCGGCGGGAACGGCACCGGCAACGGGAAGATCAACCTGTTCGCCTCGCTCAGCGGTCAGCTCACCCAGAACAGCACGGTCAGCCTGCTGAAGGTGACGACGAACGAGAAGGACCCGTTCTACCTGCGATTCGGGGTCGCCGACCAGCTCACCCCGGAAGGCTTCGGCAACCAGGCGCCGAACGGGAACACCCTCAACCGGGGCAGCCTGCCCGACCCGCGGCGCGAGGGCGCGACCGGCCAGACGACGTTCGCGCAGTACCACGCCGAGGTCGAGGTCACCGACGCGCTGCGGCAGAGCATGGCGCCGCTGTACTCGTACCCGGTCGGCATCAGCGACCTCACCGGCTCGTGGGCGTACGACGGGAACCAGCAGGTGCTCTACTCCAACCGGAGCACCACCAGCAAACAGAAGTACTCGATCGACTACCTGCGACCGCAGTACACCCCGGACGAACTGCGGACCGCGCAGGAGCTCGGACAGAACGACCCGATCCGGCGGGCGTACACGAGCGTCCCCGCCAACACGTACGTGGACACGCAGGTCGCGAAACTGACCCGGGGCAAGACCACGGACTACGACAAGATCCGCGCCATCTACGACTCGTTCTCGAAGAAGTACGGGTTCTCGTACAGCCTGTCCACCCAGTCCACCGGGAACCTCTCCGAGATCGAGGCGTTCCTCAAGAACAAGGTGGGCTACTGCCAGCAGTACGCCGCGGCGATGGCGTGGATGGTGCGGGCCGCCGGAATCCCGGCCCGGGTCGCGTTCGGCTTCACCCGGGGCACCGCCGAAGACGGCGACACGTTCGTCATCACCAACCGCAACGCCCACGCGTGGACCGAGGTCTACCTGCAAGGCTTCGGCTGGGTCCCGTTCGACGCGACCCCGTCCGCCGGAGTCGCCGGCGCCAGCCGGTCCGACTGGGCGCCGGACGTCGACCGGACCACCGCGCCGGCCACCACCGCACCCACCGCCGCGGCACCCGGCAGCAGCACCACCGCCTCGGCCGCGCCGAACCAGCGACCCGACAAGGCCGGCGACAACACCGACCTGACCGCCGCCGGCCCGGTCAGCACCGACGAGGACAACTGGACCGGGCTGCTGATCGGCGGCCTGATCGCCACACTGATCGCGTTGCTGCTGGTCCCGGCGCTGCGCCGGGTCCTGCTCCGGCGCCAGCGGCACTCCGCGACCACCGGCCCGCCGCCCGCGGTGATCGACCCGTCCACACCCGGCCCGGCCGGCACGATCACCGGCATCACGGTGACCACCGAAACGGTCCGGGCCCGCGAGGACGCCCACGCCGCGTGGGACGAGCTGATCGACACGATGGTCGACTTCCAGATCACGGTCGACCCGACCGAGACGCCCCGGCTCACCGCCCAGCGGCTCGTCCGCGAAGCAGTCCTCACCGAAGAACCGGCCGGCGCGGCGGAACTGCTCGGCACCGCCGAGGAACGGGCCCGCTACGCCCGCCAGCCGATGCAGGGCGCGGAACTGACCGCGGCGCTGCGCCAGGTCCGGGCCGGCATGTCGCGCTCGGCGAACACCCGGGTCCGGCTGCGGGCGGCCCTCTTCCCGCCGTCGATCCTGCTCAGCTGGCGGCTGGGGCTGGCCGAGGCGGGCACGCGGGCAGCGGAACTGTCCGGGCGGTTCGGGGAGTGGGTGACGCGCTTCAACCCGCGTCGGCTGGTCAATCGGGCTCGCTGATCACCTTGTGGAAGGGCGCCGTCCCGTCGGGGCGGCGCCCTTCCGTCTGCTCAGCCGACCCCCATCGCCGCGGCCGTTGAAGGTCGTGACAGCCCCTCCGGAACAACCCCCAGCGCCGGCGCCCGGACAGTCCGGCCGGCACTCACGGTCGTGACCGGCCACGCGAGACAACACCCAGCGCCGGCGCAGGCAGCTCGGCTGGCGCTGAGGGTCGGAACAGGCCGCCCGAAGCAGCGCTCAACACCAGCTCGGTGTGGGGCACGCGCGGGATGGCGTGAGGCACGCGCGGGATGGCGTGAGGCACGCGCGGGCTGGCGTGAGGCACGCGCGGGCTGGCGTGAGGCACGCGCGGGCTGGCGTGAGGCACGCGCGGGCTGGCGTGAGGCACGCGCGGGCTGGCGTGAGGCAC
>NZ_JBIRWQ010000001.1:416746-530793 GCF_044388125.1 Actinoplanes sp. NPDC020271
ACGGGGCGGGAAACGCGCGGCGCGGAGATTGGGGTGCCGGGTGACGGCGAGGCGGGGTGTGGGCGTACTGGGGCAATCGGCATGGACCGCTTGCCCGGCCGCAAGTGCCCAGGCAAGCGGAAACGACGACGGCGGCCGCATGGCCGCCGTTCGTCAATATGGGTCGAAGCCGTCAGCGATGCCCTTCCGGCCGCTGCTTCCACCGGTCTTCGAGACGGTCCAGGAAGCCACCGCTGCCCTTACGTCCTTGGCGGGTCCGCCGGGAGGCGGTGCCGCCGACGGATCTGAGGTCGGGGGCCTGGCCACGCTTGCGCGACTGCATCGCGAAGGCGGCGGACCCGAGCATCACGACGAAGCCGGCGACGCCGAGCAACACCGTGCCCGAGGCTGCCCCGTAGACGACGAGAGCCAGACCAAGCACGATCACGAACGCGGCGATGATGAGCCGGCGCCGTGCGTGGAAACGCGGGTCGCTGGCCCGCACAGCCGAGGCGAATTTGGGGTCCTCGGCAAGCGACCGCTCGATCTGATCGAACAGCCGCTGCTCGTGCTCCGAGAGCGGCACGGCTTTCCTCCCCGGGCGCATGTCCGGCCCGCGTGGGGCCGGGGCAGCCGTCGGCTGCCTTACCACGCAAGTCTACGAGGGGGTTGCCGGGTCGGAAAGCCGGACGACGGCTGAGTGCGGGTGATTTTCCGGGCCCGGAAGATCGTTTCGTCCGAAAAGCCCGTCTCACCAGGCTGATTACATCGCGTGAAGCACCTGCGACATCGAGTTATACGGATGAACGGGCGATCAGCAACGGGACGGTCATCTCCGCCGCCGTGGCCGAGCCGTGGTAGGCGACGAGCTGTCCCGCCTTCACCGGCTCCCAGCCCGAGGCCACCGCCACCGCCCGGCCCCAGCAGATCACCACGACGTCCCCGATCCGCTCGGCGTGCGCGGCCGGGACCGCCCCGAACCAGCCCTCGTCGATCGCCTGCTCGCGCGAGACCACCGAGGCGTCCGCGCCGAAAACCTCGCGCCAATTCGCCAGCACGTCATCACGTGCGCCCGCCGCCACGTGCAGATAGCGCACCCGCGGCTCCCCGGCCACGCCCTCGACGCCCTCGGCGAGTGCCGGTATCGCCGCGATGTCCCGCCGCCCCTCCAGCGGAACGTTCAGCTGGCCGTGATCGGCGACGATCAGCAGCGCGGATCGCGGCGGCAGCCCGTGCACCAGCCGGTCGAGCAGTTTGTCGACGCCGCGCGCGGCTTCCCGCCAGGTGTCCGAGCCGACCCCGTCCTCGTGGCCGAAGTGGTCGAGGTCCGGGTGGTAGCCGTAGACGAGCGCCGGCCCGTCCGCCTCGCGCAGCGCGGCCAGCATGCCGTCGGCGACCGCCGTGCCGTCCGCGGCGCCGCGGTAGACGCCGCCCCGGTTCGCGGCGAGCGACAGGCCGCCGCCCTCGAACTGGGGCTTGCTGACGACGGTGACCCGCACGCCGGCCGCGGCGGCCAGCTCCAGGCGGGTCGGGACCGGCTGCCACGTACGCGGATCGGGGTCGTTGCCCCACAGGATGTGGGTGAGCGGGCGTCCGTCCGGGCGCCGGACCGTGAAGCCGAGGATCCCGTGCGCGCCGGGCGGCACCCCGGCGCCGAGCGTGACCAGGCTGACCGGGGTGGTGGAGGGGAAGCCGGCGGTCAATGTGCCGGCGTGACCGCGCCCACCGGCGGCCAGGTCGGCGAGGACCGGCGCGTGCGGGGCGGCGAGCGGCAGCTGGTACGCCCCGAGCCCGTCCACCAGCAGCACCGCCACCTTGTCCACCCCGTCGAGCCGGGCGCCGAGGCCGAGCACGTCGGTCGCATCGGGAACGCCGAGCACCGCGCTGACGCTGGGCAGCAGGTCAGCGAGACTGCCCGTCCCGTAGGCGGGCCGGACGAGCCGCAGCGCGTCGGGATGCAGCCCGTCGGAGGGGAAGACGGTCATGGCCGGCGGGCGAACAGGTGCAGCTGCGAGGCGATGTCCCGGAACGGCGGCTGAGCGCTCAACGCCAGTTCCAGCTCCAGCACCGCCTGCGGGTCCTCCTCGAGCACGGCGGCGGGGAGGAGGTCGGCCACCACCCGTACGCCATGGGTCTGCTCGACGTCGAGCCCGGCGGAGCGCAACAGGTCGGCGGCGGTCTCCGCGTCGTATCGCCGGCGCAGGGTGTCCCGCGGCCCGGACCGGCCTTCCAGGTCGGTGACCAGCGCGGATGCCGCCCGAAGGTGACCGTTGACGGCCCGGCCCAGAATCGCGGCGGCCCTTCCGGCGACCAGCAGGCTGAGCGCACCGCCCGGCCGCAGGGCCCCGGCGATCGCGGTGACCACCTGCGACGGGTCGTCGACGATCTCCAGCACGGCGTGGCACAGGATCAGGTCGGCGCTGCCCGGCTCGACCAGCCCGGCGAGCGCGTCGCCGTCACCCTGCACGGCGTGCACGCGCTCGGCCACGCCGGCGTCGGCGGCGCGGCGGGTCAGGGCGGCCAGCGCGTCCGGGCTGGCGTCGATCACGGTGACGGTGTGCCCGGCCTCGGCCAGGGGCACGGCGAACCCGCCGGTGCCGCCGCCCACGTCCAGGACGGTCAGCGAACGGCCGGCATGCCGGTCCAGCTCACGGCGCAGCACGGCCCAGACCGCCGCGGTGCGGGCGGTGACGTGCGGCCGGCCGGTTCGGGTGATTGCGGTGTCCACGCAGGCAGCCTAGCCCGCCGGACAACCCTAGAAATCGAACAGGACGCCGGTGGCGCGATTCATCTCGCAACTGTTGCCGTAGGTGTGCGCCCACGTCACCGAGCGTCCCCGCCACACCCCTCTGAGCTGCGCGGTGACCGGCTTGTAGAGCAGGAAGCAGTAGCGGTCGGCCGGCTTGAGCCGCCCCGGGTTCGCCCCGGCCCGGGACAGGTCGGCGCAGGCCCGGGAGGGCTGGGGATGCCCGCCGCCGTCCGGATCACAGGTGAGTTCGACCGTCGCGGCTCCCCCGCCGGCCTCGGCGACGCGGGTGAGGACGAGTCGCGAGCCGGTGGGTGGCCCCGGTCGCGGCCCGGCGGCGGCGGGTGCCGCGGCGGCCAGGGCGGCTGCGGCGACGGCGAGACTCGTGCAGATTCGGAACAACATGGCGCACTCCCCGAGACTTCCTGGAGACGCACCCTATGCCAGCCGAACCGGCATTTCCGGCAAATGCCGAAAACAACCTCTTCAACGGAAGTCCCGCGAGGCCGGCGTCACCGGTGGGTTCAGCGCCTCCAGCCGATCCGCCACCAGGTTCAGCACCCCCTCCACCTTCTCCAGTTTTCCCCGCACCAGCAGCGCCGCACTGCTCCGCGCGACCCGCCGGTACCGCAGCCACAGCCCGGGTGAGCAGGTCACGTTCAGCATCCCGGTCTCGTCCTCCAGGTTCACGAACGTCACCCCGCCCGCGGTCGCCGGCCGCTGCCGGTGGGTGACGATCCCGCCGACCAGGACCCGGCTGCCGCCCTCGACCGCGGGCAGCGCGGAGATCGGCAGCGCCCCGGCCGCGTCGAGCCGCTCCCGGAGGAACCGCGCCGGATGCGTCTCCGGGGACAACCCGGTCGCCCAGACGTCCGCGACCAGCGTGTCCACCTCGCTCATCCCGGGCAGCATCGGCGCGTCGGTGCCGGTCGCCGTCCCGGGCAGCCGGTCCGGCTTGTCCTGCGCGGCGGCGCCCGCGGCCCACAGCGCCTCGCGCCGCGACAGGCCGAAACTCGCGAAGGCGTCGGCGGTGGCGAGCGCCTCCAGGTGCGCGGCCGAGCATCCGGTCCGGCGGGCAAGATCGGTCATCGACCGGTACGGCCCATGCTCGCGCCGCTCCTTCTCGATCCGCGCGGCGAGCTCGGCCCCGATCGTCCGGACCGCGCCCAGCCCCTGTCGCACCGCCGGGCCGTTCAGCCCCCACGCGTGCGGCGGTTCACCGGCGAGCGCGGCGTGCCGGCTCTGCGGGGTGGTCTCCAGCGTGGCCATCGCGTCGCTGGCGTTGATGTCCGGGCGGCGCACCTCGACGCCGTGCCGGCGGGCGTCGTCGACCAGCGTCTGCGGTGAGTAGAAGCCCATCGGCTGGGCGTTCAGCAGCGCGGCACAGAACGCGGCCGGGTGGTACCGCTTGAGCCAGGCACTGGCGTAGACCAGGTAGGCGAAGCTCATCGCGTGACTCTCCGGGAAGCCGTAACTGGCGAACGCGGAGAGCTTGTGGAACAGGTCGTCGGCGAGCTCTCCGGTGATCCCGTTGGCGGCCATCCCCTCGTACAGCCGGATCTTGATCCTCTGCATTTTCTCGATCGAACGCTTGGAACCCATCGCGCGTCGCAACTGGTCCGCCTCGGAAGGATCAAAACCGGCCACGTCGATGGCCAGTTGCATCAGCTGCTCCTGGAAGAGCGGAACGCCGAGGGTCTTGGCCAGTGCGTTCTCCATCAGCGGGTGCGGAACGGCCGGCGCCTCCAGGCCGTTCTTGCGCCGGATGTACGGGTGGACCGAGCCGCCCTGGATCGGCCCGGGGCGGATCAGCGCCACCTCGATCACCAGGTCGTAGAAGTTGTCCGGTTTGAGCCGGGGCAGCGTCGCCATCTGCGCCCGGCTCTCCACCTGGAACACCCCGACCGAGTCGGCCCTGCGCAGCATCGCGTAGACCTCGGGATCGTCGAGGCGCATCGTGCCGATGTCCAGCTCGGACTCGATCATGTCGTAGGCGTAGTGCAGCGCCGACAGCATCCCGAGCCCGAGCAGGTCGAACTTGACCAGATCGACCGCGGCGCAATCGTCCTTGTCCCACTGCAGGACGCTGCGGCCCGGCATCCGGCCCCACTCGACCGGGCAGACCTCGATGATCGGGCGGTCGCAGATCACCATGCCACCGGAGTGGATGCCCAGGTGCCGGGGGAAGTTCTGCACCGCGCCGGCGAACTCGACCACCTGCTCGGGCAGGTCGCTGCCGGCGGTCGCGACGTCGCCCCAACGGTCGATCTGCTTGCTCCACGCGTCCTGCTGGCCGGCCGAGAAACCGAACGCGCGGGCCATGTCCCGCACCGCCGACCGGGGACGGTAGGAGATCACGTTGGCGACCTGCGCGGTGTGCTCCCGTCCGTACTTCTCGTAGACGTGCTGGATCACCTCCTCGCGCCGATCCGACTCGATGTCGACGTCGATGTCCGGCGGGCCGTCGCGCTCGGGAGCGAGGAAGCGCTCGAAGAGCAGGTTGTACTCGACCGCGTCGACGTTGGTGATCCGCAGCGCGTAACAGACCGCGGAGTTGGCCGCCGAACCGCGGCCCTGGCAGTAGATCTTCTCCCGGAGGCAGAACTGCACGATGTCGTACACGATCAGGAAGTAGCCGGGAAAACCCAGGTCCTCGATCATCCGGAGCTCGTACTCCAGCTGCCGGTAGGCCTTCGGGTGATGCTCCCCGTAGCGTTCCCGGGCGCCGCGCATGGTCAGCTCACGCAGCCAGCTCATCTCGGTGTGCCCCGGCGGCACGTCGTAGTCGGGCAGCTTCGGCGCGACCAGCTCCAGGTCGAAGGCGAGACCGTCGCCGTACATCGCGGCGTTCTCCACCGCACCCGGATAACCGGCGAACCGGCGCGCCATCTCGGCGCCGCTGCGCAGGTGGGCGGTGCCGGCCGCGGGCAGCCAGCCGTCCATCTCGTCCAGGCTGCGCCGGGCCCGGACAGCGGCGAGCGCGGTCGCCAGCCGCCGCCGCGACGGGGTGGCGTAGTGAACGTTTCCGGTCGCGACCACCTCCAGGCGGCGGCTCCGGGCCAGGGCGAAGAGCGCGTCGTTGTAGTCGCCGTCATACGGGTGACCGTGATCGGTCAGCTCGACCGCCACGTTCGGCTTCCCGAACAGGTCCACCAGCCGGTCCAGCTCCCACGCGGCGGCGTCGACCCCCTCCGTGGCCAGGGCCAGCGGGACCGGGCCCTTGCGGCAGCCGGTCAGCACCAGCACGTGGTCCCTCAGGATCTCGGCGATCTCCTCCGGACTGCCGTACTCGGGTCTGCCCTTCTCCCCGCCCCGCAACTGTGCCTGCGAGATCACCCGGGCCAGCCGGGCGTAGCCCTCGTGCCCGTGCGCCAGGGCCAGCAGATGAGCGCCCTCCGGGTCGGGTTCGCCGTTCTGCGGGCGGGTCAGCCCCAGCGACAACTCGGCACCGAAGATCGTCGGCAATCCCAGCTCACGGGCCGCTCCGGAGAAGCGGACCACGCCGTAGAAACCGTCATGATCGGTCACGGCCAGCCCGGTCAGGCCGAGCCGGGCCGCCTCCTCGGCCAGCTCCTCCGGGTGGCTCGCCCCGTCCAGGAAGCTGAAGTTGGTGTGACAGTGCAACTCGGCGTACTCGACCTCGGCCTCCCGCCGCACCAGGCCGGGCGCGGCACGATAGGGCTCGCGCTTGCGACTGAACGCCGGTGAGTCACCACCGTCGGCATCGGCCGCGATCGGGTCCACCACCGGAGTCCCCGAGAGCGTCGCCTCCAGCTTCGCCCAGGACTGCTCCGGATGGTGAAAACTCATCGCGCCGGCCGAAGTGTCAGTCATAGATCGCCTCCACCGCCCACTGCCCCGCGGTCAGCGAGATCAGCACCGCCCGCCCGTCCGCCAGCGACATCTGGAACCTCGCCCGGCGCCGCGCCTCCTCCGGCGCCCACCAGCGCTCCTCGATCGGCCACGGGCCGGCCCAGCCGGTGATCGCCAGCGGCGCCGACCGATCCACCGTCAACGTCGCCGGCCTGCCGGTCAGCTCCAGGCGCGCGGAGACCCCGACCGGCATCCCGGTCTCGTCGTACACCACCGCCGGGATCGGCTGCCCCGGTGCCAGGGCGGGTGACGGTCGCGGCAGTCGCCCCGGCCAAGGAGGCTGTCTCTTCGAACCAGGACCCCACTGCTTTGCGCGTACGGCCGTTGCCGCGCCCGCCGCGGCATCCGCCCGCGCCTCGTTCTCCCGTCCGCCGTCCCGCCCAGCCGCCACTCCCGCGGCGCCGCCCCGCCCCGCCGCAGCTTCCGCCGCCGTCTCTGTCTCTGTCTCCCCGACCAGTCGCAGGTGGGAGCGCGAAGCCGGTCGGCCCTCATCGGCTTCCTGAGTCCGACTTTTCGGCTTTTCTTCACCGCTCGCCGTCCCCGTGAGCGGAGGCGGAAAGCGGCGCGGATCCGACTCGACCAGCACCGGGAAGCGGCGCGAAGCCGGACCACCGGGCAGTTCCGGAGCGATGGCACGGTCCAGCACCGGCACCGTGACCAGGCCCGGAATCGGATCCTCGTGCACCGCGGCGGGCCGGGCCGGCGTGCGCTCGTCACCCCACGGGACCAGGCGCACCTGATCGTCCCCGGAACGCCCGCCCCCGATCACCGGCGTCACCACCGCCTCCGGCCCGAGCAGGCCCTGCACCCGGCTGAACGCCCGATGCGCCCGGTCCCGCTCGGCGCCGGTGTCACCCCAGAGACCCGGTTGCAGGCCGGCGTGCGCGAGAACCCCGCCCGGGATCAGGCTCAGCCGGACCAGTCCCGCGGTCGGGCGGGCCGGCGCGTTCCGGCGGGCGCCGGTCAGCCAGCCGTCGAGCTGCCAGCGCACCCGCTCGGCGATCGCGGCCGCCGTGAGCAGGCCGTCGTGCCGCCAGACGCGGTGCAGTTCCTGACCGTCCGCGGTGACCGCCTCGACGCCGAGGCGGGTGCAGGCCAGCCCGTACCCGGCGAGCCTCTCGTGCAGGCGCTCGGCCAGCACCCGCCCGGCGAAAGCGGCGGTGTCCACTCGGTCGAGCGGTTCGTCGTACGTCTCGGAGACCGCCAGATCGCGCGGCGGCTGCCGGACCGCGAGCGGCCGGTGGTCACCGCCCCCGGCGAGCCGGTGCGCCAGCGCCCCGTCGAACCCGAACCGGGTCAGCACGTCCCCGGCCGGCAGCGCCGCGAACTCGCCCAGCGTCCTCGCCCCGAGCCGGCGCAGCAGGTCGGTGAGCTGCGGCCGCTCCAGCGCCTCGACCGGGAAACCGGCCAGGAACCCGGCGGTCCCGCCCGGCACGACGATCTTCCCGTCCCGGGCCGCGATCCCGGCCGCGAACACCCCGTCGGCGATCCCGATCTGGCTCTCCACCGCGCAGGTCTGCGCGATGTGCTCGACGATCCGCTCGGCCGCGGCCTCCTCACCCCCGTAGTACCGCGACGGCCCGCGCGCCGCCAGCGCACACGCGCCCGGACGCACCACCTCGACCCCGGCCGCGACCTCCTCGACCGCGGCCACCACCGGCTCGAACGCCCGCGCGTCCCGCCCCGGGTCATGCTCCACCACGATCAGTTGCGGACACCGTCCCTGCGCATCCCGCCGCCGCAGCCCTCGCCGCACGTTCTCCCGCCGGGCCGCCTCGGAACAGGCCAGCACCCGATTGTTCGCGAACACCGCGACCGGCTCGGCGGCCGGCACCCCGAGCACGATCTCGGCTGCCACCACCGGCCAGTCCGGGCACCAGACCAGCAGCGTCCGCACCGGCCCCACCATCACTCCCCCACCCCCGAACCCACGGACGAGCCCACCGCCGCCCCACGCCGCTCCCGCCCCGCCCCGACCGCCGACGTCGCCCCGAGCCGATCCCGCGCGGACATGGCGACCGCGGGTGTACCGCGACCGGCCCCGGACCCCGCTCCCGGCTTCTTCCGCCCGCCCTTCTGCCGCCGCCCGCTCTCCTCGGCACCTCGCGGCACGGCACCGCCGGAGCCCGGCCCACCCCGGCCGTCCCGAACCGGCGGCGGCCCGGCCAACGACCCCGCAGCGCCGCCACGAACACCAGCCCCGGCGATCGGCACCGAACTATCCGGACGTGCACCCGGCCCGGCGAGCGGCACCGAGCTGTCGGGATGAGAGGCAGGGCCGGCAGAACGGGCGGCCGGGCTGCTCGGGCGTGTGGTCAGCCCCGGCATCCACACAGTGAGCTCCCGCGGACGGGCCGCCGCGCCGCGCCCGTTGGCGGTGACGGTCACCTCCCGGCGGCGCAGGCGCCCCCAGCCGTCCCCGAGCCCTTCCCAGTGACTGCGGCTGACCTGCAGCGTCACGTCCGCGCCGGACCAGGCCCCGAACGGCATCAGCACACTGCCGCGCTGCCGGGCCCGGGCCGCGAGCCGGCTCACGACGGACCCGGCAACCGACCCGGGCACGGCCGTGACCACCACGTCCACGCCGTCGATCAGGGCGGCCACCACGGTCGGCCAGTCCGGGCCGGGGTCGGGCACCAGCGCGAGGCGTTCCAGCGCGATGCCGGTCTCGGCCGCGGCCAGCGCGCCCAGCGTCGGCAGCCCGACGACCGCGCACCAGGACCCGGCCCGGGAGGCCGCCGCGAGCAACGCCAGCATCAGTGAGGTCCCACCACCGGCGGACGCGACCCGGCCACCGGCCACCGCCACCGTGCTGCCGCGTCGCAGCCCGCTGCCGGGCAGCAGACCGCCCAGCTCAGCCGCGACCGGAAGCATCCGATGCGCGCCCGGCTCATCCGCCTCGCTCGCGGGACGAACCAGTCCCGCGAGGGCGGCCGTCCCGCTGATCATGCGCCCTGCCATGGTGCCCCGCTCTGTTTCCCCGTAACAGCCCGCCGCGACGCCGTCGTCACCTCGGGGCCGCAGCGCGGCTCGCTTCCCGCTTCCACCGCGATCCCGCGCCGGCCGCGGCGAAGATCGGCGGACCGAGCACGATAAAAGTGGATATTCCGCCCGCACGAAGCAGATGCCGACAGAACAGAATCCGGTCCGGCGGATTCACTGACCGGCAAGTAGATCTCGAACGCTCCGGAGGCGACGGCCAGGCAATCAGCGCCGGCCCGGAACGCAGGCTCCCGCACACCACCCATCCCGGTGCCCGGAGCGCCGACTCGTGCACGCCCCGGCCCGGGCATCCGGAGCGCCGACACGTGCCCGTCCCGGCATCCGGAGCGCACATCGTGCACGCGACCCGTCCGACGCCTGGAGTTCCGGCGCGCACACGCCACCTGCCCGGCACCTGGGTCTTCGGCGATTCGCCGGTGTCGCGTCGGGGTCAGGCGGCCAACGGCGGCTGACAGGAGAGCCCGAGCGAGGACTCCGCCACCGTCACGAACTGCTCGGCCGCGCGCAGCAGGTCATCCGCCTCGCGGGCGCTGACCACGTGCGGGATGCCGGCCTCGGCCGCAGCGCGCTTGCCGGCGCCGAGGGCGAAATAGCCCGCCCAGTCACCGAATTCGGGCGCGACCATCGCCAGCAGCGACCAGACACTGGTCGCCCGGGTGCGCCGCCCGGGTGCGGCCGGGCGAGCCCGGGCGGCGAGCAGAGCGGCGGCCGCGCGCAGGGCAGCCAAGTGGGCCGCCGCATATCGCAGGCCGTCGGGAGTCGTGTGTGCCGCCTCGGCCAGACCCTGCCGGGCGATTGCCAGCAGCTGGGCCGGTGAACGGTGGGGCAGCATGTGCGCCGGGACCGTGGGCGCGTCAGCCCGGCCGGTCGCGCCGGGTGCCGAAGCATGCCCGGGGACCGGCGTCAGGCCGGGTGCCGCGGTGCTCGCCATGGTCGTTTCTCCTCGCCTGTTCCGCATCCGACGACGTGGTGGCCGAACCGGACCGCTGCTGAGGAAGGCGCAACGGGCCAAACCTGTGGCCGGGGTGCCGGGACCCCACGGGCAGTAGGAGCCCCGGCTGCAGACCGGCCGGATGTGAAGCTTCCCCACACCACACCCGGCCGGCCAACACCAACCGGCGGGTCCGCCGCCCGCCACCGGGGGTCGGGGGCAACGAGCGGCGGCCTGCCTTGTCGCGAGGACCGGACCCGCGAATGCCCGGACCACGCATGCGGCACTTCGCGGTGCCGCGCCCGGAAGACACGCCGCGAAACACGCTCCCGGGGTCAGTTCGAATGCTCGTTCGAACATCCGTTCTAACTACAGCAGAGACTAACACCCCCGTACGACAAAAAAGCAACCTCAGAGGCGCCACGCCGCCCACTTTTTCGAACAGATGATCGACACCCGCGCTCACCCGGGTGAGCGGGTGCGACGGCGTACGGCAAAAAGCGCGAATGCGCCGGAAAAAGATCAGCCGGCCGCGGCGTGGACGACGGCCTCGCCCGCGGAGGTGCGCAGGTAGAGGACGCTGCGGCCGGCTCGGCGCCGGGTCACCAGACCCGCCTCCAGCAGCACCCGCAGGTGACCTCCGACCGATCCCAGGGCCAGCCCGGTGATCACGACCAGCTGGCTGGTGCTCCTCGGTTGCGCCAGCTCCAGCAGGATCCGCGCGCGGCCGGCCCCGAGCAGCCGCCCGAGCGCCCCGGGCACGACCCGGCCCGGCCCGGGGTCGGCCAGCACCCCGGTCGCGCGGTAGATCAGCGCGTACCGCGTCGGCTGCGGCTCCTGCCAGGACACCCAGCCGCGGCCGAGCGTGGTCGGCACGAGGAGCAGCTGGGCCCCGGAGATGTCGCGCGGCGGGTAGTCGAGTGCGTTGATCTGCAGCCGGCCCTCGCCGAGCCAGCGCATCCCGTCGCGCATCCCGTCCATCGCCGACCGCCAGCCACCGAGGCTGAGCTGCCGGGTCCGGGACAGGACGTCCGCCTCCAGCAGGCGGCGGCGCCGGGGCCAGTCCGGCGCGATCCCGGTACGCCAGACCCAGCTCAGCAGCTCCGCCGTCCGCGCGCCGAGGTCGTCCCGGTCGAGCGTGTCCGGCAGTCGTCCGCCCAGCCCTTCGGCGAGGTGGGCCCGGGCCGCCGCGGGCGAGGTGTCCCGGACCACCGCGACCTCGTCCTCGAACGGCTGCTCCACCTCGGCCGGTGGCGGTGCGACGAAGTCCGCGATCCAGTGCGGCCGCAGCGCCGCCTCGACCAGTTCGGCGGTGATCGGGTCGGCGGCGAGACGCTCCCGCCAGGCCGGCCGGTGCGCGCGCAGCCATTCCCGGTCGGACGGGATCTCGGCGGTGTCCCAGCGCAGCCGCATCAGCCCGGCGGTCGCCTCGGCCCGCGGGGAGAGCACGAAACGGCTGGTCGCGAGCGTGTCGGCGTCGACCTGCCACCAGCCCACGAGGAACCACCTTTCGCTGCCACGCGAAACATTAACCACTTCGCGGGGCGGCCCGAAGACTGCGAGCCATGCGTACCTACGGCGATCTGTTCCGGACTCCCGGATTCACCCCGATCTTCGCCGCGGCCTGCCTGCAGAACGCCGCGGGCACGGTGGTCGGGCTGGCGCTGGCCACCGGCGTCTACGCCCGTACCGGCTCGCCGTTCCTCGCCGCGATCAGCATGTTCGGCCCGTCGCTGGCCCAGCTGGCCGGCGCGACCCTGCTGATGTCCGCGGCCGACCGCTGGCCGCCACGGGCCGCGGCGACCGGGCTGGCCCTGCTCACCGCCGGGCTGACCGCGCTGCTGGCGCTGCCCGGGCTGCCGCTCGGCGGGATGTTCGCGGTGCTGCTCGCGACGGGGCTGGGCGCCTCGATCAGCGGCGGGGTGCGGGCCGGGCTCCTCACCGACGTGGCCGGCGAGGCGTACCTGCTGGGACGTTCTGCCCTGAACATCTCCACCGGGGTCATGCAGATCGCCGGGTTCGCGGCCGGCGGCGCGCTGGTGACAGTGCTGTCGCCGGCCGGGACGCTGCTCACCGGCGCCGGGTTCCACCTGGTCGCGGCGGTGGTGATCCGACGGGGACTGGCCCGGCGCGCGCCGCGGGCGGCCGGTCGTCCGTCAGTGGCGGCGACCTGGCGGACCAACCGTCGGTTGTGGACCATCTCCGGCGTACGGCCGATCTACGCCGGACTGTGGCTCCCGAACGGCCTGATCGTCGGCTGTGAGGCGTTGTTCGTGCCGTTCGCCCCGTCCGGCGCCGGGCTGCTGCTGGCCGGTTCCGCCCTGGGCATGCTCGCCGGCGACGTGCTGGCCGGGCGGTTCCTGCCGCCCCGCTGGCGCCGCCGGTCGGCCCCCTGGCTGCGGTTGTTGCTGGCCGTGCCGTACCTGCCGTTCGCGCTGCACCCGCCGCTCGCCGTCGCGGTGGCACTCGCCGTGATCGCGGCGGTCGGGTACTGCTCGACGCTGCTGCTCCAGGAGCGCCTGGTCGAGCTGACGCCGGACGAGAACCGTGGCCAGGCGCTCGGCCTGCACGCCTCCGGGATGCTGACCATGCAGGCGGTGTGCGCGGCGCTGGCCGGGACACTCGCCGAACTGACCTCGCCGGCGGTCGCGATCACGCTGCTGGCCGCCGGTTCGGTCGCGGTCACGCTGCTGCTCGCCCCGGCCCTGCGCGAGCCGGCAGAAGCGCGAGGAGCGGGGAGAACCGGGTGACAGGCGGGCGGGCACGAGCCACCGCCCGCCCGCGCGCCCACCTCAGGGGACACGGCTCACGACGTACCGGACAAGGGTCTTCATCCGACGTGGACCCGAGGGCGGCGCTCGGGAGAAGGCTCGACCTGCCGGAGGATCTCGCGGACCACGGGGGCCGTGTCGCCACGCCCGAAGAGCAGGTAGCGGAAGAGGTGGCCGAGTGGGCTGCCCTCGGCCCACTCGAAGTAGCAGTGCGGCCGGAGCCCGGTGGCGTCGCGGAGGGCGAGCAGGACGGCGGCGATCGCGTTCGGCGCGGCCGGGCTCTCCACGCGCAGGATCCGATGCTGGCCGGCCTCGGTGCCGCGCACTTTCAGGACGTCGCTGAACTCGGACGGGTCGACCACGTCGATCTCCAGGAAGAGGACGTCGGCGCGGCCGGGAACCGGGTTCATGCCGCGCTGCTCACTCTCCTTGGCGTCGTATTCCTCCGGGTCGCCGGTCTGCCGCTGGTTGGCGACGATGTTCAGCTCGCCGTCGTGGGCGATGGAGTCGGCGATGAACTGCCGTGCCTTCTCGTCGAACTCGATCCGGTCGGCGCGCAGCTCGGTGGTCCGGGTGATCCGGGAGATCAGCGAGACCAGGATGATCGCGGCGATGAAGACCGCGGAGATCGCGATGCCGTCCGGTTTCTCGATGATGTTGTCGGCCAGCGCGTAGAGCAGCACCAGCGTCAGCGCGGTGAAGCCGATGCCGGCGCCGCGCCGGCGGGCCCGCCACGCCGAGATGGTGACCGCGACCGAGCCGGAGACCATCATCGCCAGGATGCCTGTCGCATATGCCCCGGCCTGCGCGTTGACATCGGCGCCGAAGGCGATCGTGATGCCGATGCTGATCACCGTGTAGACCAGCACGACCGGGCGGACCGCGCGGCCCCATTCCGGCGCCATGCCGTAGCCGGGCAGGTAGCGCGGCACGATGTTGATCAGGCCGGCCATCGCGGACGCGCCGGCGAACCACAGGATCAGGATGCTGCTGATGTCATAGACCGTGCCGAAGACCTCGCCGAGTTTCTCGTGGGCCAGGTAGGCCAGGGCCCGCCCGTTCGCCTGCCCGCCCGCCTCGAACTCGGCCGGCGGGATCAGGACGGTGGTCACGAAGCTGGTCGCGATCAGGTAGACGCTCATGATCGCCGCGGCGGTGGTGAGCAGCTTGCGGGTGTTGCGCACCCGCTCCGCCATGTTCCCGGCCTTGATCAGCGGCATCATGCTGACCCCGGTCTCGAAGCCGGAGAGGCCCAGCACCAGGGCCGGGAAGGCGAGAATCGACGGGCCGACGATGTCGAAGAAGCCGCTGCCGTGCTCGGTCAGCCGGTCGGTCCAGGTGGAGAGCGCGCCCTCGGTGCCGAAGACGTCGACCAGGCCGACGACCGTGACAACGGCGTTGAGCAGCAGGAAAATCGCGACCAGCGGGATCGCGACGCCGACCGCCTCGCTGAAGCCGAGCAGGAAGACGAAGCCGAGGATCAGCAGCAGCACGACGGTGATCAGCACTTCGTGGCCGTGCAGGGCGGCGGGAAGATACGGATTCTCCGACATGTGCACGGTCGCGTCGGCCGCGGACAGCGTGATCGTGATGATCCACGAGGTGCAGACGAAGCCGAGCAGCACCAGCACGAAGATCTTGCCGCGCCAGAACGGCAGCAGTTTCTCCAGCATCGCGACCGAGCCCTGCCCGTGCGGCGACTCCTCGGCGACCCGCCGGTACATCGGGAGCATGCCGAGCAGGGTGAGTGCCACGATCAGCAGCGTGGCCAGCGGGGACAGCGCGCCCGCGGCCAGCGCCGCGATGGCCGGGAGATAGGACAGTGTGGAGAAGTAGTCCACACCGGTCAGGCACATCACCTTCCACCAGGCCTGCTCGTGCTCGGCGTGCTCGGACTCCGGCCCGACCGGCTGCACCCGGTTGGCCAGCAGCCAGCGGGACAGGGGGCGTTGTGACACCCGCTCGCGGACCGGCTCCACGACCGCCGGAACGTTGATCTCGGTGCTCATCGACCTCTCCCTTGCCACGCGCAGATGACAGGATGCACCAGAGGTGCGACATTCCGGGGATCAGGAGGCGTGATGGCGCGAACAATCGTGGTCACTGGGGGCAGTTCCGGCATCGGACTGGCCGCGGGCGAGCAACTGGCCGCCCGCGGTGACGAGGTGGTGCTGGTCGGCCGCGATCCGGATCGCCTGGCGGCGGCCGTCGAGCGGGTCCGGGCCGCCGGGAACGGTCGCGCTCCGCTTCACTTCCGGGCCGATTTCGAGAACCTCGACGACGTACGGACCCTGGCCGCGAACCTGCTCGACGAGCTCCCGGAGATCCACGTCCTGGCCAACAACGCCGGTGGCATCATCGCCCGGCCGCGGGAGACCGTGGACGGTTACGAGGCCACCGTGCAGGGCAACCATCTGGGCCCGTTCCTGCTGACCAACCTGCTGCGGGAGCGCCTGGCCGGCGGGCGGGTGGTGAACACCTCGTCGCGCGCGCACATGCAGGGGCGGCCGGGAACGAACTTCACCGATGAGTACAAATCGTACAATCAATGGCGTTCTTACGGTGCCAGCAAGACGGCCAACATCCTGTTCGCGGCGGAAGCGGCCCGGCGCTGGCCCGATGTGGTGAGCGTCTCCTTCCACCCCGGGGTGGTCCGCACCAACTTCGGCTCCGGCCGGCTGACCCGGTTCTTCTACAAGCACGCGCCCGGCCTGGTCACCCCCGAGGCCGCCGGTGAGCTGCTCACCTGGCTCTGCACCACCGGCGAGCTGCAGAACGGTGCCTACTACGTCGGCCGTGAAGTCGCCCGGCCGGCCGCGCACGCCCGCGACCCCGAGCTGGCCGCCGCGCTCTGGGAGGCGAGCCTCACGGCGACCGGTCTAGCCTGAGCGGGATGCATGATCACGTGACGTTGCACGTCTGGCGGGTGCCGCGCCGCGCGGCCGGCTCCGCCATGCTGCGCATGGCCTTCGCACGCCGCCTCCTGCGCGGCGTCCGGTTCGGCAAGTTCCTCGGCACCGGGACCGGGACGACGTTCGGGCCCGGCGATGCGGACCTGTCCCGCTGGGCCGCACTCACGGTCAGCGATTCCCCGGTACGTTTTCCCGCCTGGGACCGGATCGCGACCGCTCACGCCCGCGTCGACCTGGAGCCGCTGATCAGCCGGGGCACGTGGTCCGGGCAGACCCCGTTCGCACCGACCGGCCGCCGCCACGACGGCATGGTGCTCGCTCTGACCCGGGCCCGGTTGCGGCCGGCACGCGCCCTGCGGTTCTGGCGGGCGATCCCGGCCGTCGCCCGGGAGGTGGCCGACGCGCCCGGCCTGCTCGCCCGCTTCGGGGTCGGCGAGGCGCCGATCGGCTGGCAGGGCACGGTCACCGTGTGGCGCGGCGCGGCGGATCTGACCGCGTTCGCGTACCGTCAGCCGGAGCATCGCGCGGCGATCGCCCGGACCCCGGCCGACCGCTGGTACGCCGAGGAGCTGTTCGCCCGGTTCGCGGTGCACGGCATCAGCGGTGACCGGTCCGTCCTGGGCTGGGCACAGGGACAGGAGCGGACGTAAGCGATGAGGCTCGTAGCGTGGCAGCCGGACGACCTGCTGCGTCGGCTCGACGACGTGGTCGGCGTCTACGGCGAGGCGATGGGCTACCGCCAGGAGCTGCTGCAGACCCGCCGGGGATACATCGGCTCGCACGTGCGGCGGCCCGGCTTCCGCGCGGTGGCGACGCTGACCACCGAGGGCCGCCTGATGGGCTTCGGTTACGGGTATGCCTCGCAGTCCGGCCAGTGGTGGCACGACCAGGTCAAGTTCGCCCTCGACGAGGAGTCGCGGCGGCAGTGGCTGGCCGACTGCTTCGAGGTGGTCGAGCTGCACGTGCGCCCGGCCGCGCAGGGGCACGGGGTCGGCGCCCGCCAGCTGCGCGCGCTGCTCGCGATGGCCAAGGGCCGGACCGTCCTGCTCAGCACGCCGGAAGCCGACGAGCAGGCGTCCCGCGCCTGGCGGCTGTACCGGCGGTACGGCTTCTCGGACGTGCTGCGGCACTTCTACTTCCCCGGCGACGAGCGCGCGTTCGCCGTCCTCGGCCGGGAACTGCCCCTGGCGGAACGGCCGGTCGAGGACGCGTCCGGCCGGGCCGGCGCATAGACGGTGCCGGCTCGCTGGTTGCCCTGGGGACTGCTCGGGGCACTCGTTCTCGCGCAGATCTGCTACCCACTCACCGACGGTGACGCCCGGGCCCGGCTGACCGTGGTCACCGTGCTGCTCGGCGTCGCGTTCTCCCTGGTCCACGCACTGCTGGCCCGGGGACCGCGGGCGGCCGGCGCGCTGCTGCTGACCGCGACGCTGGGCGGTTTCGCGGTGGAGGCGGTCGGGGTCGCCACCGGTTTCCCGTTCGGGACGTACGAGTACTCCGGCCGCCTCGGCCCGCGCCTGCTCGACGTGCCGTTGATCATCCCGCTGGCCTGGACCTGGATGGCCTGGCCGGCCTGGCTGGCCGCGGTCCGTGTCGCCCGTCGCCGCCTCACCCGGATCCTGGTCGCCGGAGCCGGGCTCGCCGCCTGGGACGTCTTCCTCGACCCGCAGATGGTCGCCGAGCACTACTGGCAGTGGGCCGACCCGACGCCCGCGCTGCCCGGCGTTCCCGGCATCCCGATCGGCAACTACCTCGGCTGGCTCGGCTTCGCCCTGGTCCTGATGGCCGCCCTGTCGGCGGTCGCCGGGCGGGCGGCGTCGGCCCCGCTGGCCTCGGACGCGCCCGCTCTCGCGCTCTGGCTCTGGACGTTCGCCTCGTCGGTACTCGCCCACGCGGTGTTCCTGTCGCTGCCCGCGTCGGCGGCCTGGGGCGCGGTCCTGATGGGCGCGGCCGTCCTCCCACTGATCCCGCGTCTGCGCGGCCGCACATGACCGTCGCCTGGGTTCTGCTGATCCCGCTGGTACTGCTCACCGCGCACACCGCGGTCAACGCCCGGCTGCTGCGCCGCCCGGGCCGCGGCGCGACCACCACCGAGCGCGTCGCCGTCCTGCTCCCGCTGCGCGACGAGGCCGGCCGGGTCACCCCGTGCCTGCGGTCGCTGCTCGCGCAGGAGGGGGTGCCGGGGCTGACGATCCACGTTCTCGACGACGGCTCGACCGACGGCACCGCGGACGTGGTCCGGGAAGTGGCCGGCGACCGGGTTCACCTGCACACCGGCGCTCCCCCGCCGCCGGGCTGGCTGGGCAAGCCGCACGCCTGCCACCGCCTCGGGGAGTTCGCCGCGGACGCCGACGTGCTGGTCTTCGTGGACGCGGATGTCGTGCTGGAGCCGGATGCCGTGGCCGGCGCCGTCGACCTGTTACGCCGGACCGGGGTGACACTGCTCAGCCCGTACCCCCGGATCGTCGGTGCCGGGCGCCTCGTCCAGCCGCTCCTGCAGTGGTCCTGGCTCACCTTCCTGCCGCTGCGGGCGATGGAACGCTCGCCGCGCCCGTCCCTGGCGGCGGCCGGCGGACAGTGGCTGGTCCTGGACCGGGCCGGCTATCAGCGCGCCGGTGGCCACGCCGCGGTCCGGGACGAGATCCTGGAGGACATCGCGCTGGCCCGCGCGGTCAAACGCACCGGCGGGCGGATCGCCCTGGCCGACGGTTCCGCCCTGGCCACCTGCCGCATGTACGACTCCTGGCACGACCTCACCGACGGTTACACCAAATCGTTGTGGGCGTCCTTCGGCTCCACGGCGGGAGCGGCGGCCGTGACGTCCCTGCTGGTCCTGCTCTACGTCGTCCTGCCCTCGGCCGCTCCGGTCCTCGTGCTTCCCGCGCTGATCGCCTACCTCCTCGGGGTCGCCGGCCGCGCGATCAGCGCACACGCCACCGGCGGCCGCGCCCTCCCGGACGCCCTGGCGCATCCGATCTCCGTCCTCCTCTTCGGATACCTGATCGTTCTCTCTGTCCACAGGCGCCGGGCGGGCCGCCTCGCGTGGCGTGGCCGGCCCCTGCCCAGCGCGGCCGCCGACAAACGGAAAGGGTGAGCGGCATGAGCGACATCGTGGTGATCGGGGCCGGCGTCGGCGGGCTGGCCGCGGCGATCAAGCTGGCCGAGGCCGGGCACCGGGTCACCGTGCACGAGCGTTCCGGCACGACCGGTGGCAAGCTCGCCGCGTTCGAGCGGGACGGTTTCCGCTTCGACACCGGCCCGAGCCTGCTGACTCTCCCCCAGGTCTTCGCCGACCTCGGTCTGGGCCTGCGTCCCGAGCCGCTGGACCCGCTGGTCCGGCATTTCTTCCCGGACGGCGCGGTCCTCGACTCGTCCTCCGATCACGCCGTCTTCCTCGACCGGATCGGCGCTGCTCTCGGCCCGGGCGCCGCGCGCGACTGGGCCCGGTTCTGGCGCCGGGCCGAGCGGATCTGGCACGCCTCATGGGAGTCGGTGCTGCAACGCCCGGTCACGGCGGCATCCCTGGCCCGGCTCTCGTGGCGGGTCCGTGACCTGGCCGCGATCGCGCCGGGCCGGTCGCTGCGCGCGCTGGGCCGGCACTATCTGCACGATCCACGGCTGCGGATGCTGCTGGACCGGTACGCGACGTACGCCGGCGCGGATCCACGTCGCGCACCCGCGGCGCTGGCGGCCATCCCGTACGCGGAAATGGCTTTCGGGGGTTGGTATCTGCCCGGTGGCCTGATCACGCTGGCCGGGGCGCTGCGCGCGAGGTGCGACGAGCTGGGGGTGCGGATCGAGCTGAACTCCCCGGTCGCCGCGATCCTGGCCGACCGGAAGGTTCGCGGCGTGCGGCTGGGCGACGGCACCGAGGTCCGCGCCGACGTGGTGGTGTCCGACGTGGACGCGCTGACGCTCTACCGTGATCTGCTGCCCGCTCCAAGGCCGCTGGCCGCGCTGGCCGACCGCAGCCTGGCCGGGTTCGTGCTGCTGCTCGGCGTGCGCGGGGAAACACCCGAACTGGCACACCACAACGTGTTCTTCCCGCGCGACTACGACGCCGAGTTCGACGCGGTCTTCGGCGACGCCGGGCGGCGGGCGCGACCGGCCGGCGACCCCACCGTCTTCGTCACCCGCGCGCTGGACCCGGCCGTTGCCCCGCCTGGGCACGAGGCGTGGTTCGTGCTGGTCAACGCGGCGCCGCACGGCACCGGGTGGCATCGGGTGGACTGGCGGCGGGCGGGGCTGGCGCAGGCGTACCGGGATCGGGTTCTCGCCGTGCTCGCCGCGCGGGGCCTGGACGTACGGGATCGGCTGCTCTTCGACGAGATCCGCACGCCGGCCGATCTCGCCGACGCGACCGGCGCCCCCGGGGGTGCGATCTACGGTACCGCCGGCGGCCTGGTGCGACCGGCCAACCGCAGCCGGGTCGAGGGCTTGTTCCTGGTCGGTGGCTCGGCCCACCCCGGCGGCGGCCTCCCCATGGTCACCCTCTCCGCCAAGATCGCCGCCGATCAGATCGGCCGAACCTGACAACCACACTCAACTCCCGTGCGCGGCCAGGAAGGCGGCCGCGATGCCGGCGGCGAGATCGGCCGGGTTCTTGGCCGCGACAGCCTGCCCGCCGGTCGCCTTCGCCATCGCCTGCAGCGCCGGCATGTTCGCGTCCGGCCCGTAACCGACCGCGATCACCGGCACCGGCCGCGCCGGGTCCGCTCCCGCGGTCAGTTTCTTCAGGAAGTCCGCCTGGGACATCCTGAAGCGCGTCCCGCCGTCCGACCCGTCGGTCAGCACCACCACCACGGTCGCCGTGCCCGCGGCGGCCCGCCCGCGCATGTCCGCGACCCCGTCCAGAACGGTCTGGTAGAGCGGCGTCCCGGAGTTCGTCACCGGCTTGTACCCGCCGATCCCGGCGGCCAGCTGATCGCGCCGGGTCTGGCCGCCGGCACCGGCGTCGAGCCGGCCGAACGGCACCTCCTCGGTGTGCGCCGGGCTGGTCGCCGACGGGGTGCCGAAGAACCACATGCCGAGGCTGGTGTCGTCGCCGAAGAGCTGGGCCGCGCTGGTCCCGGACTCGCGCAGCAGCGACGCCTTGGTGACGCTCCGCCCGGCCCGGTCGGTGATCTTCTCGTTCATCGAGCCGGACGCGTCGATCAGCAACAGCACCTGGAACGCCACCGACTTGTACGCCGTCCACTGCTGCGCCGCGCTGAACAGCGCGGCCGGGTCGGCCGGCGGCCGCAGCGCGCCCTTCGTCGCCTCGGTCCGGAACCCGGCCCCGGTCAGGGCCTCCGTGGTGATCGCCTCGCGCAGGTGTTTCGCCAGGTCGGCCGGGGCACCTTTGCGCACCGCGTACGGGTAGTCGGCGTCCACCTGCCCGTCGGCCGGGGCGCCGCCGACCAGCCGTACGTCATGATCCGCTTTCTGATAGCCCAGGAACTGCTGCTCGGTCGTCGGGAAGACGCCCACCTCGAACGTCGCCGCGGTCTGTTCGGTCTCGACGGCCATCTGCCGGAGCAGCTGGGCCGGGTCGGCCGCCGCGCTCTCCAGCCGGCTGCGCAGGGTGAGCGCCTGCAGCTGGGCGATGCCGGCGTCGGGGTTGGTCCGGGCGGTCGCCTGCCGCAGGGCGAAGACGCTGAGCAGCCCGGTCGTGGTCTGTGTCGCGTCCGGCATCCGTACCGCGGGCAGCCGTTTCTGGATCGCGCCCTGCACCACCGTCATCCACGAGGTAGCGCCGTTCGGGGCGAAGAGCGAGCCGAGTGCCTCGGGGCCGACGATCACCAGCGGTGACCAGGCGAGCGGCCCGCCGTCGACGGTCCAGGTGGCGCCCCGCGATTTCGCCGCGGCCAGCCAGACGCTGCTGGACGGCACCCACACGTCGGGTTGCGGCTTGGCGTCGAGCACGGCGCCGGGTTCGACGGCCCGCACCTCCACCTCGGAGCAGCGCTGGCCGGAGCGGCTGAGGCCGGTGGCGGCGGCCTGGACCACCGGGGCGATCTCCGGCGCGGCGGCGACCCGCAGTTTCGGCTCGGGGCAGGGCAGGACGGTGTGTTCCACGATGGGTGGCGGCGCGCTGGGCTGAGCGACCGGGGTGGCGGAGCGGTTGCTCATCAGACGCCAGGCGATGCCACCGGCGGCCAGCAGCACCAGGACGACGACCGCGGCGGCGAGGAGCGCGCGGCCCCGCCCGGGTGGCGGGTCGTGGTGCGGCTGGCTCCATTCGACCGGTTCGGGGAGCCGTGGATCGGGCCACTCGTTCTCGGGCATGCCACCTCGACATCGCGTAAAGATCGACAACGATCGGTAAAGACCGACTCCAATGGTTGCGGATGGTAGTCCCGGATTTAAGCCCCGCAACGGTTACTAAGGTTCCGCACAACAACTCGGCACATCCGTGACCGCTAGGACATCAGCCGCGGCGCAACGACCGCGATCACGATGAACTCGCCGTCGCCGCTGAGACCGACGGGCTCACGGCCCCACCCGCCGTAGATCGTGTCCACCCGGAACCCGGCCTCCCGCAACGAGGCCCGCAACTCCGGCTCGGTCCGGAACCGCAGCGTCGCCGAGTTCGCCACCTCCCGCCCGTCCGCGAACCGGTAGCGCTCGGTGACGTGCCAGACGTTCGGCTCCACCTCCGCGGCCTCGCTCCACGCCTCCGCCTCACCGTCCGGGAGGACCACGGCCCGCCAGGAGTCCCGCGGGTTCCACAGTGCCCACGGCTCGAACGCCGGGTCGCTGCTGTCGAAGACGAGCCGTCCCTCGGGGACCAGGGCCCGGCGCAGCCCGCGCAGCACCCCGTCCCACTCCTCGTCGTCCACGAAGGACTGGGCGACGTGACTGGTCATGAACGCGGCGTCGAACGAGCGGGCCGGCAGTTGACCGGCCGAGCCCTGCAGCCAGTGCACCCGCTCCCCGCCGCTCTTGCGGCGGGCGGCTGCGAGCGCGGCGGCGGCCGGGTCGACGGCGGTCACCTCGTGCCCGGCCCGGGCCATCGCGATGGCCAGCCGGCCGGTGCCGCAGCCCAGGTCGACGACCCGGTGGGCGGAGCGTTCGGCGAGCACGGCCATGAAGAAGTCGTCGTCCCAGCCCCAGGGACACTCGGCGTCGTAGACCTCGACGAGTCGCGGGTCGTGGAACTCGCCAATCCACACCCCTGGACTGTAGGACGCGTGGTGGGCAGTTGACTACCCTAAGTGGACGAAGCTCAGAGAGCGCGTACCCCGAACGGGAGCCGGCCCGACGTGATGTGCTCCAGCACGACGTCGCGCAGCGCGGCGGCGGCGTGCGGCAGCACCGCGGCCCGGCGCTGGGCCAGGGCGATCGTCCGCCGCATGCCGGGCGGCGCGAGCGGCGTGGCCCGCAGCAGCGGCCGGTTGGCCAGGACCATGCTGGGCACGAGCGCGACCCCGAGCCCGGCCTCCACGAAGGCGAGCACCGCGTCCATCTCCCCGCCCTCGACGGCGAGCTTGGGGGTGAAGCCGGCCCGTTCGCAGGCGTGCAGGGTCACCTCGCGGATGTCGTAGCCCTCCCGGAACATCACCATCGGGGTGTGCCGCAGCTCGCCGAGCTCCAGCTGCCGGCCGACGGTCAGCGGCGGCCCGTCCGCGACCGAGGCCACCACCAGGCTCTCCCGGACCAGCTCGGTGGTGACCAGCGTCTGGTCCACGCCGTGTTCGGGGGCGACGATCAACGCCAGGTCGAGGGTGTGCGCGAGCAGCCCGGCGATCAGGTCCTGCGAGCTGCCCTCACTGATGTACAGCTTCACCCCCGGGTGGTCCGCCCGGTATGTCCGCAGCACGGCCGGGACCAGGGAGGAGCAGAGGCTGGGGGTGGCACCCAGGCGCACCTCGCCGCGACGAAGGCCGACGATGTCCTGCACGGCGTCGCGGGCCGCGTCGGCGTCGGCGACGATCCGCTGCGCCATCGGCAGCAGGGTCTCGCCGGCCACCGTGAGGGTTACCGCACCCCGCATCCGCTCGAAGAGGGGGGCGCCGAGTGAGGACTCCAAGGTGTGAATCTGCTTACTCAACGTAGGCTGCGACACGCCCATAATGTCCGCTGCTTGGGTGAAATGTCGGGTCTCCACCACTGCTAAGTAGTACCGGAGTTGTTGCAGCTGCACCGTAATAGCTTACCGCTATGACCATCCGCCCGATCATGCATTAGACGAATGACTCGGGACTTTCTACCGTCAAGGTTGTGGCGGTAGACACTCCAATTCCGAAGACAAAGAACGCGGCCGGGGCGACGGCAACGCCCACCCCGCGCAGGACGGTCCGGCCCTCGTCGGTCTCCTTGAAGATCATCATGGCGGTCAGCGGGATCCTGCTGTTCCTCTTCCTCTACGTGCACATGGTCGGGAACCTCAAGATCTTCTTGGGCGCTTCCGAGTTCGACCACTACGCACACTTCCTGCGGTCGCTCGGCACCCCGGTCCTTCCGGAGATGTGGTACCTCTGGATCCAGCGGACCGTCCTGACGCTCGCCGTCATCGCGCACATCTACACCGCGGCCGTGCTGACGGTGCGCGCCAGGAAGGCGCGCCCGGTCAAGTACGCGCACCGGCCGAAGGTCCAGGGCAGTTACGCCGCCCGGACCATGCGCTGGGGCGGCGTGATCGTCCTGCTGTTCATCATCTTCCACATCCTCGACCTGACCACCGGCACGGTGAACCCGGTCGGCGACCACGAGCACCCGTACACGAACGTCGTCGCCGACTTCGCGCCGGACCGCTGGTACGTGACGCTCTTCTACGCGCTCGCGATCATCGCCGTCGGTTTCCACCTGTGGCACGGCATCTTCAGCGCGGCGCGCACGCTCGGCCAGCAGACCGAGAAGGGCCAGCGGCGCGCCAAGACCATCGCGGCCGTACTCTCCGCGGTCCTGGTCGTCGGGTATCTCTCGGTGCCGTTCTCGGTACTGGTCGGATTGGTGGACTGACATGACTGACACTGACTTCTGGACCGAGGGCGAACCGGTCGTCGACAAGGCCGCCCCCGACGGACCGATCGAGACCCGCTGGGAGCGCCGCAAGTTCTCGGCCAAGCTGGTCAACCCGGCGAACCGCCGGAAGCTGACGATCATCGTGGTCGGCACCGGCCTGGCCGGCGGCTCGGCCGCCGCGACGCTGGCCGAGCAGGGTTACCACGTCAAGTCGTACTGCTACCAGGACAGCCCGCGCCGCGCGCACTCGATCGCCGCGCAGGGTGGCATCAACGCCGCGAAGAACTATCGCAACGACGGCGACTCCGTCTACCGGCTCTTCTACGACACGGTCAAGGGCGGCGACTTCCGCGCCCGCGAGTCCAATGTGTACCGCCTGGCCCAGGAGTCGGTGAACATCATCGACCAGGCCGTGGCGCAGGGCGTCCCGTTCGCGCGCGAGTACGGCGGCCTGCTCGACAACCGCTCGTTCGGCGGCACCCAGGTGTCCCGCACGTTCTACGCCCGGGGCCAAACGGGTCAGCAGCTGCTGATCGGCGCCTACCAGGCCCTGGAGCGGCAGATCGGCCTCGGGAACGTCGAGATGAACACCCGGCACGAGATGCTCGAGCTGATCATCGTCGACGGCAAGGCCCGCGGCATCGTCGTCCGGGACATGGTCACCGGCGAGATCACCACCGAGCTGGCCGACGCCGTGGTCCTGGCCTCCGGCGGGTACGGCAACGTGTTCTTCCTGTCCACCAACGCCAAGGGCTGCAACGTCACGGCGTCGTGGCGGGCGCACCGCAAGGGCGCACTGTTCGCGAACCCCTGCTACACGCAGATCCACCCGACGTGCATCCCGGAGTCCGGCTCGCACCAGTCGAAGCTGACCCTGATGTCGGAGTCGCTGCGCAACGACGGCCGGGTCTGGGTGCCGAAGGCGCAGAACGACACGCGCCGCCCCGCGGACATCCCCGAGGACGAGCGCGACTACTACCTGGAGCGCATCTACCCGTCGTTCGGCAACCTGGTGCCGCGTGACATCGCGTCGCGCGCCGCCAAGAACGTCTGCGACGAGGGCCGTGGTGTCGGCCCCGGTGGGCTCGGCGTCTACCTCGACTTCGCCGACGCGATCAGCCGGCTGGGCCACAAGGCGGTCGAGGCCAAGTACGGCAACCTCTTCGAGATGTACCAGCGCATCACCGGCGAGGACCCGTACGAGACGCCGATGCGCATCTACCCCGCCGTGCACTACACGATGGGCGGCCTCTGGGTCGACTACGACCTGCAGTCCACGATTCCCGGCCTGTTCGTCGTCGGCGAGGCCAACTTCTCCGACCACGGCGCCAACCGGCTCGGCGCGTCCGCGCTGATGCAGGGCCTGGCCGACGGCTACTTCGTGCTGCCGAACACGATCAACAACTACCTCGCGTCCGGCCCCTTCCCGAAGGTGTCCACCAACGACGAGGCGGTCGTGGCGGCGCGCACCGAGGTCGAGGACCGGATCGCGAAGTTCCTGTCGATCGACGGCGACCGCACGGTCGACTCCTTCCACCGCGAGCTCGGCCACATCATGTGGGAGTACTGCGGCATGGAGCGCACCGAGGAGGGCCTGACCAAGGCGATCGGCCTGATCCGCGCGCTCAAGGAGGAGTTCTGGACCCGGGTGAAGGTGCCGGGCAAGGGCGAGGAGCTCAACCAGAACCTGGAGAAGGCCGGCCGGGTCGCCGACTTCATCGAGCTCGGTGAGCTGATGTGCATCGACGCGCTGCACCGGCGGGAGTCGTGCGGCGGTCACTTCCGGGCCGAGTCGCAGACCCCGGACGGCGAGGCGCTGCGCAACGACGACGAGTTCAGCTACGCCGCGGCGTGGGAGTACTTCGCCGCCGACGGCCGGCCGACCCTGCACAAGGAAATGCTCGAATTCGAGTACGTCCACCCGAGCACGCGGAGCTACAAGTAATGGACATTCAGGTACGGGTGTGGCGTCAGTCCGGTCCCTCCGACCGAGGCCGCATGGTCACCTACGACGTCAAGGACATCTCCCCCGACGCGTCGTTCCTCGAGATGATCGACGTCCTGAACGAGAAGCTGATCCTCGACGGCGACGACCCGATCGCGTTCGACCACGACTGCCGCGAGGGCATCTGCGGCGCGTGCAGCATGGTGATCAACGGCGTGGCGCACGGCCCGGAGAAGGCCACCACGACGTGCCAGCTGCACATGCGGCACTTCTCCGACGGCGACGTGATCGACGTCGAGCCGTGGCGCGCGTCCGCCTTCCCGGTCATCAAGGACCTGGTCGTCGACCGTTCCGCCTTCGACCAGATCATCCAGGCCGGCGGTTACATCAGCGCCCCCACCGGCACCGCGCCGGACGCGCACGCGACCCCGGTCCCGAAGAAGGACGCCGACGCCGCGTTCGAAGCCGCCACCTGCATCGGCTGCGGCGCCTGCGTCGCCGCCTGCCCGAACGGCTCGTCGATGCTGTTCACCGCCGCGAAGATCACCCACCTCGGCCTGATGCCCCAGGGCCAGCCCGAGCGCGACAGCCGCGTCATCGACATGCTGCAGGCGCAGGACGACGCCGGCTTCGGCGGCTGCACCAACATGGGCGAATGCGCGGAGGTCTGCCCCAAGGGCATCCCGCTGAGCCTGATCGGCCGCCTCAACAGCGATTACCGCAAGGCCGTCGCCAAGAGCTGATCGGACGGAACTCCAGGTGTCCGGCACAACGGCGTGCCGGGCACCCGGTTACCCAAGATCAAATTCAAGATCTTCATTGCCCATCTCCGCCGTGGTCGCCGATCGTCGCTCCCGCGGGGACCCTTCCGGGCCGAGCAGGGCGCGGGGCGCCCAGAACGCTCAGCCCTCCAGGGCGACGTCCGCGGGTGGTCCCGCTCAGAGCAACAAACCCGCCCACGCAGTCGAGCACGCCGCCCGGAGTCCGCGGCTCGGTCAGGTGGTCAGGGCGGCGGCGATGGCCATCGTGTGCTGGTATTCGCGCCAGCCGGCGAGCAGCCCGTCGCGCGTACGCAGCACCCCGATGAACGGCGCCGCCGCCTGCACCCCGGTCACCTCGTGGGTGCCGACCAGCTCGTACTCCACGACGATCACGTCCGGGTCCGCGGTCTCGTGGACCACCACGTTGCGGCAGCTCCCCCAGACCCTCGGTCACCTGGAGCAGGCCGTCGCCACGCTGCTGGCCCAGGCCCGGTCAGCCGGCACGGTCCGCCCGGAGGTCCAGCTTCCCGAGGTCATGGCCCTGCTGATCAGTGTCACCCAGGGCGCCCTGCACGGCGGCTGGCCCCCCGGCCTGCAGAGCCGAACCCTCGCCGTCCTCTTCGCCGGCCTCCGCCCCTGACCACCAGCCGGCCCCCGCCGGAGCCCCGGAACAAGCCCCAGCCGCGGCCGGCCCCCAAGCCCGGAGGCACCCCCGAGAACCAGCTGATTCCGCACGACTGACGCTCAGAGCCGCTTCGAAGCGCCGGAACCAGCCGGCGGGCAGAAGGTCGCGGCGCGGCGCGGGCTGATCGGCCGTCTCCCAGGGCGCCTCAGCCCACTCGAGGCACCCTGGGAGACGGCCGGGAGGCGTGGGAGCGGCCGGGGCTGGACATGGCGCGGGGTCGCGGAGGGGTGCGGCGGGCGCGGACTACGGCGGACCGGGACGGGAAGGGCGGCCGCCGAGGCCGGCGTGCAGGAAATCGGTGAGGGTGTCGATCGCCTCGTCGTCGGAGAGCTCGCGACCGAGGTCGGGCCGGTTCGCGGAGAGCCAGTTCGTGGCGAAGGCGCTGATCGTGGTGCCGAACAGGGAGGCGCAGACGAGCGGGTCGCCCGGGAGATCCAAGTCGGACAGGTGCTCGACGATATGGCCCAGGTCGGGGGCGAGCATGTCGCGGCTGCGCTCGGCGAAGGTGCCGGAGACGAGCGCGGCCTGCTGCAGCGCGAGCATGACGACGTGGTGCCGCCGGTAGGCCGACCAGAACGCGGCGACGTGCCACCGGACCGCGTCCCGATCGCGGAAGTCCGTGCCGTGGCCGGCCATCCCGGCACTGGCGTCACCCTCGGCCAGCACGTCCGCCAGCAGCGCTTCGAGCAGCGCTTCCTTCGAGGCGAAATGCTTGTAGAACGAGCCGGTGGCCCGCCCCGCCTCCGCGGTGATGTCCGTGATCTTGGTGTTCAGGTATCCGGCGCGCTCGAAGACACGGACCGCGGCCGCTTTGAGTTCCGCCTCGGTCTGCGCCGCCTGTTCCTTGCGGAGCACCGTGTCACCACCATTCGAACAACCCGACGCCTTGACCGGAGCGTATCAGCGCCTTACGGTGAATCCATGTTCACTGAATCGAAGTTCACCATCATCGCCGGCGCCGGGCCGACCGGTCTCACCGTGGCCCGCCAGCTGCAGCGACACGGCGTGCCGTTCCGCATCCTGGAGAAGTCGCCGCACCCGTTCGGCGGCTCCCGCGGCAAGGGACTGCAGCCCCGGACGCTGGAGGTGCTCGACGACCTGGGGCTGATCGCGCGGTTCCAGCAGTCCGGCAGCGACTACCCGGCATTGCGGGTGCACCGGCCGGACGGCCAGATCGTCGAGTGGCGGATGGACGAGCTGCACGAGCCGACGCCCGCCGTGCCGTACCCGAACAGGCTGATGGTTCCCCAGTGGCGGACGTCCGAGCTGCTGGCAGACGGGGTGCCGGTCGAGTTCGGGGTCGGCGTCGACGCGGTCGAGCAGGACGCCGGCGGGGTGCGGGTCACGCTCGACACCGGCGAGGTCGTCACCGCGCGTTACCTGGTCGGGGCCGACGGCGGGCGCAGCACGGTCCGGCGGGCGCTCGGGGTGGAGTTCCTCGGCGCGACCCACGAGGACGAGCGGATGGTCATCGCCGACGTCCGGCTGACCGGTCTGGATCGCGAACACTGGCACGTCTGGCCGGGCGCCGACGGGTTCCGGCTCGGCCTGTGCCCGCTGCCCGGCGAGGGCGAGTGGTGGCAGCTCACCGGGCCGCCCACGGAGACGCCGGTGCCCGAACTGGTCGCCGCGGTCGACCCGTCAATCTCGGTCACGGAGGTCGCCTGGACGTCGCGGTTCCGGGCGAACATGCGGATGGCGTCCCGCTTCCGGGCCGGCAACGTGTTCCTCGCCGGCGACGCCGCGCACGTGCACTCCCCGGCCGGCGGGCAGGGGCTGAACACCGGCATCCAGGACGGTTACAACCTCGGCTGGAAGCTCGCGACCGGCAACGACGCACTGCTGGACACATATGAGGCGGAGCGCCTGCCGGTCGCCGCGGACGTGCTCGGCATCAGCACCGAGCTGCACCGCCGCCACGTCGCCCAGGAGGAGGACGCGATGCGCCGCGACGACCCGGCGCTGCGGCAGCTCGCGCTGAACTACCGGGGTGGCCCGCTCGCCGCCGAGCACCGGGCCGCGCCGGGCCTGGTCCGGGCCGGCGACCGCGCTCCCGACGCGCCGCTCGGCGACGGCCGCCGGATCTTCGACCTGCTCCGCGGCCCGCACGCGACGCTGCTCGTCTTCGGCCGGCCCGGCACGGTGCCGGAGATGCCCGCCACGGTGCCGGCCCATCACGTCACGGCAGCCGAGGCGAAAGACGCTTACGACGTACCGGAATCGGCCCTGATCTTGATCCGTCCCGACAACTATGTCGGCTGCGCGACGCAGGATCCGCGGGACGTGCTCGACTACCTGAAACTGATCGGCGGCTAGTGATCCGCCGGCACACCCATGGCCCGAGATCAGCAGTTCGATGCCGTCGAGCAGCCGGCCCAGGCCGATCTCGAAGCTGTTGTCCGGCTCGTCGCCCTGGAACTGACCGATCGGGGCCTTCACGCCGTACGGGCCGGTGACCCGCACCAGCGACGTGCTCCTCGCCACCCTCCGGCTCGGCGTGACCGTCACCGGCTGGCGGGCCGCACGCCGCCGGCGCTTCGGCGAACACCGGCGCTGGATGATCCGCAGCTTCGCCCTCACCGCGTCGATCATCACCAACCGCATCTGGGGCGCAGTTGGAGACAACCTTCCACGGGGACGAAGGCCCGCTCAGCTGGGTGGCGTCGGGGGCTTCGGCGGGGCTGGGCTGGACCGTGCCGTTCCTGCTCGCCGAGTGGTGGCTGGAGCGGGACCGCGGCCGGGGCCGTCGCGCGGCCGTTCCTGCGGCTCCGCGGCCCGAGCCCGCACTCCCGGTGCCCTGACCCGCCCCGGTCGTCAGGAAGCGGACGGCCGGCGGGTCCCCGTGTGCACCCGCCGGCCGCCGGTCATCAGGCGAAGGTCACCCAGGCCGGCGCGTACGGCGTCACGCGCAACGGCATCCGGGCCTCCGCCGGCGTCCGGTCACCCTTCCGGTTGTTGCAGCGACCGCAGGCCGCCACGGTGTTCAGCCATTCGTTCCGGCCGCCCCGGGAGCGGGGCAGGATGTGGTCGATGGTGGTGGCCGTCTCGCCGCAGTAACCGCAGATCCTCCGGTCGCGGGTCAGCACGCCGGCTCGCGTCCAGCCCGGGCCGCGGCCCCGCCGCCAGCGCGTCACCACGTAACTGACCAGGCGCACCACGGTCGGCACCTGATAGACGCCGATGGTCGCGTCCGGCTGCGCCTCGTGCACCACCGCCACCTGACGGAACAGCATCCGGATCGCGTGCCGGAGGCTGACCCGGTGCAGCGGCCCGCAATCGGCGTTCAGAACCAGAACCGCGCTCATTCCGTTTCACCTCCGTCAACCTTGTCTTCCCCACGAATCAGCAGCTCACGGGCGTAACCGCTGAGGAAGAAAATAGGCGCGGCATCGAAGATGCGACAACTGATTAAAAGGTCAGCGCAGAGCGCGGTGGACGACCACCGACAATTGCGTCAGCCCGGCGACCTGCAGGCCCACCCACAGCGTCGGCGGCAGCCAGGGCAGATCGACCGCGGCGAGGGCGGCCAGGCCCAGGCCGGCGATCAGGGCTCGGGTGGGCCGCTCGGCCACGGTGACCACCCCGATCTCCGACATTCCGGCCGCGACGGCCCGGGCCCGGACGTACTCGTGCAGCCAGCTCGCCGCCCCGGCCGCGGTGACCAGCCAGCCGGGGGCGCCGGCCAGCCAGAACGCGACGAGCCAGGCGGCCTCGCCGAGGCGGTCGGCGACCGAGTCGTACACGAATCCGGTTCTCGTCACCCGGCCGGAGACCACCGCGACCGCGCCGTCGAGCCCGTCGGCGAGGGCCGCCACCAGCACCAGCACGGCGGCGAGGAGCAGACTGACCGGCACCGCGGCCGGCACGCCGAGACAGATCAGCAGGCCGCAGGTGGTCACCGTCATCGGCGACACCCGCTTGCTGCTCAACCAGAATCCGATTTTGTACGCCGTGAGCACCCACCCACGAACGACCCGCGACCCTTTCCGCGGATCGAATCCGCCGTGCAGGCCGGACCAGGCAGTCGCGTACTCGTCCCAGGTCACGCGACCGTGGCGACTTCCGAAGGCGCCAGCCGCTGCCAGACCTCACGGGTCGCGGTCGAGCGGTTCATGGTGATGAAGTGAATGCCCGGCACACCCTCGTCGAGGAGCCGCGCGCACATTTCCGCGCATTTCTCGATCCCGAGTTCGCGCACCGCGGCGTCGTCACCGGCGACCCGCTCGAATTCCCGCAGCAGGGCGGGCGGGAACGGTGCCCCGGAGAGTTGCGTGGACCGTTCGATCGTCGCCATCCGGGTGACCGGCATGACCCCGGCCACGATCGGCGTGTCACCACCGCCGGCCGCGACCCGGTCGCGCAGGCGCAGGTAGTCGTCGGCGTCGAAGAACATCTGGGTGATCGCGTAGTCCGCACCGGCGCGACACTTGCGGACGAAGTGGCGCGTGTCGCTCGCCACGTCGGCCGAACGCGGATGTTTGTACGGGAAGGCGGCCACGCCGACGCTGAAGTCGCCGGACTCGCGGATCAGCCGGACCAGGTCCTCGGCGTAGTCGATGCCCTCGGGGTGCCGCACCCATGTGCCCGTCGGGTCGCCGGGCGGGTCGCCGCGCAGGGCGAGCACGTTGCGGATCCCGGCGCCGGCCAGCCGGCCGATGACGTTGCGCAGCTCGGCGACCGAGTGGTCGACGGCGGTGAGGTGGGCGAGCGCCAGCAGGGTGGTCTCGGTGGCGACCCGCTCGGTGACGGCGACGGTCGTCTCCCGCGTGGTGCCGCCCGCGCCGTAGGTGATCGAGACGAAGCTCGGCCGCAGCGACTCCAGTTCCCGGATCGCCTGCCAGAGCAGCCGCTCGCCGTCGGACGTCTTCGGCGGGAAGAACTCGAACGAGAAGGTCGGCGCCGCCCCGCGGATCAGCTCACCGATCGCGGGCGTGCCGGGCAGCTTGGAGGGAAGGCCGAGAGACACACCGGGAACTGTACCGGGCCGGTTCACGGAGGCACCTGTTCCGACCGGGCCGGCCGCGCGGACCACGCCGCAGCCCTGCGCGGTCCGCGCGGCCGGCCCTAGTAGCGTCGCCGTGTGACGACTTCCCCGCTCGAGCTGGCCGGTCTGCGGCCGCGTGTCGACAAGGCGCTGACCGATTTCCTGGCCGGGCAGCGCGATCAGCTGCTGGCGATCGACCCGGCGCTGGCCGAGATGGCGGCCACGGTGACCGGGTTCGTGCTGGGGGGTGGCAAGCGGCTGCGTCCGGCGTTCGCCTACTGGGGTTTCCGCGGGGCCGGTGGCACCGACTCGGACGCCGTCGTCGCGGCCGTCGCGTCGCTGGAGCTGGTGCAGGCCAGCGCGCTGATCCACGACGACCTGATGGACCGGTCGGACACGCGTCGCGGGGTGCCGTCGGTGCACCGCCGGTTCGAGAAGCTGCACGCCGGCGAGGGCTGGCGGGGCAGCGCGGCCGGGTTCGGCGACTGTGCCGCGCTGCTGCTCGGCGATCTGGCCCTGGTCTGGTCGGACGAGCTGCTGCACGGTTCCGGGATGACGCTGGCCGATCTGGCGCGGGCCCGGCCGGTCTTCGACGGGATGCGCACCGAGGTGACCGTCGGTCAGTACCTGGACGTGCTCACCCAGGCGACGGCCGACACCTCGCTGGAGCGGGCCGGCAAGGTCGCCCGCTACAAGGCGGCGAAGTACACGGTGGAGCGTCCGCTGTTGCTCGGTGCGGCGCTGGCCGGGGCCGGGCCGGAGGTGCACGCGGCGTACTCGGCGTTCGGCCTTCCGCTGGGTGAGGCGTTCCAGCTGCGCGACGACGTGCTGGGCGTCTTCGGCGACCCGGAACGGACCGGGAAACCGGCCGGTGACGATCTGCGCGAGGGCAAGCGGACCTATCTGGTGGCGTCGGCGTTCGGCGCGCTGGACGAGGCCGGCCGGGCCGAGCTGGACGCCGCGCTCGGCGACCCGGACCTCGACGACGCCGGGGTCCAGCGGCTCCGCGCGGTGATCCGGGACAGCGGGGCGCTCGCGGCGACCGAGGCGCGGATCGAGGAGTTGATGACCGGCTCGCTGACCGCGCTGGCCGCCGCGCCGATCGAGGAGGAGGGCCGGGACGTGCTGCGACAGCTCGCCGAGGCCGCTACTCGCCGGTCCGTCTGATCAGCTTCCAGAGGCTGCGGCCCTCGCCCGCGGCGGGGTGACGCTGGATGCCACGACGGCCCAGCGTCACCCACAGTGACAGCGTGCTCAGCACCAGCGCGAACCCGAACAGCAGGTCCTCCACCGGGGCGTGGACCAACCGCCAGCCGATGATCGCGTCCGGGTCGTACATCACGATGTTCCGGCCGGTCAGGATGCCGTTCGAGATCAGCTGGAACCCGAAGATGATCGGGTAGGTCGCCCAGAAGACGACCCGGCGCACCAACTTCGTCCTCACGATCAGAAGATCCAGGACCAGGCTTGCCAGTACGCCGAGAAGCGCGGCCGTGGTGTAGCTCACTCGTCCCCCGCCGGTCGGCGCAGGACGGCTCGCACCGCTTCGAAGCCGAGGATCGCGCAGACCGGCACGACCAGGAAGAACAGCACCTCGTCGAGCGGCAGCCCACCACCGAGGAAGACACCGGTGATCTGCTCGGGGTCGAAGTGCCAGTGCCCGGCGGCGATCGCGCCCAGGTCCCACAGGACGAAGACGGCCGCCACCGGCACCACGGTCAGGACCAGCCGGCGCCAGCGGCGCAGGACGTTGACCCGCAGGAACGGCTCGAGCCAGAGCGCGCCGGCCAGGCAGCCGGCGAGCACCGCGACGTACGCGAAATGGCGCATCTGATCGGAGAAGCGGTCAGAAGCCGAGCGCCTGGGCGCGCCGCTTGATCTCCCGGGCCAGGTCGCCCCCGAGCGCGATCGCGGCGTTGCCGCCGACGCTCGGATCCGACGCGTAGAGCCACCGGAGGGCCTCTTCGTCGTTGTACCCGGCGTCGCGGAGCAAGTTCAGCACGCCGGGCAGGTGCTTCAGGACGGTGGCGTTGGCAACCAGCTCGGCCGGGACCAGACGCACGCCGTCGCGCCGGACGGCGAGCAGGTCACCGTCCTTGACCATCTGGTTGACCTTGCTGATCGAGAGGCCGAGCTTCTCGGAGACGTCCGGCAGGTTGACCCAGCCGGACGGTTCGGTGATGACGGTTTCGCTCACGCGTACAGCGTGCCAGACGAGAACGGAGAACAGTTGATGAGCCTGTGGCTGAGGGTGCGCGGCGAGCTTGCCGGGGCCTGGCGCTCGATGCGCTACGACCTGCGGGGCCGCGCGGCGGAGCGCCCGGACGGGCCGGACGTCACCTCGACCGGGCTCAGCACGTTCCCCGGCTCGCTGATGGAATGGCGCACCGCCACACCGGAGACGAACGCCCGGCCGCCGCGGCGATTTGTGGCGGTAACGGCGTTGTGCCTGTTGGCGCTGATCGGTGCCATCGGGTCGTATCTCCTGGTCACCCGCGGTCTCGCGGCGGCCGGCGACCGGCCGCTGGCGGCGCCTTCGCAGCCCGTCGTGCCGACCCCGGCCGACACGCCCGGGACCGGAACGGCCCGGCCGGACGACGCGATCGGGCCGCCGAGCCACCCGAAGGCGGCGCGTCCGGTTCCGGCCACCACGAACGTGGCGCGCGGCGCAGCCCCGGTGGCGACGAAGGCCGGCATCGCGCAGACCAGGCCGCGGCGACCGGCCGCGCACCATGCCCCGGCGGCGACTCCGGAGTGTCACTGCGTCACTCCCCCGGTTCCGACGCCGACCGCCCCGTCCCCGAGCGTCGGCCACAGCCCCGACCCGGGCGGATCGCCGACCGGCAGCCCGTCGGTGCCGCCCAGCACATCGACGGGCCCCAGCGCCGAGCCGAGCGATCAGACCACCGACGGTGACCACCGACGTGACCGTCGTCATTGGCCGAAAAACGGATAAAACCGGAACGACGTCCGGGGTAGCTGCGAATCGGTGCAGGTCACAGCGGTTCAGGTACCCGTTTGGACTCAGCTGTGACATCCTGGGTCACCCTCACCGGAAAGACACATACACTTCACGCCGATGGACACCACAGTCGCCGATACGTTGATCGGCACAACGATTGACGGGCGCTACCGGATCACCGGTCGCGTCGCCCGTGGTGGCATGGCGACCGTCTACCGGGCCACCGACGAGCGGCTCGGGCGTACCGTCGCATTGAAGATCATCCACCCGTCGCAGGCCACGAACGTGCACTTCGTCGACCGGTTCACCGACGAGGCGAAGACGATCGCCCGGCTCACCCACCCGAACGTCGTGGCCGTTTACGACCAGGGCCGCCACCAGGGCCTTCCGTACCTGGTGATGGAGTTCGTGCAGGGCAAGACGCTGCGCGACCTGCTGGCCCAGCGCCGCAAGCTGAGCGCGGTCGAGGCGATGGCGATCATGGAGCAGATGCTCGCCGCGATCGCCGCCGCGCACCGCGCCGGCCTGGTGCACCGCGACGTCAAGCCGGAGAACGTGCTGGTCGCCGAGGCCCCCAGCGGCGGCTCGGCCGACCTGGTGGACGCCGTGGTCAAGGTCGCCGACTTCGGTCTGGCGCGGGCCATCGAGGCGAGCACCGTGGACGAGTCCGGCCAGCTGATGGCGACCGTCGCCTACGTGGCGCCCGAGCTGGTCCAGGCCGGTCAGGCCGACGCGCGGACCGACGTCTACTCGGCCGGCATCGTGCTCTACGAGATGCTCACCGGCCAGGTGCCCTACGACGGCGCCGACCCGGTCGAGGTCGCCTGGCAGCACGTCGACAACGACGTCCCGCCCCCGTCGCGGACCGTTCCCGGCCTGCCCCACGCGCTCGACGAGCTGGTCGCGAGGGCCACCAAGCGGAACCCGTCGGAGCGGCCGACCGACGCCGGCCGGCTGCTGACCGAGGTCCAGGCGGTCCGTGACGGCCTGGGCGCGATCAACCTGCAGACCGCGATGATGCCGCAGGTCCCCGGCCGCTCCCCGGCCGGCGACGCGACGAGGATCGTGCCGGCCGTGCCGGCCACCGACGCGACCGCGCTGGTCCCGCCGGTGCCCGGCGGTTACCACCAGCCGGGCACCCAGCGCCCGTCCTGGGCCCGGCTGCCCGAACAGGGCGGCGGTCCCCGCACCACGGCGTACGGACGGGGCGCCGCCGACCCGCGTGGCCGCGAGGGTTTCTTCGCCGACCGCCGCCGGGTCACCCTGGTCTCGCTGCTCGCGGTGATCGTCCTGGTCGTGGCCGGCAGCACCTGGTGGGTGACCTCCGGGCGCTACACGGACGCGCCGAGCCTGGTCGGCCTGCCGAGGGCGAACGCCGAGGCGGCCGCGAAGTCAGCCGGTTTCGGGATCTTCTACGCCGACCCCGGGCAGTACAGCCCGACCGTCCCGAAGGACTCGGTGGTCAGCCAGAACCCGGGCCCCGGCGAGAAGGTGGTCAAGGGCGACACGCTGACGCTGATCCTGTCGCTCGGCCCCGAGGTGCACCCGGTCCCCGACGTCAGCGGGCAGGAGGCGGCCGCGGCCAAGGCCTCGATCGAGGAGCTCGGCCTGAAGTACAAGGAGGCCAAGGCCACCTACAGCGACACCGCGCCGGAGGGCGTGGTCATCTCCACGAACCCGAAGGCCGGCACCGAGCTGAAGCCCGGCGACACGGTCACCGTGACGCTGAGCAAGGGCCGCGCCCCGATCTCCGTGCCGAACCTGGTCGGGCTCAACATCAACGACGCCCGCTCTCAGCTGCAGAAGGCCGGCCTGACCGCCCTGGAACGCACGAAGGACAGCGACAAGCCGGCCGACGAGGTCCTGGCGCAGACGCCGAAAGCGGGCACCGGTGTGGAGAAGAACGCCGAGATCACCCTCGACGTGAGCAAGGGTCCGCCGCTGGTGACCATCCCGGATGTGAACAACCAGCCGTGCGGCCAGGGCGAGAACACGCTGAAGGGTCTCGGGCTGCAGGTTCAGGTCAACAACCTGAACCCGCTGAACCCGAACTCCTCGGTCCACCAGCAGAACCCGCCGCCGAACTCGCAGGTTCAGCCCGGCAGCGGAGCGCAGATCACGTGCTTCTAGACCGCCGGATCGGATCACACACGAAGACGTCGGGTGGGCTGGCCAAGGCCGCCCTCCCGTACGTCGACGCCGCCGGGTCGGAGACACTGCAGGTGTACGTCTCCAACTCGCGGGGCTGGGCGCTGCCGGCCGGCGACCCGAAACAGGACACACTGTTCCGCGACGGGATCGGCGAGCGGGAGCTGCCCGCGTACATCCATGCCTCGCTTCTGGTGAATCTCGGGTCGCCGACCGAGCTGACGGTGGAACGCTCGATCGCCACGCTGGAGCACGCACTGCGGCGCGGCCGGGCGATCGGCGCGACCGCGGTCGTCTACCACGCCGGCAGCTCGGTCGACGAGGCGCACGCCGAGAAGGCGATGCACCAGCTCCACGAGCAGCTGCTGCCGCTGCTGGAGACGGCCGAGGCCGAGGGTCTGCCGCGACTGCTGGTCGAGCCGAGCGCCGGTGGTGGCCGCAGCCTCGCCTCGAAGGTGCAGGACCTGGAGGCCTACCTCGCCGCCGTCGACGGGCACCCGTGGCTGGGCGTCTGCTTCGACACCTGCCACGCCTGGGCCGCCGGGCACGACCTGGCCACCCCGGGCGGCATGACCGAGACGCTGGACGCGCTGGTCACGGCGGCCGGGCCGGGCCGGCTGCAGCTGATCCACGCGAACGACTCGAAGGACGCCTGCGGCTCCACCCGGGACCGGCACGAGACGATCGGCAAGGGCACGATCGGGACGGCGCCGTTCGCGGAACTGTTCCGCCACCCGGCGACCGCCGGCGTGCCGATCATCGTGGAGACGCCGACGGTCGAGCACGAGGGTCACGCCGCCGACATCGCGCTGCTCAAGGGCTTGCGGGATGGTTAGGTCCGGTCCCGTGGATCACGCGGGGCCGCGGCGCGGGACAGAAGCCGATCAGGTACTGACAGTACGTCGCAGGGATGCGGTTCAGGTCGTACCGTCGCAGAGGTGAACAACCGAGCCGAAGTGCACGACTTCCTCACCTCGCGGCGCGCCAAGATCACTCCGGAGCGGGCCGGGATCCCGTCCGCGGGGCAGCGACGCGTGCCGGGGTTGCGCCGCAGCGAGGTCGCCGCGCTGGCCGGGATGAGCGTCGAGTACTACGCGAAGCTGGAGCGCGGCGCGCTGGCCGGGGTCTCCGCCGGAGTTCTGGAGGCGATCGCCCGGGCCCTGCAGCTCGACGACGCCGAACGGGCCCACCTGATGCGCCTGGCGCAGGAGGCCAACGGCACCAGCGTGCTCATCCGGCCCAGCCGCCGGCCCAGGCAGTGGACGTTGCGGCCGAGCCTGCAGTGGGCGCTGGACGCGATCACCGCGCCCGCGATCCTGGTGAACGACCGGCAGGACCTGCTCGGTGCGAACCTGCTGGGCCGGGCCATGTACAGCGAGATCTACGCCACCGCCGGCGGCTCGGTGCCGAACTTCGGCCGGTTCACGTTCCTCGACGGGGCCGCGCACCGCTTCTACCCCGACTGGAATCTCGCCGCCGAGATGCTGGTGGCGAACCTGCGCACCGCGGCCGGCAAGGATCCGCACGACAAGGGCCTGCACGACCTGGTCGGTGAGCTCTCGACCCGCAGCGACGAGTTCCGGCGCCGGTGGGGCGCGCACAACGTGCGGATCCACAGCACCGGCATCAAGACGTTCCACCACCACGTCGTGGGCGGCCTCGAACTGATCTACGAGACCATGGATCTGCGGGCCGAGGACGGGATCAACATGACCATCTACTCGGCCGAGCCGGGCTCGGCGACCGAGCAGGCCCTGGCGCTGCTCGCGTCGTGGGCCGCGACCAGCGAGAGCCTGCCCGCCGCGTCGGACCGCTGACGAGGGGCCCGCGGTCAGGGGATGCGGGCGGGCTCGCCCCGGCGCTCCCGGGCGGGCTCGCCCCGGCGCTCCCGGGCGGGCTCGTCTCAGGGTTTGCGGGCGACGGCGCCGAACTCGTCGACCTCGCGGAGGTCGTCACCGGTCGCCTCCGGGGACGGGCGCCACCGCGAGCACGGGACCAGACCCGGCTCCAGCACCTCCAGGCCGCCGAGGAAACGGGCCAGTTCCTCCGGATGACGCAGGTGATAGCTGAGCGGCGCGTTCGCGTTCCACACCGCGATCGCCTCCTGGAAGGCCGGCCCGTCGATCACGTCGGTGCCGTCGGCGGTGATCAGGTAACTGCCGGAGGGCAGGGCGTCGAGCAGCTCGCCGACGATCGCGACGGCCCGATCGACGCCGGGCACGTGACCGAGAACGTTCATCAGGATCAGGCCGACCGGCTGGGTCAGGTCCAGCGTCGCACCGGCCGCCTGGACGATCGTCGCCGGGGCGTTCAGGTCCGCGTCGACGTACGCCACCCGGCCCTCGGGGGTGCCGGCCAGCAGCGCTCGCGCGTGCTTCAGGACCAGGGGGTCGTTGTCGGCGTAGACCACCTTCACGTCGGCGGCCGCGGCCTGCGCCACCTGGTGGGTGTGCTCGGCGCTCGGGATGCCGGTGCCGACGTCCAGGAACTGGCGGATGCCGGCCTCGGTCACCAGGAACGTGACGGCCCGTTTCAGGAACGCCCGGGAGTGCCGCGCGACCACGGTGATGTCCGGGTAGAGCTTCGCGAAGTCGTCACCGACGGCCCGGTCCACCGTGAAGTTGTCGGTGCCGCCCAGCCAGTGGTTCCACACGCGCGCCGAGTGCGGCACACCGTTGTCCAGGTCGTCCGTCATGGCCTGCGCCCCCTTCACGGTCCGCGGGCCGAGCATATGTCCACAGCAGACCCCGCTCAAGACGTCAGCAGGGCGGTGAGGCGGCTCGCCGGCTCGCCCGGGTCCGCGACGGCCGGGGCCCGCAGGAGTTCGACGCGGTGCACCAGGCGGGGCACGCCGAGCGGGACCGCGGCCAGGTCCGGACGGCCGGTGAGCAGCCACTCGGGGAGCACGGCGAGGCCGTGACCGGCGGCGACCAGGCCGGCCAGGACGGTCACCTCGGCGCCGTCGTAGTGCAGGCCGGCCCGCAGACCGTCGACCGGCAACCGCTGGAACGGGGCCACTTCCGGGGCGTCGATCCAGTACGCGTCGGCCAGATCGGCCAGATCCACCGACGTGCGCCGGGCCAGCGGGTGCCCGGACGGGACGGCGACGACCGCGGGACACTCGGCGACCCGCAGCGAACGCGGATCACCCGGCTCGGGCAGGCGCACCGGGTCGCTCGGCGCGGTGAAGCCGTCGACCAGGCCCAGGTCCAGCGCGCCGGTGGCGGTGGCGGTGACGATCCGGTCCAGGCCGGCGACCAGGAGGCGGGTCGAGAGGCGGGCGGACTCGGCGCGGATCCGGGTGAGGGCCGCGGCGACCGGGGCGGACCAGGCGAGCGGGGTCAGGCCCAGGGCCAGCCGGCCGGGCGGGACGGACGTGCGGGTGACGTCGGCGCGGGCGGCTTCGAGGCGTACGAGCAAAGCTCTGGCATGGCGCCGGAGGCGCTCACCCGCCTCGGTCGGACGAACCGGGCGGCGCGTCAGCAGGGGTGTGCCGAGGTCGCTCTCCAGGGCGGCGATCTGCTGGGAGACGGCCGACTGGGTGAAGTTCAGGCGCTCGGCGGCCGCGGAGAACGAGCCGGTCTCGGCGACCTCGACGAAAGTGCGCAGCAGGTGCGGGTCCACATCAGGAACGCTAATACCCGGTGTACGAACGATCGTTGGACCTGATCTCACCGGCGCGCCGACGATGGGGGCATGAAGACGATTGCTCTGGTCGGTGACCGGTCACCGACGGTCCGCGCGCACACGCGCATTCCCGTGATCATGGACGCCCTGCGCGACGGCGCCGGGTTCGACCTGGACGTCTACTGGGTGCCGACCCCGGCGGCGGAGGATCCGGCGGCGCTGCGCGGGTTCGACGGGATCTGGATGGTGCCGGGGAGCCCTTACCGCAGCGAGGCCGGCGCGATCACCGCCGCGCGGACCGCCCGGACCGAGGGGATCCCGTTCCTCGGCACGTGCGGCGGATTCCAGCACGCGATGCTCGAGTTCGCCCGGGACGTCTGCGGGCTCGCCGACGCCCGGCACGCGGAGAACGAGCCGGGCAACCCGTCCGAGGACGCTCTGATCGTGGCGCTGACCTGCTCGCTCGCCGGGCACGAGGCGGTGGTCGAACTGACCGGCGGTTCACTCGTGGAGCGGCTGCTCGGGGCGTCCCGGACGGTGGAGCGGTACCACTGCTCGTACGGGCTCTCGCCGGCTTTTCTCGATCTTCTGCGGGCGCACGGCATGCGCTTCACCGGCCACGACGAGTCCGGCGAGGTGCGGGTGGCCGAGCTCCCCGGCCACCCGTTCTTCCTGGCCACGCTTTTCCAGCCAGAACTGGCAAGCGAACCCCCGCATCCACTGATCCAAGGCTTCGCCAACGCCGTGACGACGTCGACGTCGACGAGCGCCCCCCTCTGACCTCACCCCAGCGCATTTCGCCCGTCGATGCCGAGAGTGCCGAAAAACGACAAGCAAAGCGCAGTTGTTTTTCGGCACTCTCGGCATCGACCTAAAGGGGCGAAATGCCCGCCGAGCGAAGCGAGGCCATCAGGCACAGCCCGCCGACTGAAGCGAGGCCATCAAGCACAACCCGCCGACCGAATCAGACTCAATTCTCCGTGTAGCTGAACATCGCCGCGGCCGTGAAGCGGCTGGCCTTGCCGGTGCCGGAGGTGAAGGTGACCGCGACCGGCCCGCCCTGCGACGCCGGCGGCACCGTGCACTGGAAGACCAGGGTGGCTCCCGAGCCTTGTTTGGCGCAGACGGCCGCGTTGTCGCCGAACTTGAAGCCGGTCGAGTCGCCGGCACTGGCCCCGGCCACCCGGACGGCGACCCGGGTGCCGCCGGCGATCGTGTCGGTCTTGGCGGACAGGCTGGTGACGACCGGCGCGATGCTGACGTCGGACGGTTCGCCGGCGATGGTGTCGTGGGTGATGGTGAGCGCGGCCGTGTCGGTGGTCATCGGCGGCATGACGACCTTCAGGTGGGTTTCGTCGACCCAGGTGGTGCTGAGTGCTTTTTTGCCGGCGAGCACCCCGATGCGTTCGGCGTTGAATTCCTTGATGTCGCCGCCGGCCTTGCCGCCGGTGATGGTCAGCAGGAGCGGTCCGCCGCTGGCCTTGGCGGTCGGCGCGGCGGTGGTGTCGATGCCGAGCGCGGCGCGGTAGTTCACCTTGCTGGACCCGTTGGCCTCGCTGGCGCCGCCGGTGGACTTGACCTTGACGACGGCGGTGCCGTTCGTGCCGGCCGGGGCGACTGCGGTGATCTTCGTGGCGGACACGACGGTGACCGAGGTCGCGGCCGCGTCGCCGAACGTGACGGCCTGCGGGTCGTCGGGGTCGACGCCGAGGAAGCCGGTGCCGTTGACGGTCACCAGGGTGCCGCCGAGCGAGCTGATCCTGGCGGGGGTCACCGCGACGATGCCCGGGTAGTACGCGACGGTCGCCGCCGACTCCGGCCCGGCCGTCCCGCGGCGGGTCAGCTGCATGGTGACCGCGGTCGCCGAGGTGGTGGCCGGCGCGACCACCTTGAGGTGCGTCTCGTCGACGTAGGTGACCTGCGCGGACTTCCCGCCGACGCGGGCGGTGACCCGCATCGCGCTGAACGCCTGCGGAGTGGCGCCGACGGTGCCGCCGGTGACGGTCACCGGGATGATCGTGCCGCCGGTCGAGCGGGCCGGGATCCGGTCGGTGAACTCGGCGCCGAGCTCGATGCCGTCGCCCTGGGCCGAGACCCGGCCGGAGGCGAACGCGGTGCTGGAGACACCGGCCATCAGGAGGGTGGCGGCGGTCGCGACACCGGCCGCGGTACGGGTCTTCTTCGAGTACGTCATTGCTGTCCTCCTGATCAGTCGAGGTCGGTGTAGCTGAACGCGGCGGCCGGGGTGAACTTGCTGGCCGTCCCGGTGCCGGCGGTGAACGAGACCCAGGCCGGGCCGGCTTCCGTGGCGGCCGGGACGGTGCAGGTGAAGACCAGTCCGGAGCCGGTGCCGCTGACCGGGCAGATCGCCGGGTTCGTGCCGAACATGAAGTTGGTGGCGGTCGCCACTCCGGCACCGGCCACCTTGACCTTGACGGTGGCGCCCCCGGTGAGCGTGCTGGTGACCGTGGACAGGCTGGTCACGACCGGTGCGATCGGCACGGTGACGGCCGGGCCGGCGACGACGTCCTGCCACACGACCAGGTCGGCGGTCTCGGTGGTCAGCGGCGGGAGGGTGAGCTTGAGGTGGGTCGCGTCGACGTAGGTGGCGGTGAGCTTGGTCTTGCCCATCCGCACGGTGATCGCCGCGGCCGCGAAGTCGGCGGCGGTCGCGCCGAGCGTGCCACCGCCGACGGTGAGCAGGTGCACGCCGCCGCCGGCCCGCAGATACTGGCCGCCGTCGATGACGAGTGCGCTGCGGTAGGCGACCTTCGGCCCTTCCGGGCTGCTGCCGCCCGGCGTGGTGACCTTCACCGCGGCGTTGCCGGCGGCACCTTCCGGCACCACGGCGTCGATCTGGACGGCCGAGACGACCTGGAAGTACTTCGCGTCGAAGCCCCCGATCGTCACCGCACTGGTGTCGGTCGGGTCCACGCCGCCGAACCCGGTCCCCATGATCTTGATGGTGTCGCCGCCGGCCACCGCGACCGAGCCGGGCGAGACCGTGCTGATCACCGGGTAGTAGTTGACCACCGAGGTGGACTCCGGACCGGTGAAGCCCTCCTGGACCAGCTGGACCTTGGCCGGGACGGCTTTGGTGACCGCCGGCAGGCCGACCTTGACGTGATTCTGGTCCAGCCAGGTGACCTTGGTGGTGGCGATGCCACCCACCTTCGCGGTGATCTTCAGGGCGGCGAACTGGGAGGACGTGGCGCCGACGGTGCCGTCGGTGACCGTGACGATCACCTCGCCGCCACCGGTCGCCTTCGCCGGCAGCGACTCGAACTCGGCCCCCAGCTTCAGCCGGTACCCGAAGATCGAGGTGGTGTTCTTGCTGGTTCCGGCCGCGGTGACGACCTTGACGAGGGAGTTGCCGGTGCTGGTGAAGGCCGGGGACACCGCGACGAGCTTGGTGTCGGAGACGACCCGGACGTCGGTGGAGAGCTGGTCACCGAAGTACACCCGCGGCGGGTTGTCCGGGTCGGCGGTGAAGCCCGACCCCCAGATGGTCACCGGCGTACCACCCGCGGGAACTCCCATGAGCGGCGTGATGCTGGAGACGACCGGGCCCACCTCAGCGGCCCGGACCATGGCCGACGCGGAGTACGCGGCGGACGGTTCGGCGATGGCGACCGTGACGGTGCCGGCGACGGCAACCACGGCGGCGGTGAATGCGGTGGCCCTCCGGGCCCGAGATGTCTTCGTCATAGCGAAGACCTGTATCGGGCCCGGACCGTCCGACCTGCGGAAACTCCCGGTTGCCTCTCCGCAACCGGGAGCGTCAGGCCAGCAACACGCTGAGAACCGAGATGGCCTCGTCGATGCCGTCGTCGTCGACGTCCAGGTGGACCACGAGCCGGGCCAGCTTCGGCAGCATCGCGGCGATCAGCACCCCGCGACGGGCGGCCGCGGCGGCCAGTTCCGGCGCGTCCAGCGGGGCCTTGGTCAGATCCAGCGGGACCAGGTTGGTCCGCACCTTCTCCGGGTCGACCACCCCGAGCGGGGCCAGGCCCTCGGCGAGCCGGCGGGCCCGCGCGTGGTCCTCGGCCAGGCGCTGCACGTGGTTGTCCAGCGCGTACTGTCCGGCGGCGGCGAGGATGCCGACCTGCCGCATGCCGCCGCCCATCCGCTTGCGGATGACCCGGGCCCGGGCAATCTTCTCCCGGCTGCCCACGACCAGCGAGCCGACCGGGGCGCCGAGGCCCTTGGAGAGGCACACCGAGAGCGTGTCGAAGAGCGCGCCGTACGTCGCCAGCGGCACCCCGTCGGCGACGTGCGCGTGCCAGATCCGGGCGCCGTCGCAGTGCAGCGCGACCCGGGCGGCGTCGGCCACCGCGCGCAGGTCGTGCAGCGTGGCCAGCGGGATGACGCCGCCACCGCCGAGGTTGTGGGTCTGCTCGACGGCGATGGCCGCGGTCGGCACCGACGGGAAGCCGGCCGGGCGGATCATGTCGGCGATCCGGTCCACGTTCAGCGCGGCGCCGGTCGCCGCCCAGGTGCGGGTGGAGATGCCGCCGAGCAGGGCCGCGGCGCCCAGTTCGTACGTCACCACGTGTGCATCCGCCCCGGCCAGCAGTTCCCCGCCGGGTGGGGTGACCAGCTGCAGCGCGATCTGGTTGGCCATCGTGCCGGACGGGGCGAAGAGCGCCGCCTCGTGGCCGAACAGTCGCGCCACGTGCTGTTCGAGCGCGTTGACGGTCGGGTCGTCCCCGAAGACGTCGTCGCCGACGGCCGCGGTGGCCATCGCCTCGCGCATCCCGTCGGTGGGGCGGGTGACCGTGTCCGAGCGAAGATCAACCACGGAGCATCTCCGCCACCAGGAAGGCCAGTTCCAGGCTCTGCTGGGTGTTCAGGCGCGGGTCGCACGCCGTCTCGTACCGGTCGGGCAGGTCCAGGTCCTCGATGCCCTGGGCGCCGCCGAGGCACTCGGTGACGTCCTCACCGGTCAGTTCGATGTGGATGCCGCCCGGGTGCGTGCCCAGGCCGCGGTGCACCTCGAAGTAGCCGAGGACCTCGTCGACGATCCGGTCGAAGTGGCGGGTCTTGTACCCGTTCGACGACTCGTGGGTGTTGCCGTGCATCGGGTCGCACTGCCAGACCACCTTGGCGCCGGTGGCGGTGACCTTCTCCACGATCGACGGGAGCGCGTCGCGCACCTTGCCGTTGCCCATCCGGCTGATCAGCGTGAGCCGGCCGGGGATGTTCTCCGGGTTCAGCTTCTCGCACAGCTCGATCGCGGTCTCCGGGCTGGTGCCGGGGCCGATCTTGACGCCGATCGGGTTGGAGATCCGGCTGATGAAGTCGATGTGCGCGTGATCCAGCTGGCGGGTGCGCTCGCCGATCCAGAGGAAGTGCCCGGAGAGCCCGTACGCCTTACCGCCCGAGACCCGGGTCAGGGCCCGGTCGTACTCCAGGGCGAGCGCTTCGTGGGAGCAGTACAGGCTGACCGTGCGCAACGCATCGTTGTCGGTCATGCCACAGGCGCGGATGAAGTCGAGGGCACGGTCGATCTCGCGGGCGATCGCCTCGTAGCGCTCACCGGCCGGCGAGGCGCGGACGAAGTCCTTGTTCCAGTCGTGCAGGCCGTGCAGGTCGGCCAGGCCACCGGCCAGGTAGGCACGGAGCATGTTCATGGCGGCGGCCGAGTTCGCGTACGCCCGGATCATCCGCTGCGGGTCGGCGATCCGTGCCGTCTCGTCGGCGTCCAGCGCGTTGATCATGTCGCCCCGGTACGCCGGGAGGCCCAGCGAGTCGGTCAGCGACGACCGCGGCTTGGTGTATTGCCCGGCGACCCGGGCGACCTTGACCACCGGCATCGACGCGCCGTACGTCAGGACGACCGCCATCTGCAGCAGCGTCCGCGCGTTGGCGAGCAGGTGGCTCTCGGTGTTGTCGGCGAACGTCTCGGCGCAGTCGCCGCCCTGGAGCAGGAACGCCTTGCCCTCGCACACCTCGGCGAGCCGGGCCCGGAGCTGGTCGACCTCGTAGGGCGCGACGATCGACGGCACGTTCTCCAGGGTGTTGCAGACCGCGGCGACCTCGCCCATGTCCGGCCAGGGTGGCATCTGCACCCGGGGCAGCGCACGCCATCGGTCGAGGCCCAGGGCCTCGTCCTCGGCGGAGTCGGTGGACGGCCGGGAAGTCGCGACTCCCGGGTGACTGAGCTGATGCCACTCTCGGCGCATGGGATGAGCCTACGAAAACGGGGCACCGGGCCTGGACCCGGTGCCCCGCATTCTCAAAAAATTACAGGTTGCCCTTGATCGCGCTGATCAGCTCACCGTTGCTGGTGTCGCCGGAGAACTCCCAGAAGAAGGCGCCGCCGAGGCCCTGGTTCTTGGCGTACGTCATCTTGCCCGCGATCGTCGCCGGGGTGTCGTAACCCCACCAGTTGGTGCCGCAGTAGGCGTACGCCGTCCCACCGACCGTGCCGGTCGCCGGGCAGCTGTTCTTCAGGACCTTGTAGTCCTCGATGCCGGCCTCGTAGGTGCCCGGGGCCGCGCCGGTCGCCGAACCGCCGGGGGCGGCCTGGGTGACGCCGGTCCAGCCGCGGCCGTAGAAGCCGATGCCGAGCAGGATCTTGCCGGCCGGAACGCCCTTGCTCTTCAGCTTCTGGATCGCCGCGTCGGAGTAGAAGCCGGCCGTCGGGATGCCGGTGTACGAGGTCAGCGGCGAGTGCGGGGCGGTCGGGCCCTGCGCCGCGAACGCGCCGAAGTAGTCGTAGGTCATCGGGAAGACCAGGTTCAGCTTCGCGATGCCGGAGGCGTAGTCGGCCACGTCCAGCTTGCCGCCGTTGGAGCCGTCGGCGGAGATCGCCGAGGTGATCAGGAAGCTCGAGCCGAACTTGTTCCGCAGCGCGGTGATCACCTTGTTGTACGAGTCCGGGCCGGACGCGTCGCAGGCCAGGCCGCACGCGTTCGGGTACTCCCAGTCGACGTCGATGCCGTCGAAGACGTCCGACCAGCGGGAGTCCTTGACCAGGTTGTAGCAGGAGTCGGCGAACGCGGCCGGGTTCGCGGCGGCCTGGGTGAAGCCACCGGACCAGGTCCAGCCGCCGAACGACCAGATCACCTTGATGTTCGGGTACTGCTTCTTCAGCTTGCGGAGCTGGTTGAACGAGCCGCGCAGCGCGCCGGTGTCCCAGGTGTCGGCGACGCCGTCGACGCTCTCGGCCGCGGAGTAGGCGCGGTCGTAGTCGGCGTAGGAGTCACCGATCGAGCACTGGCCGCCGGTGGTGTTGCCGAACGCGTACAGGATGTGGGTCAGCTTGGCCGCCGAACCCGAGGTGACCAGGTTCTTCACGTGGTAGTTGCGGCCGTAGACGCCCCACTCGGCGAAGTAACCGACGACGTTCTTGCCGCTGGTCCCCGAGGTCGGGGTGGTGGTCGGCGGCGTGGTGGCCGGAGTCGTGGTGGGCGGCGTCGTGGTCGGCGCGGTGGTGGTCGGGGATGTGGTCGGGGTGGTCGTGCCGCCGCACGCGCCGTTGTCGATCCAGACGTCCCACTGACCGCTGTGCGTGGCCGGCGACTCGTTCTGGGTCCACCACTTGGCGGTGTAGTTGTGGCCGCTCTGCGAGGCGACGTTGTCCTTGACGTAGGTGGCGGTGGCAGACCAGGCGGTGGCACACGCGGTCGCGGCGTTCGCCTGCACGAGCGGGACCGAGGCCGAGGCGCCGATCACCACCGCACTGACGAGCAGCGCCCGGCGGAGGGTTTTGCCCACGGGGTCTCCTTTAATATTTAGGAAACTTTCCAGAGAGAGGATGAAGAGACGGTAGTCACATCGATTAACACGAGTCAAGCCTGGTGACAGTCTTTAAGGTTCCATTAACAACGACCACGGGATGAACACGGCGTGCGTTCGAGCCACTACACCGCGTAGGCTTTCGCCATGACCATCTTCGACGTCAGCATTGACGCCCTCACCGGCGGTACGACCGATTTGGACCGCTACCGCGGATCGGTCCTGCTGGTGGTCAATGTGGCCTCGCGCTGCGGCCTGACCCCGCAGTACGACAAGTTGCAGCCCCTCTACGACACCTACCGCGACCAGGGCCTGGTGCTGCTCGGTGTGCCCTGCGACCAGTTCGGCAACCAGGAACCGGGCACGGCGTCCGAGATCGACGAGTTCTGCCGGGCCACCTACGGTGTCACGTTCCCGATGACCGAGAAGGTCGAGGTCAACGGCCCCGGCCGGCACCCGCTCTACACCGAACTGATCGGTGGCGGGCCCGACATCCAGTGGAACTTCGAGAAGTTCGTGGTCGCCCCCGACGGCACGGTGGCCGCCCGGTTCAGCCCCCGGGTCGAGCCGGACGACCCCGAGCTGGTCGCGACCATCGAGAAACACCTGCCGCGCTGAGCCGCCGATGAGTGAGCTTGCGAACGAATCAATGGGCACAGCCGGCAACCCATCGTGTCACCGGAGTGCAGCGGAGGTGACGCGATGAGTATTCATGTGATCGGGGTCGACGCGTATGCGCTCGGCTGGGTCGGGGTCGAGCTCCGGGACGGCGCCTTCGGGCGCGCGATCCTCGCCTCGACGCTCTACGAGATCGTCGCCGGCAGCTCCGGCGCCGCGGTGATCGGCGTCGACATCCCCCTGGGCATGCTGCCGGACCGCTGGCGTGCCGCCGACACCCTCGCCGCCGATCAGCTCGGCCCGCGCCGCGGCAGCGTCTTCCGGGTGCCACCCCGCGCCGTCTGGGCCGAACCGGACTTCACCGCCGCCAACCGCCGCTGCCGCGAACTGACCGGCGCCGGCCTGAGCCGCCAGTCCTGGGCGCTGCGCCCCAAGCTCCTCGAGGCCAATGCGCTGTGGGAACGCCACCCGGGTCTGCTCTTCGAGGCCCACCCGGAGGTCAGTTTCCGGACCATGGCGGGCGAACCCCTGCCCTACGCCAAGAAGACCTGGAGCGGACAGTCCCACCGCCGCGAGCTCCTCGCCCGCAACGGCATCACGCTGCCCGACCAGCTCGGACCGGCAGGCCAGGCCCCACCCGACGACATCCTCGACGCGGCGGCCGTCGCGTGGACCGCCCACCGCGTCGCCACCGGCACCGCGCTGTCCTTCCCGTCCCCGCCCGAGGAGAACAACGGCTCCCGCATAGCCATCTGGTATTGAAGGCCCATTTCCCGTACGTCTGCGCGAGCTGATCCACCGGTCCCCACCAGCCGCGACCCGGAGTCGCGCTGCCGCCGGGACCACCCGGGAAGCTCGCGCAGCCACGGACGGGGCCGGGTCGTGTCGCCGGAGAACGGGCGCCGAAAATGTCGTACGAAAGAATGGTTCTAGAGGGCTTGAGCGGCGATTTCCCGGGCCCGGTCGCGCGCCGCCTCCAGGGCCGACAGCATGGCCGCGCGCACCCCGTGGTTCTCCAGCTCGCGGATCGCCGAGATCGTCGTGCCGGCCGGGGAGGTCACGGCCTCGCGCAGCTTGACCGGGTGCTCGCCGGAGTCGCGCAGCATCGTGGCCGAGCCGACCGCGGTCTGCACGATCAGCTCGTGGGCCACCGGCCGGGGCAGCCCGAGCAGGACGCCGGCCTCGATCATGGCTTCGACCAGCAGGTAGAAGTAGGCCGGGCCGGAACCGGAGAGCGCGGTGACCGCGTCCTGCTGGGACTCGGGGACGCGGACGGTCCGGCCGAGCGGCTGGAACATCGCCTCGGCGACGGCCAGGTGCTCGTCGCCGGCGTGGGCGCCCGGGGAGATCGCGGTCATCGCCTGGTCGACCAGGGCCGGGGTGTTCGTCATGACCCGGACGACCGGGGTGCCCTCCGGCAGCCGGGCGGCGAAGAAGCCGGTGGGCAGGCCCGCGCAGAGCGAGACGACGAGTTTCCCGGACGGCACGGACCGGCCGACCTCGTCCAGCAGGGCACCGGCATCCTGCGGTTTTGTCCCGATCATGATGATGTCGGCGCGCTCGACAGCTGCGGCGTTGGTGACGACGGTGACGCCGTACTTCTCGGTCAGCTCGGTGCCGCGGGCCGGCCGGCGGGCGGTGACCAGGACCCGGTCGGCGGACCAGCCGGACCGGAGCAGGCCGGCCAGGACGACCTCGCCCATCTTGCCGGTGCCGAGCATCGCGACGGTGTTCTCGGTCAACGTCCACTCCTCAACAGAGAAAAAGGGGCCGGGGAGAACCCCGGCCCCTTTCCGACAACTCAGTTACCGAAGAAGACCTCGGCCTCTTCGTAACGCGACAGCGGAACGGTCTTCAGCTCGCCGGTGCCCTCGATCAGCGGGACGCGGACGATGTCGGTGCCGCGCAGCGCCATCATCTTGCCGAAGTCGCCCTCGTGCACGGCGTCGATCGCCTGCAGGCCGAAGCGGGTCGACAGGACCCGGTCGAACGCGGTCGGGGTGCCACCGCGCTGGATGTGACCGAGGACGACCGTGCGGGCCTCCTTGCCGGTCTTCTCCTCCAGCTGCTCGGCGAGCCACTGGCCGATGCCGCCGAGGCGGACGTGGCCGAAGCTGTCCAGCTCCTGGTTGTGCAGGACCATCTGGCCGTCGAGCGGCTGGGCGCCCTCGGCGACGACGACGATCGGCGCGTACTCCACCTGGAAGCGCTTCGTCACATACGTCGCGACCTGCTCGACGTCGAACTTGCGCTCCGGCAGCAGGATGACGTTGGCGCCACCGGCGAGACCGGCGTGCAGCGCGATCCAGCCCGCGTGGCGGCCCATGACCTCGACGACCAGCGTGCGGTGGTGCGACTCGGCGGTGGTGTGCAGCCGGTCGATGGCCTCCATCGCGATGTTCACCGCGGTGTCGAAACCGAACGTGAAGTCGGTCGCGTTGAGGTCGTTGTCGATCGTCTTCGGCACGCCGACGACGTTGACGCCCAGGTCGTTCAGCTTGGTCGCGACGCCGAGGGTGTCCTCGCCGCCGATCGCGACCAGCGCGTCGACACCCTGCTCGGCCAGGTTGGCCTTGATCCGCTCGACGCCACCCTCGATCTTGAAGGGGTTGGTGCGCGAGGAGCCCAGGATCGTGCCGCCGCGCGGGAGGATGCCACGGACCTCCGCGATGCCGAGCGGCTTCGTCAGACCCTCCAGCGGGCCCTTCCAACCGTCGCGGAAGCCGACGAACTCGTGACCGTAAGCGGTCACGCCCTTGCGGACCACGGCACGGATGACCGCGTTGAGACCGGGGCAGTCGCCCCCACCGGTGAGCACGCCGATACGCATTGTTTCTCCTCGTCCTTCCCCATTGCGGGTAGCGAGATGCAGATAGCCCGTGAGAGCCCCCGGGAACGTCTTCGTCGGCAGCGTTGCCGGGCCCGGGGCGGGCCGCACGCCGAACTCTAGTCTCCGCCTCGGCAGCTGCTGAAAGCGCCCCTTTCACAGCAACGACTCGACCGCCCCGAGCGCCTCGGCCTCGGCGCCGAGACGGGACCGGACCACGGTCAGGCCGGCTGCGGCGCTCGGGGCGCAGTGCCGCTGCAACGACTCCCGGATGCCGTCGATCACGTGGTCACCGGGCTCGGCGAACCGCCCGCCGACCACCACGACGGCCGGGTTCAGCAGATCGCAGACGACCGCGACGGTTCGCCCGATCAGGCGACCGGCGTCCAGCAGCGCCCGGCGGGCCGGCCCGTGACCACCGGCGGCCAGCGCGATCAGCCGCTCCTCGGTCGGCTTGTCGAGCAGCGCCCCGAAGTAGGACGGGGTCAGGAACGCCCCGAGGCAGCCACGCCGGCCGCAGACGCAGAGCGGGCCCATGTCCCGGACGGTCAGGTGGCCGATCTCGCCGGCGTAGCCGATGCTGCCGCCGTAGGAGCGTCCACCGGCCACGATGCCGGCGCCGACGTACTGCGCGGCCTTGAGGTAGAGCACGTCACGGGCGCCGCGGGCGGCACCCCGGCGAGTCTCGGCCAGCGCCGCGAGCTGGGCGTTGTTGCCGACGACAACCGGGCAGCCGAGCATTCCGGAGATCAGCTCGGCGGGCGAGAACCCGGAGAACATCGGCAGTACGCTACGGGCGCCGAACTCGCCGTTGCCCGGGTGGACCGGGGACGGGACGCTGAGGCCCACCGCCGGGTTGTCGTGCCCGGCCAGCAGCTCGGCCGCATATTCCGCGGCGGCCCGGATCAGCACCCGCCCGTTGATGTCCTGCGCGAGCGGCCGGAAGCCGTCGGCCAGGCGGTTCCCGGCACGATCGGTGAGAACCGCGTGCAGGCCGTCGAGATCCAATGCCATGCCGAGAACGACCCCCGGCGGGACGGCGAGGCGGAACGACGGCGACGGGCGGCCGGAGCGCGCGGGCGGCGGACAGGACTCGACCCGGCCCTCGTGCTGCAGCTCGGCGAGGGTCTCGGCGACCGCGGCCCGGGGCAGTCTGGTGATCCGGGTGAGGTCGCTGCGGGTGGTCGCGCCGCGGGACCGGAGCAGGTCGGTGATCACCTCGCGGCGGACGAGCTTCTCGTGCTGCCCCACCTTCACCGATATTTCCTGCAAGGTTCGTCCGCCGCGGGACGCCGGGGTCGCCCGCAGCGCGAGCGTGACCGCGCCCAGCAGTCCCGCCCGGCCGCTCAGCGAGGTCAGCCGGATCTCGGTCGACTCCGCCACCTCGGGCTGGGCGTAGCGGCGCAGCGCCTCCCGCACCCCGGCCAGCACCGGCCCGTCCTCCACGATCAACGGCCCGTCCAGCACGACCAGCTCCGGGTTGACCGTGTTGGCCAGGTCGGCGAGCACCCGCCCGATCATCCGCCCGGCGTCCGCCATGATCCGTTCGACGGTGGCGTCCTGCCGGGACAGCTCGACGGCGCGCTCGGCGGTGATCGGCTCCCCGTACGCCGCTTCCAGGGACGCCAGGATCTCCCGCGTCGCCGCGATCGTCTCCAGACAGCCCCGGTTCCCGCAGCGGCACAGCGCCCCGGTCTCGTCCACCTGCACGTGCCCGAGCTCGCCGGCCACCCCGGTGGCGCCCGGGTGCACGTGCCCGGCGAGCATCAGCCCGCACCCGATCCCGGTGGTGACCCGCAGGTAGCAGACGTCCCGCCGGCCGGCCGCCGCGCCCTGCGCGACCTCCCCGATCACGCACAGGTCGGCGCCGTTGCGGACGGTGACCCGATGACCGAGCCGCTCGGACAGCTCGCGGGCGGGGGCCCGACCGGCCCAGCCGGGCAGCACGGTGCCGGGCTGCACCACCCCGTCGAGGATCGCGGCGGAGAGCCCGACGACCGTGGACCAGACCCGCTCACCGGCGTACGCCTCGATCAGCCCGGCCAGTTCCTCCGGATCGTTGCCCGGCTCGTGCCGCTCGTCCAGGATCCGCCCGGCCAGGTCGGCGACCGCGATCCGGGTGCCGTCCCCGCCGACGACCGCACCGACCACCACGCCGGCCTGCTCGCCGATCGTCAGCAGCCGGGCCGGACGGCCGGGCCGGCTGCCGTCGGCGGCGGCGCCGGCCTCGGCCAGCAGTCCCGCGTCGAGCAGTTCGGCGACCAGTCCGGTGACCGTCATCCGGGCCATGCCGGTGCGCTTGGCGAGGCCGGCGCGACTGATCCGCCCGGCCTCCCGGACCGCCGCGAGGATCAGGTCGCGGCGGACGAGGTGAACGCGTCGACCGGTCACGGACCCGAGCCTACGCCGGGGTTTTGCCGAACTTGAGCGTAATGCTGCCGGCACGGTGACCGTGATCACCAGAGGAAAGCCCCGAAAAAGACAAAGTTAGTGCCGACAAAGGCAATTCACAGGTGTACGCGACCCTCGTGACCTCTAGTTCGGTGTTGTTCGCAGCGATACCTTTCGAAACAAGGCGTTAACAAACCGGAAGCCGGCCCGGTCCCCGCCTCCCCCGATAACTCGTGTCCCGAGGTGTGCGATGACCACTGTCGAATCCCGGCCGACGACGCCGTCCGTGCTGTCCGACCGGCCCAACGCCCCCACCAAGCTGATCGTCGCCATGGCGCTCGCCATGCTCGGCGCCTACCTGACGATCCTCACCCCGGTCATCGTCAGCATGTCCGTCCGGGTCGCGCAGATCGCCCCGGACGACAAGTCCGCCGCCCTCGGCACGGTGCTCTCGGTCGGCGCGGTCCTCGCACTGATCGGCAACCCGTTCTTCGGCGCGATGTCGGACCGGACCACCTCCCGGCTCGGCCGCCGCCGCCCGTGGCTGCTCGGCGGCATGCTGGTCGGCTCGGCCGGCCTGCTGATCGTCTCGCTCGGCACCGACATCCCGACGCTGACCGCCGGCTGGGCGCTCGCGCAGCTCGGCATCAACGCCACCCTGGCCACGCTGACCGCGCTGCTGCCCGACCAGATCCCGCCCCAGCAGCGCGGCAAGGTCAGCGGCATCCTCGGCCTGATGACCTCGGTCGCGATCCTGGCCGGCAGCGCCCTGGCCGCCGCACTCTCCGGCAACGCGCTGCTGATGTTCATGGTCCCGGCGGTGATCGGCATCGCCACGGTGGTGCTGCTCGTGACGGTCCTCAAGGACCGCCCGGCGGAGAAGGGACACTTCGCGCCGTACGGCTTCAAGGAGTTCCTGGCGACCTTCTACATCAACCCGAAGCGGTACCCGGACTTCGCCTGGAACATCCTCAGCCGGTTCCTGATCTGGACCGGACTCGCGGCGGTCACCACGTACGAGAGCTACCTGCTGATCGACCGGTTCGGCTACACCACCGACAACGTCGCCACCGGCGTCCTCGCCGCCACCCTGATCACCACGGTCGGCCTGGTCGCGGGCTCATCGTTCGGCGGCACGCTCTCCGACCGCACCGGCAGGCGCAAGCCGTTCGTGCTCGGCGCCGGCCTGGTCGTCGCCGCCTCCCTCGTGATCATCGCGTTCGCCCACAGCTTCCCGCTCTTCCTGGTCGCGGCCGGGCTGTTCGGCGTCGGCGAGGGCGTCTACCTCGCGGTCGACCTGGCCCTGGCCACCGACGTACTGCCGGACCCGGACGACGCCGCCAAGGACATGGGCGTGCTGAACATCGCCAACGCGCTGCCGCAGTCCCTCGTCCCGATCCTGGCCGCGCCGATCCTCGCGATCGGCAGCAGCGACAACGCGAACTACAGCCTGCTCTTCCTGCTCGGCGCGGTCGTCGCGGTGGCCGGATCGCTCCTGGTCCAGATGGTCCGCGGCGCTCGCTGAAATCCCCTTGGAGTAGAGATGCACCCCTACCGGAACCCTGAGCTCGGCATCGAGGAGCGGGTCACCGATCTGCTCGGCCGGATGACCCTGGCCGAGAAGGCCGGCCTCATGTTCCACACGATGGCCGCGATCAACCCGGACGGCACCCCCGCGGCCGGCGACGCGATGATCCCGGCCACCGAGGAGCTGATCCGCAACGGTCAGCTGAACCACTTCAACATCCTGACGTTCGGCCCGGTCACGCCCCGGAAGATCGCCGAGTGGCACAACCGGATCCAGGAGATCGCCGCCGGCAGCCGCCTCGGCATCCCGGTCACCGTCTCCACGGACCCGCGCCACGGCGTGATCGACAACCCCGCCGCGTCGGCCGCGGCCGGTGGCTTCTCGGCCTGGCCCGAGCCGATCGGGCTGGGAGCCACCAAAGACCCTGATCTGGTACGCCGTTTCGCCGACATCGCGCGGCAGGAGTATCTGGCGGCCGGCATCCGGGTCGCGCTGCACCCGATGGCCGACCTGGCCACCGAGCCGCGGTGGGCGCGCACCAGCGGCACGCTCGGCTCCGACGCCGATGTGGTGTCGGCGCTGATCACGGCGTACGTGCAAGGTTTTCAAGGACCCTCGCTCGGGCCGGACAGCGTGGTCGCGATGGTCAAGCACTTCCCCGGCGCCGGCCCGCAGAAGGACGGTGAGGACGCGCACTTCGCCTACGGGCGGGAGCAGGTCTACCCGGGCGGGAGGTGGGACTACCACCTCAAGCCGTTCGAGGCGGCGTTCGCGGCCGGGGCGGCGCAGATCATGCCGTACTACGGGATGCCCGTCGACACGACGTACGAAGAAGTCGGGTTCGGCTTCAACCGGCAGGTGATCGAGGGGCTGCTGCGCCGGCGGTACGGCTTCGACGGCGTGGTCTGCACCGACTGGGGCCTGGTCACCGACGCGGAGATCATGGGCTCGCCGATGCCGGCCCGCGCCTGGGGCGTCGAGCACCTCGACCGGCACGCCCGCGTCCTGAAGATCATCGAGGCCGGCGCGGACCAGCTCGGCGGCGAGCAGTGCCCGGAACTGATCATCGAGCTGGTCTCCTCCGGCCGGCTCGGCGAGTCCCGGATCGACGTCTCCGTCCGGCGGATCCTGCGCGACAAGTTCCGGCTGGGGCTGTTCGACGAGCGGCGGTTCGTCGACCCGGAGGCGGCGGAGAAGATCGCCGGGCAGGCGGCCTTCCGGGCGGAGGGGCTGGAGGGGCAGCGGCGCTCGATCGTCGTCCTCACCGACCGCCCCTCTCCTTCGGTGGGGCCGGTGCTGCCGCTGGCCGAAGGGATCACCGTCTACCCGGACGGGGTCGACCCGGTGGTGGCGGCCGCCTACGCCAAGGTCACCGACAACCCGGCGCTGGCCGACGTCGCGATCGTCCGGCGGGCCGCGCCCTACGAACCGCGCGGCGGCGGCTTCGAGGCGTTCTTCCACGCCGGCCGGCTCGACTGGACCGACGACGAACTCGCCCCGGTCCTGCTCCTCGCCGGCACTCTGCCGACCGTCGTCGACGTCCTGCTCGACCGTCCCGCCGTCCTCACCCCGCTCGCCGGGAAGGCCGCCGCGCTGGTCGGCACGTTCGGCGTCAGCGACGAGGCCCTGCTGGACGTACTGTTCGGCCGCGCGCCCGCGACCGGCACACTCCCGTTCGAGCTGCCGTCGTCGATGGCCGCGGTGCAGGCGTCCCGGGAGGACGTACCCAACGACACGGAAGACCCGCTTTTCCCGTACGGCCATGGTTTGCCGCTCTAGTTCCGCCGGCCGAACGCCCGGTCGCGCCTCTCGCGCGCCCGGGCGTTCGCCTTGTCCCCACCCCACGCCGCCCCTGGAAGCCGGCCGTGCTCGTCCGGCTGAGCCCGAGCGATGTGTCCGGGAACGCGAAACACCCCCGAGAGCCGGCCGGGGACAGCGGGCTGGGCCTCAGGGGTGTCTCAGCAGGGAACTACGACGTCAGTGGGCCATCGCGGGCGGCGCGTCCGGGTCCACGTCCAGCGGACCGGTCCGGAACAGCACCGCCGCCACCACCGCGGCCAGCACGAAGAACCCGGCCGACCACCAGAACACCGTGTGGTAACTCTCCAGTGCCGCCTGCGCCTGCACCAGCGGCGTCGGCTGCTTCCCGGCGATGTAGTCGGTGGCCGCGTTCGCCGCGAACGAGCTGAGCAGCGCGGTGCCGATGGAACCGCCGATCTGCTGCACCGTGTTGATCATCGCGGAGGCCACGCCCGCGTCCCGGTGCTCGACGCCCGAGGTGGCGGCGTTCTGCGTCGGGGCGAAGACCAGGCCGAGGCCCAGACCGATGACGATCAGACCGGGGAGGACCCCACTGGCGTACGTCGAGTCGAGCCCGAGCCGGGTCAGGAAGACCATGCCGCCGGCGGCGACGAGCGCGCCGACGGGGACGAGCGGGCGCGGCCCGACCCGGGGGGCCAGGATCGAACCGGCCGTCGTCGCGGTCAGCATGACCGAGCCGAGCATCGGCAGGAACGCGAGGCCGGTCTTGACCGGGGTGAAGTGCAGGATCGACGACAGGTAGTAGGTGAGGAAGAGGAAGATGCCGAACATACCGGCGCCGGCAATCGCGATCGACGCGTAGGACCCGCCGCGGTTGCGGTCGAGGACGACGCGCAGCGGCAGCAGCGGGTGCTCGACCCGCAGCTCGATCAGCACGAAGACGATCAGGGCGACCACGCCGACGGCGATCGGGCCGAGCGTCCACCCGGCGGTCCACCCGTCGGTCTCCGCCTTGCCGAGACCGTAGACCAGGCCGACGAGGCCGACGACGGCCGCGATCGTACCCGGGATGTCGATCCTGCCGTGCGCCTTGACCGGCTCGTCCTTCAGCTTGATCAGCGCGCCGGCGACGGCGATCGCGGCGATGACCAGGTTGACGTAGAGGCACCAGCGCCAGGACACGTACTCGGTGAGCACGCCGCCGAGCAGCAGGCCGATGCCGCCGCCGGCGCCGGAGATCGCGCCGAAGATGCCGAACGCCTTGCCGCGCTCGGCGGGCTCGGTGAACGTGGTCGAGAGCAGCGAGAGCGCGGCCGGGGCCAGCGCCGCGCCGAACGCGCCCTGCAGCGCGCGAGCCACGATCAGCAGCTCGAGGCCGTTGGCCGCGCCGCCGAGCGCGGAGGCCAGGGCGAAACCGATCAGGCCGATGAGGAACATCTTCTTGCGGCCGAAGAAGTCCGAGAGGCGACCGCCGAGTAGCAGCAGGCTGCCGAAGGCGAGCGCGTACCCGGTGACGACCCACTGGCGGTCGGCGTCGGAGAAGCCGAGGTCGGCCTGAGCCGTCGGCAACGCGATGTTCACGATCGTGGCATCAAGCACCACCATCAGCTGCGCTAGAGATAGAACGACGAGCGCCCACCAGCGCCCGCTATCGGACGGCGCGCCGACCGGCGCCTCACGTCCGGCTCCCCGGGGTCGATCAGTAAGCGTGCTCATCATTGCCTTTCCGAAAGTTGAGGTACGCCCTCCACTTCGGCAGGTTAGCAGCCGAAGTTGAGGAATAACCTCCGCTTAGTTGTAGGCTTGGACACATGACAGAGACCGCCCGCCCGCTCCGCCGCGACGCGCAGCGCAACCGGGAGCGGATCCTCCTGGCCGCGCACGACGCGTTCGCCGCCCGAGGGTTCGCCGCGACCCTGGATGATGTGGCGCAGCTCGCAGGCGTCGGGGTCGGCACCGTCTACCGGCGGTTCCCCACCAAGGAGGCGCTGATCGAGGCGCTCTTCGCCGACCGGCTGGAGGATCTGGTCTCCCTCGCCGAGGACGCGCTGGCCCTGCCCTCCGGGTGGGACGGGCTGACCATGTTGCTGCGGCGCTCGATCGGCATGCACGCCGTCGACCGCGGGCTGCGCGACGCGGCGCTCTGCATCGGCATCGACAAGCACCAATTCGCCAACGTCGGCGAGCACCTGTTGCCGCTGGTCCAGGAAATCTTCGACCGCGCGCACGCGGAGGGCTCGCTGCGCGCCGACGTCGGCATCCACGATCTGCCGATCATCCTGGCGACCGTCACCGACCTGGCCCGGCACACTCCCCCGGGCCGGCCGGAGATCTTCCGCCGGTTCCTCGAGCTGATCATCGACGGGCTGCGCGCCCGGCCCGACAACGGCGATCTCGGCCCGGCGGTCACCCAGGCGGACGTCGAGGCGATCGTGCACGACTGCGTGCCGCCGATCGACTCCCGCCGTCGCTCCTGACGATCACGATCAAGAGCCGCTTTTCCCGTACGGCGTCAGCAGTCGCTTTTCCACGACCCGCTCGGCCCGCCCGTCAGGGAGCGGGCTTTTCGGACACGCCCGCGCCACGCACGATCAGGGCTGGGCTTTTCGGACACGCCCGCGCCACGCACGATCAGGACTGGGCTTTCTCGGACACGCCCAGCATCGTCTGCCAGCGGGCCAGGTTGTGCCGGGCGTCCACGAGCGCGTCGTGCCGACCGGACATCTCGGGCAGCGTGGGCCGCCCGAGATCGTCCCACCGCTGACGCAGGTCCTTGGTGAACCGGGGGATCTCCCGCGGCAGCGCCGGCATCGCCCCCCACAGCTGGGCGAGCGCGACGTGGTCATACGCCGCGTACCACGCCCAGAGCTCCATCTGCTCGGAGCGACCCCGCAGCGGTTCCATCAGGAACTCGTAGAGGTCGTCCCGGATCCGCTCCCGGCTGCGCCAGGACTTGTCGGAGGGAGACGGGAGCTTGTCGAGGACGTTGCGGCGCACCCAGGGCACGGCGCGGCTGTCGTCGAACTCCGTGGACACCGCGTAGAACTCGCGGCCGAACTCGTCGACGACACCGATCGAGACGAGGTCGACCAGGCGGCCGTCCTCGATGAACTCGCAGTCGTAAAAATACCGGTACACCATTGCCGTACATCCTCGCCCATCGTCACCCGGGCATGGACTCCAGGGCCTCCCTCGCCAAGTCCAGGCCGGTCAGGCAGCCCCAGCGCGCCGATCGGTCGGCCAGCACGGCCCACCGCAGCCGCAGCAGGACGGGCAGCGCCACCTCCAGCTCGTCGGCCGCGACCGGTCCGCTCGCGCGGTAACTGTCCAGGAACTCCTCGGCCCGCTCGATCCCGCCCGCGTAGAGCACCGCCGCCGCCACGTCGTAGACGAGCGGGCCGGTCCCGCACGCGCCGCAGTGCATCAGGCCGGAGCGGCCGGTCGCGGCGTCCAGCACGAACGCGTCCGGGGCAGGGTCGCCGTGCAGGACCCCGTACGTCAACCGGTCCGTGACCGTCAGCCGGGTCGCCGCCGTGACCGCCCCCGCGACCGCACGCCGCAGCCACGGTTCCGCGTCGAGGTGCGGCGCGTCCGGGTCGATCGGCTGCCACGGACGCAGCCCCGGGTGCCGGAAGCCCTCCAGAGCCCGGTGCACGGCTCCCAGCCGCTCCCCCCACCACTGCTGGTCGACCGGGTCCGCACCGTCCAGGTGACGCCCGGGCGGCCGCCGCAGCACCGCCAGCGCCCCGTGCGCCGTCTCCACGGTCAGCGCACCGCCCAGCGTCCGCACCGGCTCGCCGGCCTCCATCCGCACCCCACGCAGGTGGACAGCGGCGGCCAGGCCGGCCTCGACCGGCAGCCGCGCGGCGCTCTCGGCGAGCCGGGCCACATAGCGGTCGCTCCCGGCGAGGACCTCCCAGCCGCGCGACATCACCGCCATCGGGAGCTCGGTGATCTCGGACGGAGAAAGGTGCCACTCGTCGCGGAGCACCGTTCGCACAATCTCGTCTTCCGGCACCGCGGGATTATCGCGGCACACCACTCAAATCCGACGGACAGCCAGGGCGACAATCACAGAAGGCGATGGGGTGTTTACAGAAAGCGACCGAAGGGACATGATCGTGGGTGGCGAGCTTCGATGTCCGGAGTAGAAATGGCGTTCGGAGCGCGTCATGTGCTAAGAGTGATCGTTCGCGTCGTGGGGCCGGCGCTCGCCGGGTCGACGCGGTCCCCAATCGGGGGAGGGATTAACGTCGTGGACCATCGCCTGCCGGATTCCGGCGACGCACTGACCGGCGTGGAGATGTTCGCCGGGCTTGAGCCGGACGTGCGACAGCGGGTCATCGCCACGGCGGTTCCTCGCCACTACCGGAAAGGGCAGATCCTCTTCGTCGAGCACGACCCCGGGGACTCCCTGATCATCATGAAACGGGGTGCGGTCGCGGTCTTCCGCACCGCGCCGACCGGTGAACGCGCGGTCCTCACCGTCGTGCGACCACCCGACGTCCTGGGCGAGGTGTCGCTGCTGGACGCGTCCACCCGCAGCGCCTCCGCCGAGGCCATCGAGGACTCGCAGGCGCTCTCGCTGTCCCGCGCCGCGTTCATGGACCTGGTCCACTCCAACCCGCGCATCCTGGACGCGGTGATGCGCTCCGTCGGCGGCCTGATCCGCCGCCTCACCGAGCAGAACGCGGACCACGTCTTCCTCGACCTGCCCGGCCGTGTCGCCAAGACCCTGGTCCGCCTCTCCGGCGAGAGCCAGGCCCCGATGATCACCATCGAGCTGAACCAGAGCCAGCTCGCGGAGATGGCCGGCGGCTCGCGCCAGAGCGTCAACCAGGCGATCGGCTCGTTCGCCAACCGCGGCTGGCTCCGGACCGAGGGCCGCCGCATCGTCGTCACCGACGTCCAGGCCCTCAAACGCCGCGCCGGTATGAACTGACGCTGGTCACTTCAGGTCCGGGCCGCTGCCGGTCCGGGCCGCTTCGATTTGCGCGTACGGCCGGAGCGGCGCCCGCCGCGACCCGGCCTCCCGTCCGTGTGCACGCGGCCACCGCTGTTGGTCCGGCCCCGGCCGCGCTCCCGGCCCCCGGCCCCGGCCGCGCTCCCGGCCCCGGCCGCGCTCCCGGTCCCGGCCGCTTGTCGCCACCGGGCACGCCGCTGACCGGCGGGCGCCGCAGCCGACGGTCGCCGCGTGGGGCCCGGGCGGCATGGGCCTACGCCGGCACCGGCCGGCGGGCGCCGCGCCGGGGCGCCGTGGCCGAATGTTGTCGCGGGCCGGCGGTCGGCGGGGTGGGACGCCGTGGCCGAGTGTTGTCGCGGGCCGGCGGTCGGCGGGGTGGGGCGCCGTGGCCGAGTGTTGTCGCGGGCCGGCGGTCGGCGGGGTGGGGCGCTTCAGGGCGTACGCGCCGATGGGCGGGAGTGGGGTCAGGCGGGCTGGGGGTCTTTGAGTTTGGCGGCGTAGACGTCCACGTACTCACGACCGGAGAGAGCCATCAGCTCGAACATGATCTCGTCGGTGATGGCACGCTCGACGAAGCGGTCGCCGCGGGACTGGGCGTAGCGGGAGAAGTCCAGCGGCTGGCCGATGCGCATGCGGACGCGCTTGACCGTGGGGATCAGCGTGCCCGTGGGCTGGATCTCGTCGGTGTTGAGCAGGGCCACCGGGACGACGACGGCGCCGCTCTCCAAGGCCAGCCGGGCGACGCCGGTCTTGCCGCGGTAGAGGCGGCCGTCGGGCGAACGGGTTCCCTCCGGGTAGATGCCGGCGATGTTGCCCTCGCGCAGCACCCGCAGGAGCGTGTCCAGCGCCGCCTGGGCCGCCTCACCGCCCGAACGGTCCACCGGGATCGTCCCCGCGCCGACGAAGAACATCCGCGAGAACCACCCCTTGATCCCCTTGCCGGTGAAGTATTCAGCTTTGGCGACGAAGGTCACTTTCCGCTTCATCACCAATGGGGTGAATATCGAGTCGGAGAACGAGAGATGGTTGCAGGCCAGGATCACCGGACCGGAGCGTGGCACGTTCTCCAGGCCCTCGACCTCGGGGCGGAAGACAAGCTTCAGTACGGGTCCGAGGACCACCAACTTGAGCAGCCAGTAGAACACTGCCGTCCTTTCAGCGGATGCCGCCGGCGTCCCGGGGCGCAAGAAGGGTACGAAGCGGGGGCGGCGCGCCACAACGCACTCCCGCAACAGGCGTCTGCCGTGTCACCATTCAAGGCACGGTCGGCTGGGAGGGTGTGCATCGGTGACAGCGGGCGGCGCCCGTCGCGGGCGGCGGGACAACGGACTCGACGCGACTGACTATGCGGTCGCGGGCGACGTGGACCCACGCGTGGGTGAGCACCTGCTCGACGTGCTGGCCGCCGGCGGCATCGCGGCCTATCTGCAACCCACGGCGGATCTGAACCCGATTCTGCGGGCGACGACCCTCCCGGCTCGGCCGATCGACCGGCTCTACGTCGATCGCACCCACCTGGATACCGCGCGGGAGCACCTTCAGCAGGTGACCGGCGGCCTGCCGGCGACCCCGCCGGCCGAGCCCGCTCCGGCGCCCCGGCCACAGGCCGAGGTGGACGCCGAGTGGGAGAAGATCATCGCCGGCTTCCACACCACGGTCGAGCCGGAGGCGGCGTCCTGGCCCGAGGCCGAGGGCACCACGTCGGACACGAAGGCCCGGCCGGTCGACGAGGAGGGGCGCCCGCTCAACCGGCGGCGCACCGACCCCCCGCCGGAGCCGGTCTTCTACCCGGTGCTGGACCCGTTCGGCTTCCCCGACGTGGCCGACGACGACGAGCGCTACGTTCCGCCGCCGCCCCCGCCGCTGCCGAAGATCTCGAAGTATGCGGCGTTCGGCATCCTCGGGGTGATCTTCGGGTTCGTCCTGTTCCTGTGCCCGACGCTGCTCCCGATCGACTCGTTCTTCGTGATGCTCTTCGGCTTCGCGGCGATCGTGGGCGGGGCGGCCACGCTGGTGTGGCGGCTCCGGTCCGGCGATGACGACGACGAGTTCGACGACGGCGCCGTGGTCTGAAGACGGCGCCGTGGTCTGAATCGGTCACGCTGCCCGGCCGCCGGGGGCATCGACAATCTTCGGTACGCGACCGGTAACCTACGGTGATGCGTCAGAGTTCGCTCGTCGTCGTCGCCAACCGACTGCCCCTCGATGACAGCGCCGCGCGGGACGGTGCCTGCGAGTGGCGCCGCAGCCCCGGCGGGCTCAGCGGGGCCCTGCACGCGATCCTGCAGCAGACCCCGGCCACCTGGGTCGGGTGGGACGGCGAGATAGGCCTGTCCCCCCGGCTGCCCGACATCGGCAGTGTGCGGCTGCGGCCGGTCGCGCTCTCCGCCGAGGAGCAAGCGGGTTACTACGAGGGGTTCGCGAACTCGACGCTGTGGCCGCTCTACCACGACGCGGTGCAGCAACCCGTGTTCCAGCGGGAGTGGTGGGAGACCTACCGGTCGGTCAACCAGCGCTTCGCCGAGGCCGCCGCCGAGGTGGCCGGCAAGCACGCCGCGGTCTGGGTGCAGGACTACCACCTGCAACTGGTGCCGCGGATGCTCCGGGAACTGCGGCCCGACCTGCTGATCGGCTTCTTCATGCACGTGCCGTTCCCGCCGCCCGAGCTGTTCATGCAACTTCCCCGCCGGGTCGAGCTGCTGCGCGGGATGCTCGGCGCCGACCTCGTCGGCTTCCAGCGCGAACAGGCCGCGCACAACCTGGCCCAGCTGGCGCAGAAACTGCTCGGGGCCGACGCCACCGACGACGCGATCACCGTCGGCGGGCGGACCGTGCGGACCGGCGCGTTCCCGGTCTCGATCGACGTCGGGGAGATGCGCGCCCTGGCCACCCGGCCCGACGTGGTCGCGCAGGTCAAGCAGCTCCGCCACGACCTCGGCGAGGCGAAACGGGTGCTGGTCAGCGTGGACCGGCTGGACTACACCAAAGGGATCGAGCACCGCCTGACGGCGTACCGGGAGTTGCTGCGGGACGGGCACGTCAAAGTGCGGGACACCGTGCTCGTGCAGGTGGCGGTGCCCAGCCGGGAACGCGTCGAGAGCTACCGGGACCTGCGGGACCGGATCGAGGGCGAGGTCGGGCGGATCAACGGGGAGTACGGGCGGGTCGGCGAACCGGCCATCCACTACCTGAACCAGCCGTTCTCACGGGCCCAGCTGGCGGCGCTCTACCAGACCGCGGACGTGATGGTGGTGACGCCGCTGCGCGACGGGATGAACCTGGTCGCCAAGGAGTTCGTGGCCGCCCGGGAGGACGGGGCGGGAGCGCTGGTGCTCAGCGAGTTCGCCGGGGCGGCGGCCGAGCTGTCCCAGGCCTACCTGGTGAACCCGCACGACGTGGATGATCTGAAACAGACACTGCTGCGGGCGCTGGAAGCCGGTCCGGAGGATCGGGCCGCGCGGATGGAAGCCATGCGGCGGCACATCGCCGAGCACGACATCCTGGCGTGGGCGCGAGCGTATCTGACCGAGTTGGATCACACGGGGCGGCTCGCGCGCCGCTTCATCGGCCGCCCCTGACCGCCGCCTCCGGCGACCGGCCACCGTGCCGGCGCCGTCTGCCGCGCGTGACCGAAGGCGACGGGAACGGTGACGAGGCGGGGGTGTGGACGGGTTTGGTGCTCTGAGCGGGACCACCCACGGACGTCGCCCTTGCGGGCCTCGCGTTCAGGGCCGGCCACGGCCCTGCGAGGACCGGAAGGGTCCCCGCGGGAGCGACGATCGGGACCACAGCGGAGACAGGCAATGGATCTCTTTTATTTGATCTGTTCGGTGAGCCAGTCGAGGATCGCGTCGATCGGTTCGGACCAGCTCAGCTCGAGCATCAGGTCGTGGCCCATGCCGGGGAACATCAGCGGGGCGCCGGAGTAGGCCGCGGCGGCGCGGTCGAGGGCTTTGCGGGAGACGACGCGGTCGTCCGGGCTGCCGATGACGAGCACGGGCGGGGCGCCGACCGGGCGGGGCGGTGCGGTGCGGCGGAGCAGTTCGGCGCGGGGTTTCGGGTCCAGGCGGGACAGGTAGTCGGTGGCCTGGTCCGCCGGGAGAGGCGCCTGGTCCGCCGGGAAAAGGGCCTCATCGGCGGGGGCAGTGGGCTGGTCAGCGGGGTGAGGACGCTGGGTGGCCGGCGGGCCGGAACGGAACAGCTGGCGGGCGGAGAGGCGGAGGCGGCCGCCGACCAGGGCGGGCACGGTGCCGGCCGGGTTGGCGCGCAAGGCTGAGCCGAGGGTGGACCAGCCGCCGAGCACCGGGGCGGACAGCACCGCGGCGCGGGCCGGGTAGCGGCCGAGGGCCCGGGCGACGACGAGCGCGCCGACACCGTGACCGACGAGGACCGTCTGGCGGGGCAGGGACGCGGCGGTCTGGACCACGTCGTGGACCTGGGTGCGCAGGTCACCGCCGGGGCGTGGGGTCAGGGCGTGCGCCGGGAAGCCGCGGCCGGCGGTGTGCGGGAGCCAGTGTTCGGCGAACGCCCAGGCGCCGTGGCCGAGGCCGGGGACGAACAGGATCGGCGGACGGCCCTCGTCGTCGTCCGGGAGCAGGGAGACCACCTCGCGGTCGGCGGGCGGGACCGGGTTCGTCCAGTCGTCGAAGCGGAGCAGATCGAAAGCGGTCACGACAACTCCAGGCCGATGCGGAGCAGATGGACAACGGTCAGATCGACAGTGGTCACGCCGGTTCCATCTCGTCGAGCAGGCTCTGCAGCGAGCGCAGATAGTCCAGGTGGTCGACCTCGAACCAGTGCCGCTCGGTCTTGATCACGCGCCGCTTCGACCAGGACCCCAGCGGCTTGGCCGACTCCTTCTGCTGGACCGCCGCGGCCTTCGCCGGGTCGGTGAGGCGCAGCCGCAGCCAGCGCGCGGTGGCCACACTCTGCCAGTGGGCGAGCGGGAACACGCCGGAGTCGGGCTGGACGAGGCCGATCACGGCGAGTGTCGGGTTCTTCCGGGCGAATGTGTGCAGGTGCAGGTCGGGGCGTCCGTGCTCGTCGGCGTCGAGCAGCTCGGGGGCGAGGAACTCGAAGCGCGGACGGTAGCCGGTCGCGGTGATCACCAGGTCGGGCTCGATGCGGCGGCCGTCGGCGAGTTCGACCGCGGCGTCGTCGAACGCGGTCACGTCCGGTACCGGGGTGATCCGGCCGTGGCCCAGGTAGTACGGCAACTGGCTGTTGACGATCGGGTGGCTCTCGTACGGCTGGTGGTCCGGCGACGGCAGCCCGAAGCGGGTCAGGTCACCGGTGGTCATCGCGACCGTGCGCCGGTACAGCCACTGGCGCAGGCGCAACGGCAGCCGCCACCGGAGCAGGCGGTCGTTGACCTGGTCGGCGGGGCGGCCGAGCACGTACTTGGGGGCGTACCAGTACCCGCGGCGCGTCGAGTGCCACACCTGGCGGGCCTGCTGGGCGGCTTCCACGGCGATGTCGCAGCCGGTGTTGCCACCACCGATGACCAGCACTTTCCGGTCGCGCAGGAGCGACGGATCCTTGTACGCCGAGGAGTGCAGCACCCGCCCCCGGAACTCCCCCGGGATCGACGGTTTGCGCGGGTCCCAGTTGTGGCCGTTGGCGACGATCACCGCGGCGTACCGGGACGTCCGCGACGATCCGCCGCCGGTCGACTGCGTGGTCACCTCCCAGCCGCCGTCACCGGCCGGGACCGCGGACACCACCTCCATCCCGAACCAGATGTGCTCGCCCAGCCGGAAATGCGCGGCGTACCGCTCCAGGTAGGAGAGCACCTGACTGTGGTGCGGGTAGTCCGGCCAGGTGTCCGGCATCGGGAAGTCGGGGAACTCGGTGAGCGGCCGCGACGAGATCAGGTGGGTGCCGGCATAGACCGGGCTGCGGTCGTGACGCCAGTTCCAGGCGCCGCCGACGGCGGTCTCCCGCTCGTAGCAGTCGACCTGGAAGCCCAGCTCGAGCAGGTTCTTGACGGCGGTCAGGCCGCTGGCGCCGGCGCCCACGACGCACACGGCGTCGCGACGGTCGCCCGGGTCCGGGGAGTCGTGCACCCGGCGATCCTGCCAGACGTGAGGCTCAGCCGGAAGGGAGCGAAAGGTCCGCGAGGACCGGTAAATGATCACTCGCGGCACGTGCCCGATCCGTCGCGATGATCTCGTAACGTTCGATGGTGATGTCCGGGCTGACGAAAAGCCCGTCGATGCGCCGGCTCGGCGCGGCCGCCGGGAACGTCGGCTCGTCGTCCTTCGTGGTGGCCAGCCCGTCCTCGACGGTGCGCCAGGCGCCACCGCCCGGGCCCTCGTTCAGGTCGGCCGCCACGATCAGCGGACCCTCGACCCGGCCCAGCTCGGCCTTCCACGCCGCGGCCTGCGCCGGGCGCTCGGCCGGATCGGTGGCCAGGTGCGAGCCGGAGACCGTGAACGACCCGCCCCGCACCCGGCACCCGGCGAAGAACGCGCCCCGCAGGTGCCGGCCCGGGGTCAGCGGATAGCGCAGATTCCACGTCTCACCGATCGCGACGCGCAGGCTGACCAGCAGCAGGTTGCCCAGCGCGGGCAGCCCCCCGGCGGCCACCACCAGGCCACACTCGCCGGCCAGGGCGGCCGACTTCTCCCGCCAGCGGAACCGGCGTGGGGCCTCCTGCACGACCAGGACGTCCGGGGCGAGCTCACGGACCAGGCCGACGAGTTCGGCGCGGTCGTCCTTCAACCCGTGCACGTTCCAGCTCAGCACGCGCAACGGCACCCCGGACATTCCGGCTTCCCCCGCCTTACCCGCGCCGGGCCAGGTCGGCCGCACCGACCACGCCGGCCACGTTGCCCATCTGGGCGGCGCGCACCTCGGCGACCGGGAAACGGTCACGCTGGGCGAGCTGATCACGGTACGTCCGCTCGGCCGGGCCCATCAGCAGCGGACCGGCGTCGACCACACCGCCGCCGATCACCAGGATCTGCGGGTCGAGGCTCTGCGCCAGGTCGGCCAGGGCGACCCCGAGCCAGTAGCCGATCTGCGCGAACGCGTCCATCGCGACACCGTCGCCACCCCGGGCCGCCTCGGTGATCTGCCGGCCGGTGATCGCCAGCGCGTCCCCGCCGGCCAGCTCCAGCAGCTTCGCGGCGCGCTCCGGCTCCTGCCGCGCGCCCGCCCGGGCGAAACGGACCAGGGCGTTACCGCTCGCGTACTGCTCGAGGCAACCGAGCCGGCCGCAGCCGCACGGGTGCCCGTCCGGCACCGACTGGATGTGACCCAGCTCGCCGGCGATGCCGTGCGCCCCGTGCCAGAGCTTGCCGTTCAGCACGATGCCGCCGCCGATGCCGGTGCCCACGGTGATCATCACCATCGAGTCGTCGGCGTGCTTGGCCACGCCGTAACGGAACTCGGCCCAGGCGGCGACGTTCGCGTCGTTCTCCAGCACCGTCGGCAGGCCGACCGCCTTCGACACGTAGTCCCGCAGCGGCTCGTCACGCCAGGCCAGGTTCGGCGCGAACAGCACGGTCGAACCGGCGGCGTCGATCCACGCGGCAGCACCGATCCCGACCGCGGTCGCCTGCGGGAACTGCGCCGCCAGCTCGGCGGCCACCTCGGCGATCGTGTCCCGGGTGCCGGCCGGGTCCTCCGCCGGTGTCGGCCGGCGCGTCGACGCCAGCACGTTGCCGTGCTCGTCGACCACCCCACCGGCCACCTTGGTGCCGCCGACGTCGATTCCGATGGTCAGCGTCACGCTGCCCGTCCCCTCTTCACACCGCGTCGTCGTCACGGGCGTCGTCGCCCGGTCGCACGCCACGATCCTCGGGCGCCTCGGCGCCCCGCTCATGATCCACGCTACGTCCCCCGGCCGCGCCGTCTGCGGCGGCCTCCGAGGTGACCACGGACCAGACATCACCACCCGGCTTGCGCCGGACATCCCCAGCCTTGCGCACTGCGGGCTTCCCGGCCGCCGGGTCCGCTTTTTCGTGCTCTTCCCGATTCGCGGGTACGGCCTGAGCCGCGCCCGTGGCGGCGCTCGAAGCCGCGCCCGTGGCGGCGCTCGAAGCCGTCCCCGCGGCGGCGCTCGAAGCCGTCCCCGCGGCGGCGCTCGAAGCCGTCCCCACAGCGGGGCTCGAAGCCGTCCCCACAGCGGGGCTCGAAGCCACGCCTGTGGCGGCCTCGCCGGGGGTGGCGCTCACCGGCGTGCCGGTGTCAGCCGTGCCGGGGACGGTGCTCGTCGCCGCGCCCGCGGCAGCGCTTCCGGCCGCCGCGCGGCGGGCGTCGGCCACCGCTTGCGCCACCGCACGCTCGGCGGCGCGCGCACGAGCCCGGGCGGCCTCGGCCTCACGGGCGCTCTCGGCGGTCGCGGCCGCCCACGCGTCGGCGGCCGGATCGGGCGCGGACGTCCCGGACGGCGCGGACCGGGGCGGGGCGGTCGCGCGAGTGGCGGCGGACCACGCCTGGTCGGGGCTCGGCGCGTGCCGGGCCGCTCCCCCACCGGGTGATTTCGGGGCGGGGCGGTCGTTCAGCACCGAGCCGGCCAGCGCGGAGAAGCCGCGGAGCATGCCGGCCGCGCCCGCGGCGATGTCACCGGCGCCGGTGGCGACCTTGAACACGGTTTCCGGGCTGGGGTTGCGGGCCGCCGCGATCGCCTTGCAGACCGGACAGACGCAGCACTCGGCGCTGCCGGTGGCCCAGCCGCTGCCGGGGTGGGCGGGATCACCGGGCTCGGGGCGGGACTCGCCGCGGGCCACGTTGTTGAGGGAGCCGAAGAAGCCGTCGACCAGGTTGCCGACCGCGGTCGCGGCACCGGAGACGGCCGAACCTGAACTGGACCCGCGCGAGCGGGAGGAGCCGGAGCCGGACGCACGTGAACGGGACGAGCCGGAGCCGGGAGAGCCAGACGAATCGGGCGAATCCGCGGCAGGGTGGGCGGCTGACGACGTACCGCCGACATTCATGGAGTCGCGAAAACCGCGAGTCGCGGCCGCCGAAGCGGCCCTCGCGAGGATCGCGGCCACCAGGCGCTCGGCCTCATCACGTGCCGAACCGGCCATAACGCCCTCCCCCAAGACGCCCGCGGGTCAGGCCGCGGGCAGGCTCTCCACGCGACGCTTGAGCTCTTTCAGCGCCGTGTCGATGATCATTTTCTCGGCCTTGCGGCGGAACATGCCGAGCATCCCGATCGCGAGGTCCACCGCCAGCGTGTACGTCACCGTGGTGGTGCCGTCGGCGTTCTCCACCAGGTCGTAGGAGCCCTCCTGGGACTTCTGCGTCTTGGAGGGCGCGACCAGGTGCCACTCGATCCGGGAGAGGTCGTCGGCGTAGGCATACTCCAACGTGTACTCGTCGGCCATCACGCCGGCGTCGATGCGGAAACAGACCTGGGCGGCGAAACCGTCCTCATACTCCTCGAGGACGGTGACCTGCTTGATCGCCTCCGCCCACTCGGGATAGCTCGGGAAGTCGCAGATGACCGTGGCCACCCGGGCCATGGGGGCAGCGACCTGGATCGACTGGGTCGTGGTGTCCGCCATGCACGGCAGGCTACCCGCTGCGTACGACAAAGCTCGCGACCGCCCCGTCGCCAGGAGGCCGTTTCGCGCCATCCCCGCTACCATCCGTGACGTGCCAGCCCTTACCAGCGGATCCACGCGTATCCGTCCGCTCGAAGCCGCGGCCCGCGTGATCATGCTCGCGCTGGTCGCCGTGCTCACCTACATCGCCACCAACGACGCCCGGCAGCTGGGCTGGGTCGCCCTGCTGGCGGTCGCCGCCCTGCCCGCCTTCGTGGCCCGGCGCCACCCCGTCCTCGCTCCGGCCGGCCGGTTCGCCGAGGTGATCGTCACCGGGGTGGCCGCCGGTTTCATCGCCCACGCGGCCAGCGGCGTGGCCGAGGGGTTCGGCGCCGAGGCGATTTTGCCGTACCTGGCCGTGCCGTTGCTCACCGCCGCGCTGCGCCGCCGGGTGACTGAGGGCGCGGCCCTGCTCGGCGTCGCCGCCGTGGCGATCGTGCTCGGCGGCGCCGTGACCGATCCGAAGACGGTGCTCGCCGGCACGGGCTATCTGGCGGCCGGCGGGCAATGGCTGGTGCTGGGCGCGATCGTGACGTTCGCCGCCGAGGCGATGCGTCAGTTCCTGCAGCCGGCCGAGATCACCCCCCAGCCCTACGCGGAGGCGACGCGCCTGCTCACGCAGCTGCGCAGCGTGGCCCGGTCGCTGCCGGGGGCGACCCTGGACCCGGGCGGCATCTCCGAGCACCTGCTGGAGGAGCTGCGCGCGGTCGCCCCCGGTCATCGCGCCGCGGTCCTGTCGGCCAGCGGCGGCGGCCGCCTGGTGGTGCTGGCGCAGACCGGCGCCGAGCGGGTCGACTGGGAGACGACGCTGGACGCGGATTCCGCGATCGCCGACGCCTGGGCCACCCAGCAGCCGCACGTGGCGAGCCGGTCGCAGGCCCGTACGCATCGCGGCGGCGAGGTGTCCTCACTGGTCATCCCGCTGGTCGCCGGCGTGCGCACGATCGGCCTGGTGATCCTGGAGGCGGACGCCCCGGGGGCGTACCCGCCGGCGGTGGTGCAGGCGGTGACCGAGGTGACCGATCCGGCCGCGCTGCGCCTGGAGGCGGCACTGCTCTTCGACGACGTGCGCTCGCTGGCCACCAACGAGGAGCGGCAGCGCCTGGCCCGGGAGATCCACGACGGCGTCGCCCAGGAACTGGTGATGGTCGGCTACGGGATCGACAACGCCCAGGCCACGCTGCCGGAGGGCGCCGAGGAGACGGCCGAGGAACTGCGGGCGCTGCGCGGCGAGGTGACCCGGGTGATCACCGAGCTGCGGCTGAGCCTGTTCGAGCTGCGCTCGGAGGTCGACCGCAACGGCGGGCTGGCCGCCGCCATCGCGGAGTACGCGCGGACGCTCGGCACCAGCGCCGGGCTGCGCGTGCACTTCACGTTCGACGAGTCGACCGCCCGGCTGCCGGCCGCGACCGAGGCCGAGCTGCTGCGCATCGCCCAGGAGGCGATCACCAACGCGCGCAAACACGCCGGGGCGTCGAATCTGTGGGTCACGTGCACGGTGGATCCGCCGTACGCGGAAATCGAAGTCTCTGACGACGGCAAGGGTTTCGCCGACAATCGACCCGATGGCCGGTACGGTCTCACCATCATGGCCGAGCGGGCCGAGCGCATCCGGGGTCGTCTCAAGATCACCCCGCGACACCCCAGCGGGACAACCGTCGCCGTAGTGCTCGGAACCCCGCCTCGGCGCGATAGCGTGCGGGATAGCGTTTCCGCTCCAGAAGGGGAGTAACCCGAGCATGTCGACCAGTCCTGCGCCGACGACGCGCACCAAGGTCCTCCTTGTCGACGATCACGACTTGATCCGTAAGGGGCTGCGACACGCATTCGAGCGCGACCGGCAGTTCGAGGTCGTCGGCGAGGCGGCGACGGCCGCGGAGGCGGTGCGCCAGGCGGGCGCGCTGCAGCCCGATGTCGTGATCATGGATCTACGGCTGCCCGACGGCAGCGGCCTGGAGGCCACCCGCGCCCTCCGGAAGAACAACTCGAACATGGGCATCGTGGTCCTGACCATGTATGCCGGCGACGACCAGCTCTTCGGCGCTCTCGAGGCCGGGGCCAGCGCGTTCGTGCCGAAGACGGCCCCCGCGGACGAGGTGGTGGCGGCCGCCCGGCACGCCGCGTCGGCGCCCAGCGCGTTCACCGCCGCCGACCTGGCCGAGGCGATGAAGCGCCGGCTCGCCCCGTCCGGCCCGCAGCTGTCCCCGCGCGAGGGTCAGGTGCTGCGGCTGCTCGCCGACGGCATGAGCGTCGCCGGGATCGCCAAGCAGCTGTTCGTCTCCGAGTCGACGGCGAAGACCCACATCTCGAAGCTCTACGAGAAGCTGGGCGCGGCGAACCGGGCCCAGGCTCTCATGACGGCCCTGCGCCTGGGGCTTCTGGAAGCTCCCGACGCCCCGAAGTTCTAGGCATTACCGACACTTTCGGCGTTTCTGCCTGTCAGCCTACGAATCCCCAGATAGGCCTCGCAGCCCAGGCACAACCCGAAAGCAGCGTTGAGGAACGCCGCGAGCAGCCCGAACGCCGCGGCGACAACGCCGAGAGTCTCCGCGCCCGTGAGGTATCCCCCCGCGGAGACGCTCAGGAACACGAAGCCGACCAGTTGCGCGAAACGGACCGGCGCCGCGGGCTCCTTCTCGCCGCTCGGCGTCCAGAAACGTCGGTAGACGAGGGCATAAGGGCCCCGCTTCGGGCGGTACGCGGTGATCGCGAAGACCACCGCCTGCGCCAGTGCGAGCCAGCCGGAGCCGGTGATCAGCACGAGCGCGACGACGATGCTGGTCATGGCCGCGGCGAAGCGCTGGCCGCGTGGGTCGATGTCCATGAACCCATTATTCCCCCAGGGATAGTAGGACTTTGCGCAGCAGGGCGTTGAGCTGCCTCAACTCGTCCAGTGAGAGCGCCCGCAACGCCTCCTGATCGCGCTCCATGCCCTGGAAGATGTAGCTGTTCCACTTGTCGCGCCCGGCGGGCGTGGGCCGGATCAGCACCCGGCGCCGGTCATGGGCGTCGATGGTCCGGGTCACCAGCCCGGCCGCCTCCAACCGGTCCAGGCGGCTGGTCATCGCCGCCCGGGTCACGTTCGCCGCCTCGGCCAGCTGCGCGGGAGTCGCCTCAGTGGGCCACGGCTGGACCATCAGCACATGCAGGGTCTTGTAGTCCTGCAACGTGAAGTCCTCCTCGCCGCGGGCGAACGCGGCCGCGTCGGCGCGCTCGATCCACCGTGAGATGTGCTTCATCCGCACGAGCGCGCCCTCGACCTCCGGCGCGAACTTCGGCTCGTCCTTCCAGAACGACGCCCACCGGGCCACGTGCTGGTCCACACCGTCTTCCATGACTCGATTCTGCCACGCGTCTGATTATTAGTTGCTTGATAGTTAGACGGTGAATTACTTTGACGGCATGACACGCGACTTCCGCCTCCTCGCCGCCGGGCAGACCCTGTCCTGGCTGGGCAACGGCTTCCAGACCGTGGCCCTCGTGGTCGCCGTCGTCACCCACGGCGGCACCGAGGACCTCGGCCTGGTCATGGCCGCCTCGATCCTCACCATGCTGGCCGGGGCGCTCTTCGGCGGCGTCTGGGCCGACCGGCTCCAGCCCCGGCACGTCATGGTCTTCTCCGACCTGGTCCGGCTCGTCGCCACGGCCGGGATCGCGATCATGTTCGCCGGCGGTGGCTACCACCTGGGGCTGCTCTGCGCGCTCACCGTCGTCTCGGCCGGCGCCGGCGCGTTCTTCACCCCGGCCATGAGCTCGCTCAAACCGCTGCTCGTCCCGGCACCGCAACTCCAGCGCGCCAACGCAACGCTGAGCATGCTGCAGACCGGCTGCGGCATCGCCGGCCCGGCCCTCGGCGGCCTCACCGTCGCCGCCTTCGGCGCGCCGACCGGCTTCGCGATCAACGCGCTCAGCTTCCTCCTGTCCGGGGTCGCGGCCGCTCTTCTGCGCGTACGGGCGGAGCGCGGCTCCCGCTCGCCCATGCTCCGTGAGCTGGCCGCGGGATGGCGGGAGATCCGCGGGCGGGACTGGCTGATCGGCGGCCTGCTCGGAGCGACCGTCTACCACGTCGCCAACGGGATGATCCTGGTGCTCGTCCCGGTCGTCGCCATGCATCGCCTCGGCGGGGCACACGCGATCGGCTGGATCTCGGCGGCCGAAGGGCTCGGCGGGCTGATCGGATCCGGGCTCGCGCTGCGCTTCCAGCCGCGGCGGCTGCTCCGGGCCGGATGGTTCACGCTGCTGCTGATGCCGTTCTGGGCGTTGTCGTACGTGTGGCCGGGCGTGCTCACCGCCGTCCTGGCCGGGGCGATCATCGGGTACGGCGGGCTGATGTTCTTCGGCGTGGCCTGGGAGACCGCCATCCAGGACCACGTGCCGCAGGCCATGCTCGGCCGGGTCGCCTCCTGGGACTACCTGACCTCGTTCCTGGCCATGCCGCTGGGGAATGCGCTGGCCGGGCCGCTGGAGGCGCACTTCGGGACGGACCGGGTGCTGGTCGCGTGCGCCCTCGTCCTCTTCCTCTCGGCCGCCTCCCAGCTGCTGATCCCCGGCTCCCGCAACCTCACCCGCGCCCCCGGGCCCGAGCCCGCCCCGGCCCTCGCCGCCGCCTGACGCCCGCTCCCCGACTGGTGCTCATCGTGGTTCCGAGGCACGAACAGCCACGGTGAGCACCGGCGGCCGGGAACGGGGCGCGGCCGCGAAGCGACCAACCGGCCACCTCGGAGGCTTCGACGGGCGGACTCCGCGGCCGCTTGAGCGCGTCGACGGGCGGCGGCGCCGGACCGGAGCCGGGGCGGGAGCCGTGGACGGGTTCGGTGCTCTGAGCGCGACCACCCACGGACGCCGCCCTTGCGGGCCTCGCGTTCAGGGCCGGCCACGGCCCTGCGAGGCCCGGAAGGGTCCCCGCGGGAGCGACGGTCCGGACCACGGCGGACCCAGGACATGAAGATCTTGATCTTTATCGGTCAGGCGGGGAGGAGATCGGCCAGGGCGGCGATCAGGTGCGGCTTGGTCGGAACGCCGGTGGCGCGGCGGGTGACCCGGCCATCGGCGTCGAGGATCAGCAGGGTCGGGGTGCGCCAGATGTTGAGCAGGCGGACCTCGTCGAGGTGGCTCTCGGCGTCGACCTCGACGTGCCGGATCTCCGGGAGCAGGGCGGCGACCTCGGCGCTGACGCGGCGCACGGCGCGGCACGGGGCGCAGAACGCGCTGGAGAACTGCAGCAGCGTGACCCGGCCGGGCTCGGCGCCGAGCCGTTCCAGCAGAGCCTGGTCCAGCTTGTCGATCGTGTCGGTCTCCGCGGCGTCGGTCATGCCGTCAGTCTGCTCCGGCCGGACGCCCGGCAGCACCGTGCTGTCCGCCACGCCGGGCTTCCGTTCCGAGGACGAGGACGAGGACGACGGCGGCGGTGCTGTGGTGACGGGGCGGAGGCGGCCGTCGGTGCGACGGCGCCACCAGCCGGCCGCGGTGCCGGCCGCGAGCACCACGCCGACGACCGTTATCCCTACCGTTTCCATGGGACTACTGTGACACTTGATCAGGCGGATTGATAGGCACTGGCCTGCAGAGTGAACAACTGGGAGTACAACCCGGCAGCCGCCATCAGCTCGTCGTGGTCACCCTCCTCGACGACCCGGCCGTGGTCGAGCACGTAGATCCGGTCGGCCTCGCGGACGCTCGCCATGCGATGCGTGATCAGCACGACGGTGCGGCCCTCGGCCAGTTCCCGCAGCCGGCGGTAGACCTCGTGCTCGGCCCGCGCGTCCAGGTTCGCGGTCGGCTCGTCGCAGATCAGCAGCGGCGCGTCGCGGTGGAAGGCGCGACTGACGGCGAGGCGCTGCCACTGGCCGCCGGACAGATCCGCGCCGTCGGTGAAGTGGCGGGACAGGATCGTGTCGTACGTCCGTGGCAGTTCCATGACGAAGTCGTGCGCGTCGCCGGCCCGTGCCGACTCCTGCACCTCGGCCAGCGAGGCGGGCCGGTCGTGGCGCCCGATCGCGATGTTGGCGCGGGCCGACAGCGGCCAGCGGGTCGGCTCCTGCATCACCACCGCGACCCGTTCGCGCAGCGTCTCCGCGTGGTATCCGGTGACGTCCTCGCCGTCCCAGGTGATCGTGCCCTCCTGCGGCCGGTACAGGCCGGCGAGCACCGCGGCCAGCGTCGACTTGCCCGAGCCGTTCTCGCCGACGAGCGCGACGATCTCGCCCCGGCGCAGGGTCAGGCTCACACCGTCGACGGCCGCGCGTTCGGCGTCCGGGTAGCGGAACGTCACGTCCTCGACCCGCATCTCGGTGAACTCGGCCGGGGCGCTGCGGTCCCGGGCCGGCTCGGCGCGCGCCTCGGAGAGCTCGCAGAAGCCCTGGAAGTCGGCGAAGTACAGGCCGTACTCGTATACCCGATTCGCGGAGAAGGCCAGTTCGCGCAGTTTTCCGATGCCGATGTTGATGGCGTACGCGGCGGCGCCGCCCGCGGCCAGCGCCATCCGGCCGGTCCAGAGCAGCCAGCAGAGCATCACGTAGGCGAGCCCGGTGAACAGGCCGCTCAGCGCCTGGCCGTACAGGTTCGTGCGGACCTGCCGGGTCACCACGCTGATCTCCTCCAGGGTGGAGATGCGCAGCAGGCGGGCGACCTCGGCCAGCAGGAACCGCCGGACCGTGAAAGCCCGCAGCTCGGCCGCCGGCTCGCGTGCCGCCAGCAGGTAGGCGAGCATCCGCTGCCGCCGCCAGACCGCGATCAGCCGCAGCCGGCTGCGATAACCGCTGCGGGCCGCGCGCACCGCCGCCCAGCCGGTCGGCACCACCGCCAGGATCAGCAGCGGCAGCAACGCCGGGTGCAGCACGGCCAGCACCCCCGCGGCCGCGATCAGCCCGATCAGGTGGGTGAGCACCTCGATGCCGAAGTCGACGACCTGCTGAGCGGCGTCGATGCCCCGGTCGCGGGCGCGTTCCATGGCGTCGCGCCAGTCCGGGTCGTCGAAGGTGGCCAGGTCCACCCGGGTGGTCAGGTCGAGCAGGCGGTTCTCGGCGGTCTCGTAGACCACCGGTGACAGCCGCCCGTGGGCCGCGGTCGCCGCGGCGGCCAGCAGACCCCGCACGGCCAGAGCCGAAACCAGAAAGATCAGCGACGGTACGGCGGCCCGCACGCGCTCCGGCGTCGGACCCGCCTGCAGCAGGCCGTCGAACACGCCCACCACGCTGATCAGTCCCAGAGCGCCGGCCACCCCGGCCGCGACCTGGAACACCAGGACCGCCGCGGTGGTGCCCGGGCTGGCCCGCCAGGCGAGCAGCCAGGCGTCCCGCAGCAGCCGCGGCAGCCGCCGCAACATCTGCAGGAACGTGGTGTCGGCGGCTTCCTGGGTGCTGGTCAGCCAGTACGGCAGGGCCAGCTCACCGTCGTCCTCGGAGTTCAGGACGTTCGCGTCGTCGGCAGGGGGATGGTCGTCGTCAGTAGGTCGGGCGGGGCTGGCGTCCGGCATCGGCGGCCTCCGGTCAGGGGTCCCTCCGTTCCGTTCCTACGCCGCCGGGGCGGGGGCTGTCCATGCTCATTCATGTCGTACCCCCCGGTTAGTGTCCCGGGCCATGACCACGATCCTTCCGACCGCGGCCGACGAGGCCCGGTTCTGGGCCCTCCTCGAGTCGGCCTGGGCCGCGCTCGGCGACGAGCCGAACCGTCTGCGCCGCGAGCTGCTCGACCCGCCGGCCGGTGCCGACCGCTATGCGATCGACGCCTGGCTGGACCGGTTCCTGGAGCAGCTCGCCACGCTCTGCGCCGACCTCTCCCCGGGCGAGCTGACCGAGCTCGACCGGGTGCTGGAGCGCAAGCTCTACGACATCGACCGCGAGGACATCCACGAGGTGACCGACGGGTCCGACGACGGGTTCCTCTACGCGCGGGGGTACATCGTGGCGCTCGGCCAGGCGTATTACGAGGCGGTCGCGGCCGACCCGGCGAAAGCGGTGCCGGACGCGGAGTGCGAGACGATGGGCTACTTCTTCGGTCAACTGCATCTGAAGCGGTTCGGTGACTGGCCCGAGCTGGGGTCCGGGATCAGCCGGGAGAGCGGCTCGAACCCGGACGGCTGGAGCGAGTAACCCTCGGGCGGGGCCGTCGGGCCGGGCCGTCCAGCCGGGTTTTTGAGGCTGGCCGGGCCGTCGGGCCGGGCTTTTGAGGCTGGCCGGGCCGTCGGGCCGGGCTTTTGAGGCGGGCCGCCTGACGTCGCGACGTCAGGCGGCGCCGTCGAGCAGGGCGTCCAGGCGGGCGGCCTGGGTTTCCCAGCGCCACTCCCGCTCCACCCAGGCCCGGCCCGCCTTGCCCATCGCCCGGGCCTGATCGGGATCGGACAGCAATCCGACGAGGCGGTCGGTGAGGGCGGCCACGTCGGTGCCGCCGACGACGTAACCCGTCTCGCCCTCGCGGACCGCGTCCGGCGCGCCGCCGGAGTCGCCGCCGACGACCGGCAGCCCGGTCGCGGACGCCTCGAGGTAGACGATGCCCAGCCCCTCGACGTCGAGCCCGGCGGCCCGGGTGCGGCACGGCATCGCATAGACGTCGCCGGCCGCGTAGTGCTCGGGCAGCTCGGCCCACGGCACCGAGCCGGTGAACACCACGTCCGCCTCGACGTCGTGGTCGCGGGCCAGCTTGGCCAGCGTCTTCCGGTACGGCCCGCCGCTGACCAGCAGCAACGCTGCGCCCGGGACCCGACGGCGGATCTCCGGCAGGGCGCGGATCAGCATGTCCTGCCCCTTGCGGGGGACGAGCCGGGACACGCAGACGATCACCGGCCGATCGGACAGGCCGTGCCGGGCGCGGACCGCGGACCCGTCCACCCCGGGGTGGAACGTGTCCACGTCGACGCCCGGCGCGAGCCGCCGCAGCTCGGTCAGGCCGTGCAGCGCCTTGTCCAGGCGCATCCGCTGGTACTCCCCCAGGTAGGTGATCACGTCGTTGCCCCGGGCGATGCGGCGCAGCAGCCCACGGGCGCCGGGCAGCGCCGCCCAGCCGATCTCGTGCCCGTGCGTGATGCCGGCCGCGCGGGTGATCCCGGCGTTCTTCCGGAGACTGTGGGCGAGCAGCCCGAGCGGGGCGGCCGCGCCGAACAGCACCCGGTCACAGCCGTGCGACCGGGCGATCTCGGCCGCCCGCTTGGCGACCGCGGGCGTGGGCAGCAGCATCCCGGTGGCCTCGCGCACCACCTCGAACGGCTGCTCGGCGTCGAATGCGGCCGCACCCTTCCACGTCGAGGAGTAGACGACGACGTCACCGGCCGGCCGGCGCACGGCCAGGTTGTGCACGAACTGCTGGATGCCGCCGGGCCGGGGCGGGAAGTCGTTGGTGACCAGGAGGGTGCGGGCCATCAACGCTCGCCCCGGGCCCAGGCGCGGGCCGCGGCCATCCGCTGCACGGTCGACGGATGCGAGGCGAACATCAGGAACTCCCAGGTCGGCGGATCAGGATCGGACAGGTTGACGGAGCCCAGGCGCCGCTGCATCGCCTCGAAGGTCTGCGGGTCGCCGGTCAGCTCCAGCGCGTGCCGGTCGGCACGGGCCTCGATGTGCCGGGACACGAACGCCTGCCCCGGCCCGGTCACCAGCCCGGCGAGCGCGGCCACGGCCAGCAGCAGGGCGATCGCGCGGGGCTCGCCGATCGCATCCACCCCGGCCAGCCGCAGCAGCCCGGACCACGCGCCGAGCAGGTAGATCGCGACGACCGCCAGCGCGGCGCCGAGTGCCCCGAGGATCGTGCCGGTGAGCACGTCACCGTCCTTGGCGTGGCCCAGCTCATGCGCGGCGACCGACACCACCTCGTCCGGCGTGGCCTCGGTCAGCATCGTGTCGTAGACGACGATCCGGCGGGTCGGGCCCAGGCCCGAGACATACGCGTTGACCGCCCGCGTCCGTCGTGACGCGTCCGCGACCAGCACATCCTTGACCGGCACCCCGTCCCGGTCGGCCAGCGCGATCAGCTCGGTGCGCAGCGGCCCGTCCGCCATCGGCGTGAACTTGTTGAAGATCGGCTCGACCACGACCGGGAGCACGAACGACAGCAGCACCACCAGCCCGGCCGCGCCGGCCGCCCCGAACGCCCACCACCAGCGCGGCGCGACATGCGTGACCGCGAAGAAGCCGGCCAGCGCGAGCCCGCCCAGCACCACCGCGACGGCGAACGACTTCAGCAGGTCGGCGCCCCAGCCGCCCCACGACTGGGTGGAGATCCCGTAGCGCACCACGATCGTGTGCCGCCACGCCGCGAACGGCAGCGTGAGCAGCTCGCCGGCGAGCACCACGAGCAGGCCGCCGAGCACCGCGCGAGCCAGCCAATGATCGCCGAACGGCCGCCCGGCCACCTCGACGAGCCGCGCCCCGATCGGCGTCAGCCCCAGCACCAGCGCGATGACAAGACCCACAACCATGCTTGCGTACGTCGTGGGCCGCAGCTCCGACCGGAACTGTCGCGCCCGGGCGACCTGCTCGGACGGGAACTGGCCGAGCGCGGCCACCTGATCGGCGCGCGGGGCCGGCGCGCGATGCCACGGGACGGTGAGCGCGGCGACGACGACCAGCGCCACGAGCAGCACCCCGAACGTCACGAGGGCCCACAACCGGGGAGTCATGTCGAAAGATCCTAGGCCCCGCCCACACCGGTCACGCGCTGCCCGAACCCGCCTCCTCCCCGGGGCGCGCAAGACGCCGCCCCGCCCCGCCCCGATCCGCGCCCGAGCCGAACGGCACCGCCACCCCGCCCCGCCCCGCTCGTTCCGCCCCGATCCGCGCCCGAGCCGAACGGGACCGCCGCGCCGCCCCGCCCCGATCCGCGCCCGAGCCGAACGGGACCGCCAGCCCGCCCCGCCCCGATCCGCGCCCGAGCCGAACGGGACCGCCGCCCCGCCCGGACCCGCCTCGCGCACGGCTCATGATCACGCCACGTGGCGGCGGAGCGGGACGATCGCCGGTGGCTCCGGCGTCTCCAGAAGCTCCACCTCGAAGCCGGCCAGCTCGAACGTCTCGATCGCCCGCAACTCGCCGGGAGTCAGGTCGGCGATCCCGTCAGGTGTGTCGGCGAGCAGACTGACCAGGCACCCGGTGCACTCGGCAGTCCGCTCGACGCAACGACCACAATCGATGATCATTACCCCTCCTCGACCGGGAGGGCCGGCCCGCGCAACGAGCCGGTCACCTCAGGTGACCGTCACGCTATGCGAGGGGTACGACAAAAACTCCGCTCACGATCGGGCGAGGCGGCGCAGCAGCGAATCGGCGCCCATCGGGTAGGCGCCGTGCCGGCGCACGCCGTCGGCCACCTCCCGGTCCGACGAGACGACGACCAGCGGACGGCCCGCCGGCTCGGCCCGGACCAGCTGACGGATCAGCTCGTCGGCGGTCATCCCCTTGCGGGAGAAGAGCACCCGGACCCCGCGCGGCGCCGGCGGCAGCCCGTGCACCCGCTCGGCCCCGTCGAAGACCACGGTCACCTCGTCACCGGTCTGCGCGGCGATCCCGCCGAGGCCGGTGATCAGGCGTTTGCGCTGCTGCTCCAGGGACATGTCGGCGAAACCGCGCTTGGTCACGTTGTACCCGTCGACGATCAGGTGCGCCCGGGGCAGGGCCAGCAACTGGTCGAGGCGGCCGGGGTCGTCGGTGTCCTGCGCGCGGGCGCGGGCCCGCTCGGGGGCGCCCGGACGGTCGGCCGCGGCGTCGGCCACGAAGTCGGCGGGCAACTTGTCGGTCGGGCCGAGGGCCAGCTCACGGCGCAGACCGGTGGCGGCCTGCCCGATCGTCTCCAGCAGCAGCCACAGCCGCGCATCGTCGACCGACCGGGCCTCCTTGGCCGCCTGTTTACCGGTGGCCGCGGCGGTCTCGGCGTCGGCGAGGCGGGACTTCAGCCGCCGTACCTCGGTCTCGTGGTCCTGAGCGATGCGCGACGCGCGCCCCTTCTCGGTGGCGAGCAGGTCGGCGGCGCGTTTCTGGGCGGCCTGCGCCTCGCGCAGCGCCTTCGCCGTGGTGCGGGCCTCCTCGCGGAGCTGGCCGAGCTCCTCCCGGACCCGGGCCAGCTCGTCGCGGAGCTTGTCGGCCTCGACGCGGGCCACCGTCCGGTCGTGGTCGGCGCGGGTGGCGCGCTGCTCGGCGGCGCGGATCCGGTCGGCCAGGGCGGCACTGTCGGCGTCGGCCCGGACCACGTCGCCGGCCGCCTCGATCAGCTCGCGCCAGCCGTCCGGCCGGGCCAGATAGGCCAGGGCGGCGACCTCGACCGGGTCGGCCGCGGCCGGGGCGACACCGCCGACCACCGCGGCGCCCAGGTCACCGGCCTCGGTCACGATCCGCGCGCCGATCCGCTGCCGGAACAGCGGGTCGGCGGTGAGCTGGGCGGCGATCTCGCGACCACCGAGGCGGGCGCGCCGGTTCGGCGCGAAGCGGGCGACCCGCCGGAGCACCACCGGGATCTCGTCGCCGGGCAGGCCGGGCAGCGCCGCGGCGGTCAGCGTCATGATCCGCTGACGGACGGGCTCGGGCAGGACGGGTTCCACCGCGATCTCCGCAGCCTCGGACGCCGCCTCCTCTACGGGGCGGTCATCGGGCTCGAGCGGCGCGGACATCTACCCATTCTCACACCGTGGCCCGCGAAAACGCTTGCTGAGGCAAGTGATCTTTTCCAGGTGGGTTCGGTTTATGTCGTACCCCCGCTCTAGTGTTGCCCGCCGTGGCACAACCGGCTTACGTGCAGGGCACTCTGGACACGCTGCTGTCCGCCGACGGCTCGGTCGATCCGGCCGCGGTCTCGCTGTCCGACACCACGTTCGTGGTGCTCGACCTGGAGACCACCGGCGGCGCTCCGGACGGCGGCGGCATCACCGAGATCGGCGCGGTCAAGGTGCGCGGCGGTGCGGTGCTGGGCGAGTTCGGCACGCTGGTCAACCCGGGTGAGCCGCTGCCGCCGTTCATCACCGTCCTGACCGGCATCACCGAGGCGATGCTGCGCCCGGCCCCGCCGATCGAGACGGTGCTGCCCACGCTGCTGGAGTTCTTGCGCGGCGCGGTGCTGGTCGCGCACAACGCGCCCTATGACGTGGGCTTCCTCAAGGCGGCCTGCGCCCGGCACGGCTACCCCTGGCCGTCGCCCCGCGTGCTGGACACGGCGGCCCTGGCCCGCCGCGCGCTGACCCGTGACGAGGTGCCGAACCGGAAGCTCGGCACGCTGGCGCACTTCTTCCGGTCCACCGTCGAGCCGAATCACCGCGCCCTCGACGACGCGAAGGCGACCGTCGACGTGCTGCACGGGCTGATCGAGCGGCTCGGCAGCTTCCGCATCCACACGCTCGGCGACGCGATCGAGTTCGCCAAGGCGATCACCCCGGCGCAGCGCAACCGGCGGCATCTGGCCGACAACCTTCCGCACGTGCCGGGCGTCTACATCTTCCGGGCCGCCGACGACCGCCCGCTCTACGTCGGCACGTCGAAGGACGTCGCGACCCGGGTGAAGAGCTACTTCACCGCCGGGGAGAAACGGGCCCGGATCTCCGAGATGCTCACCGCCGCGGTCCGGGTGGAGGCGGTCGAGTGCGCCCACTCGCTGGAGGCCGAGGTGCGGGAGTTGCGGCTGATCGCGGCGCACTCCCCGCCGTACAACCGAAGGTCCAAGTTCCCCGAACGGGTGGTCTGGCTGAAGTTGACGGCGGAGGCGTTTCCCCGCCTGTCGGTGGTCCGGCGCTTCGCCGAGGACGGTGCGACCTACCTCGGCCCGTTCTCGTCGCGCCGCACGGCCGAGCTGGCCGCCGCCGGGGTCTACGACGCCGTCCCGCTGCGCCAGTGCAACCACAAGCTCTCGCTGCGGACCAGGACCCCGGCGTGCGCCCTGGCCGAGTTGGGCCGCTGCCCCGCCCCGTGCGAGCACGAGATCACCCCGGAGGAGTACGACGTGCGCGCCGCCCTCCCGTTCCGCACCGCCACCTCCGGCGACCCGGGCCCGGTGATCGAGGCGGTCCTCGCGCGGATCGAGGCGCTCAGCGACAAGCAGCGGTACGAGGAGGCCGCCACTGTCCGGTCCCGCCTGATCGCCCTGCTGCGTGCCCTGATCCGGATGCAGCGGCTGGAGGCGCTGACCCGCCTGCCGGAGATCGTCGCGGCCCGGCGCGACGACAAGGGCGGCTGGGAGATCGCGGTGATCCGGCACGGCCGGCTGGCCGCCGCGGCCACCTCCCCGCCGCGCGCGCACCCGCGGCCCACGCTGGACGCGGCGCGGCTGACCGCCGAGACAGTCCTTCCCGGACCGGGCCCGGTGGCGTCGGCCACGGCCGAGGAGACCGAGCGGATTCTGGCGTGGCTGGACCGGGTGGACACCCGCCTGGTGGAAACCTCCGGCGACTGGGTGTCACCGGCTCGTGGCGCGGCGCGTTTCTCCACCCTGCTCACCAGGGCCGAATCGGCCACTTCAGTCCAAGACTCGACCGTTCGCCTATCGGTAACTGACCGTTCGGATGACGCCCGCTCGCTTAGGCTGTAAGGCACGCGCGGACTCGGGGTGATTCAGCCACCGCGGTTCGCGTGCCATGCTTCGTCTCAAGAAACATGGGCGATCGGTGAGGGGGTGTCCGGGTGGACGTCGACGCCGGCCACGGCGCCGCTCTCGGTCGTGCCCTACCGGCCGCCACGTCCCCGAGCCCGCTCAGCTTCACCCGGCGGCTCCGCTCACTGCTGAGCTTCCAGGGGAACGACGACGATCCGGTCTCGACTCTGGCCAAGACGCATCGCAGCATCCACCCGTCGGCCGATGTGGCCCTGCTGCGCCGCAGCTACGGGATCGCCGAGAGCATGCACCGCGGCCAGTTCCGCAAGTCCGGCGATCCGTACATCACGCATCCGCTGGCCGTCGCGCAGATCTGCGCCGAGCTCGGTATGGACACCACCACCCTGGTCGCCGCGCTGCTGCACGACACGGTGGAGGACACCAGCTACACGCTGGAGGCGCTCGAGGGTGACTTCGGCCCCGAGGTGACCCACCTGGTCGACGGTGTCACCAAGTTCGACAAGGCGTTCTACGGCAAGGCCGCCGAGGGCGAGACGATCCGCAAGATGATCGTCGCCGCCGGCAAGGACGTGCGGGTGCTGGTGATCAAGCTGGCCGACCGGCTGCACAACATGCGCACGCTGGACGCCCGCTCCCCCGCCTCCCGCGCGCGCATCGCCAACGCCACGCTGGACGTGCTGGTCCCGCTCTGCGACCGGCTCGGCATCCAGGCTCTCAAGCGCGACCTCGACGACGTGGTGCTCTTCCACCTGGAGCCGGAGTCCTACGCGCGGATCGACGAGCACGTGCAGAACCGTCCCGGCTGGAACGAGTACCTGGCCGACGTCTCCACGAAGGCGCGCGCCGCGCTGCGCCGCTCCCGGGTCGACGCCGACGTCACCCCGCGCCCGCGGCACTACTACTCGATCTGGAAGGACACCGTCGCCGGCGGCCACACCGTGCCGCTCGACCTGCCCCGGATCGCGGTGGTGGTCGACGGGCCGGAAACCGACTGTTACGCCGCGCTCGGCGCGATCCACGGCCGGTGGCGGCCGGTGGCCGGCCGGTTCAAGGATTTCATCGCCTCGCCGAAGAACAACCTGTACCGCTCGCTGCACACCACCGTGGTCGGCCCCGAGGGGCGCCTGGTCGAGGTGCTCATCCGCACCGAGACCATGCACCGATATTCGGAGTACGGGGTCGCCACCAGCTATCGATATCCCAAGGTGTCCGACGAGCCACCCGGCGCCGACCAGCTGACCTGGCTGAAACGAGTACTGGACTGGCAACAGGACACCACCGACGCGGCACAGTTCCTCGACTCGCTCCGATGTGACCTGTCCGAGGCGCAGATCACGGTCTTCGCCCACGGCAACGCATATGAACTGCCCAGCGGTTCCACCCCGGTCGACCTGGCGTACGAGTTGGGCCCCTCGAAGGGTGACCAGTGTCTCGCCGCCACCATCAACGGGCGTCTCGCCCCTCTGAGCTCCCCACTGCGTGACGGTGACGTCGTCGAGATCTTCTCGGAGAACGACGGGCACGTCGAGGCCGAGGCGAACTCGCCGCGCGGCCCCCGGCGGGAGTGGCTCGGCTTCGTCAAGTCCAGCCAGGCGCAGATGCAGATCAACCGCTTCTTCGACGAGCGGAACGCGCCCGGCATCAGCATCACCGACAAGGTCCGGCTGGGCCGCGCCACCATCGGGCTGACCCTGCGCAAGCACGACCGCGGCCTGGCCAGCGAGGTGCCGCTGCGCCGCCTCGCCGAGGACATGGGATACCCCGACCTGGAGACGCTGCTGGTCGCGGTCTGCGAGCGCACCGTCGAGCCGGACAACGTGGTCGAGCAGCTCATCGCCATGGTCGACCACCCGGACTGATCCGGACAGGCAACTTTCAGCGCGTCCCGCTAGCCTTACGCGCGTGAACATTCATCGGCAGCTGCGTGGCCTTGCGTACCAGGTTTTCTACGGCCTCCCCCTGCCGGTGCGCCGCCGTCTGGCCCGCGCGGTCTCCCCCAAGTTCCTGGTCGGTGCGGTCGCCGTCATCCGTGACTCGGAGGCGCCCGAGCCGGGCCGTCTCCTGCTGCTGCGCCAGCCGTCGAGCCGGGGGTGGAACCTGCCGGCCGGGCTGCTCAAGCGGGGCGAGATGCCGGCCGTCGGCGCCGCCCGCGAGCTGTTCGAGGAGGCCGGCGTCCGGATCGAGCCGGGCGACCTGCGCCCGGGCAATCCGAATGCGATCCTGCAACCGTCCTCGGCCAACGTCGACATGGTGTGGTTCGGCTGGGTGCCGGCGTCGACCACCCCGCTCGTGATCGACGGCGGCGAGGTGCTCGAGGCGCGCTGGTGGCCGCTCGACGAGCTGCCCGGGCTGACCTGGCCGACGGCGCGGCTGCTCGGCGTCTACGGGCTCGGGCCGCGTGCGGGTGAGCTGCCCGCGTCGGTGCCGCTGTCGGACATCGCGCCGAGCCGCCCGACGCCTGCCGCATGATCGTGTCCGCGCCCGGCTGCGCCGAAGCCCGCGTGACCGGTTGCGTCGTTCCTGCCGCCGCCGCTCCTGCTGTCGCCGCCGCTCCTGCCGCCGCCGCAGCCGCTCCTGTCGCCGCCGCAGCCGCTCCTGTCGCCGCCGCGGCCGTTGTCGTTCCCGTCGCCGTCACCCATCGGAGAGCTTCGTGACCATCCCGGAGATCTGTGGCGTCGTGCTCGCCGCGGGCGAGGGCCAGCGCCTGCGCCCGCTCACCGCGACCGTCCCCAAAGCGCTCTGCCCGGTCGGCAACCTGCCGCTGCTCGACCACGCGCTGCGCCGCCTCGCCGGCCTCGGCCTCATCGGCCCCGACCAGGTCGGTGTCAACGCGGCGTACCTGGCCGACCAGGTGGTCATGCACGCCACCGGCCGCGCGCACCTCTCGGTCGAACTGGACGGCCCGCTCGGCACGTCCGGCGGCGTCGCCCGGCTGAAGAAGTGGATCGACGGCCGCGGCGTGCTGGTCGGCAACGCCGACGCGTATCTCGACGATCCGTTCCGCGAGCCCGGCAAGGACATCGCGGCGCTGCTGGCCGGCTGGTCCGGCGACACGGTGCGCATGCTGACGAAACCCTGCCGCCCCGGCGAGACCGGTGGCTTCAGCGGAAACCGTTTCGCCGGCTTCTCCCTGATCCCATGGCGCTTCGTCGCCGACCTCGACGATCAAAACCACGATTTGGTACGTACGGTGTGGCGCCCGGCCGAGGCCGAGAACGCGCTCGAACTCGTCGGCTACGAGGGCCTCTATCTGGACACCGGCACGCCCGCCCTCTACCTGGAGGCGAACCTGCACGCCGCCGGCGCAGGCCTGACCGACCCGTCGGCCGAGATCACCGGCACCGCCGTCGAGTCGGTCATCGGCGCGGGCGCTCACGTCGCCGGCAGCGTGACCCGTTGCGTGATCTGGCCCGGCGCGACCGTCGAGGCTCACGAGACGCTCACCGGCGTGATCCGCGCCCCCGGCGGCCTCACCGTCCCGGGAGCCTGATCGACTCGGCGCCGGTGTGGATAGCATGGTCACGGAATGTTCGGCCTCATGGGTGAGGAGACCTCAGGTGAATACCGCGATCGTCCACATCGACTGCGCCACCGACTCGATTCCTGAGGTCGCGGAAGCGCTCGCCGCCCTCGACGGGGTCAGCGAGGTGTATTCGGTGGCCGGCAACGTCGACCTGATCGCGATCGTGCGGGTGCCGCGCTTCGACGACATCGCCGAGGTGATCGCGGGGCGCATCTCCAAGACACCCGGGGTGATCAACACGGAGTCGCACATCGCGTTCCGGGCGTATTCGAAGCACGACCTGGAGGACGCGTTCGCCATCGGCCTCCCCGACGCCGACTGACAGAGCCCAGCCGGCCTCCGGCGACGCCACCAGCCCCTCCGGAACACTCCTGGGGCCCCGCCAGCCCCACCGGCTGGCCTTCAACCCCTCGAAACACCCCTGGAGCCGAGCCGAGCCCCCACCGACTGGCGTCCAGCGGTGCCACAGCCCTTTGAAGCACCCCAAGGGCCCAGCCGGGGCCACGGTCGTACCAGCAAATCGGTGACATGGGGCACGGCGGACCGTGACGGGAAAGCGAAGCGGCCCGCCGGCGAAAGCCGACGGGCCGCACTCGTTGGATCATCTCAGCGCTTGGAGCCGATCTCCTCGCGCTTCGAACCGGTGATCGGCGCCGGCGAGACCGGGATCTCGGCCGGCTTCTCGACCGGGTAGAAGAAGCCCTTCACGGCCGGCGCGAGCGCGCCGATCTTGTTCATCTTCTTCGGCACGACCCAGCCCCGGTACTCCAGGGGGATCGGGTGGCCATGCTCGTCGACCGGGCCGAGCGGCTGGTGGACCTCGACGAACTGCCCGTTCGGCAGGCGCTTGATGATGCCGGTCTCCACGCCGTGGGCGAGCACCTCGCGGTCGTGCTGCTGCAGGCCGAGGCAGATCCGGACCGACACGTAGTACGCGATCGGGGGCAGGATCAGCAGGCCGATGCGGCCGGCCCAGGTCATCGCGTTCAGGCTGATGTGGAACTTGTCGGCGATCACGTCGTTGCCACCGGAGATGGTCGCGACGAGGAAGAACGACAGTGCCATCATGCCGATGCCGACGCGCTCCGGGTTGTCCCGCGGGCGCTCCAGCAGGTGGTGCGACCGGGTGTCCTTGAGCTTGCGGGCTTCCAGCCACGGGTAGAGCATCGGCAGCGTGAACAGCGCGCCGAGGCCGACCACGGCGGGCCAGAACAGCGGCGGGAGGCTGTAGTTGCCGAAGTAGATCTGCCAGTTCGGCATGAGACGGACCAGGCCGTCCATGAACATGACGTACCAGTCGGGCTGGGACGCCGAGGAGACCTCGGCGGCACGGTACGGCCCGAAGTTCCAGATCGGGTTGATCTGGAACATGCCGGCCATGAACGCGATGACACCGAAGACGGCCATGAAGAAGCCGCCCTGCTTCATCGCGTACCGCGGGAACATGCGCTCGCCGACGACGTTCTCGTTGGTCCGCATCGGGCCCGGCCACTGGGTGTGCTTCTGCTTGAACACGATGCCCAGGTGGACGCTGATCAGCGCGAGCAGGATGCCCGGGATGAGCAGCACGTGCGCGATGTAGAACCGGCCGATGATCAGCTCGCCCGGGTACTCCCCGCCGAAGATCGCGGCGGACAGCCAGGTGCCGATGACCGGGAGGGACAGCATGATCGCGGAGGCGATGCGCAGACCCGTGCCGGAGAGGCCGTCGTCCGGCAGCGAGTAACCGGTGAAGCCGGCGAAGAACCCGAGCAGGAACAGCAGGACGCCGATCACCCAGTTGATCTCACGCGGCTTGCGGAACGCGCCGGTGAAGAAGACGCGGGCCATGTGCACGACGATCGACGCCATGAACAGCAGCGCTGCCCAGTGGTGCATTTGGCGCATGAACAGACCACCGCGCACCTCGAACGACAGGTGCAGCGACGACGCGTAGGCCGAGGACATCTCGGTGCCCCGCAGGGCCAGGTACGACCCGTCGTAGGCGACTTCCTGCATCGACGGGTCGAAGAACAGGGTCAGGAACACGCCACTGAGCAGAAGCACGATGAACGAGAACAGCGCGATCTCGCCCAGCAGGAACGACCAGTGATCAGGGAAGACCTTGTTCAGGAGCGCACGGAGCGGGGTGGCCGCTTGGAAGCGGTCATCGACGCCCTTGGCGAAGTTGGCTGTTGCCTCGGCTGGATCGAGCTTTCGGCGTTTCACGGCCGCTCCCAGAAGTCGGGTCCGACAGTGTCCTTGAAGTCAGACGTTGCCACAAAGAAACCTTCGTCGTCCACCGACAGCGGCAGCATCGGCAGACGCCGGGTGGCCGGACCGAAGATCGGCTGCGCGTTGTCGACGATGTTGAACTGCGACTGGTGGCACGGGCAGAGCAGGCGGTTGGTCTGCTGCTCGTACAGGCTGGCGGGGCAGCCGGCGTGGGTGCAGATCTTCGAGTAGGCGACGTAGTTGCCCCACATCGAACCCTTGTTGCGCCCGTTCTTGTCACCCTCGGCCGCCGTGCGCGCCTTCTGCGCGTCGTCGTCACGCAGGTGGATCAGCAGGGTCGGCGAGTCCGCGTACTTGTTCGTCGCACCGCCCGGGATGCCCGGGTAGACGGTCAGCTGACCGCCGGCGCTGACATCCTCGGGGCGGATCGGCGAGCCGTCCTCGCGGGACAGCCGGACCGGCTTGTTCCCGTTCGGGACCGGGTTGAAGCCGGTGCGGTACATCATCGGCTCGGGGTCGCCGTGCGGGTTCTTGATCAGACCGCCGACCAGGGGGGCCGCCGCGGCCAGGCCCAGCGGGGCCATGCCGAGCGCGATCGCACCCTTGAGCAGCGGACGCCGCTGCACCCCGAGCTCGTCCGCGACGTACATCGCGGTCTGGCCGGTGATCAGCCGGTCCTCGTCGCTGGACGGGTCGCCGTGGCGCTGCTGGATCGAGAGCTCGTGCGGCAGCAGCTTCTTCGCCCAGGCGAGGATCGCGATGCCGAGCGCGAACAGCGAGATGCCGAGCGTGATGCCCAGGATCGGGGTGTAGTAGTCGCTGCGCGTGTGGCCCATCTCGAACTTCCAGGGCCACACGATGTAGAAGACCAGGAAGGCGAGCGCGAACAGGCCGGAGATCAGGAACAGCAGGCTGATGCTGCGCACCATGCGCTTCTCGGCCTTGGAGTTCGCGCCCTGGAACTGCGACTCGTACGTGACGATCTCGATGTCGTCGCGCCGCAGGCCTTCCTTCACGATGTCGAAGCGCGTCAGCTTCGGATCGTGCACGTCGACCGGAGAGCCGGTCCCGCCGTGGTGCACCGTGGTCATGACTTCCCCGCAATCCAGAGCGACGTGAAGACCAGGATGGTGATGCCGACCAGGAAGATCGCCATGCCCTCGGTCGCCGGACCGTAACCACCCAGGTTGAAGACGCCACCCGGGTCCTTGTTCTCCTGCAGCTGCTGCGTGATGTACGTGATGATCTCGCGCTTCTCGTCCGGCGAGATCTGGTTGTCACCGAAGACCGGCATGTTCTGCGGGCCGGTCAGCATGGCCGCGTAGATCTGCTCGGCCGTGGCGTCGTGCAGGCTCGGGGCGAACTTGCCCGAGGAGAGCGCGCCGCCGGCACCGGTGAAGCTGTGGCAGGAGGTGCAGTTGACCCGGAAGAGCTCGCCACCACGGGCCAGCGCCTCGGGGTTGGTCTTCAGGTCGTCGGTCAGGTCGCCGGCCGGGATCTCCGGGCCACCGCCGATCTCCTGGATGTACTGCGCGAGCTGCTTGGTCTCGTCCGGAGTGAACTGCGGCTTCTTCTGCTCGGCCTGCGCCTCCTGGCGGGTCATCGGCATCCGGCCGGTGCCCACCTGGAACTCGACCGAGGCCGAGCCGACGCCGATCAGGCTGGGGCCACGGTCGGTGACACCCTGCCCGTCCCGCCCGTGGCAGGTGATGCAGCTTTGGTCGAACAGCTCCTTGCCCTGCTGCGCGGCGGTGGAGAGCTGGGTGTTGTCCTCGGCGAACGCACCGGGCGCGAAGGCGGTGTAGACGCCGCCGGCGAGCGCGAGCGCCGCAAGCATGCGCACCGCCGCGCCGATCCGCCGGCGTGCCCGGCTGGGCGCGCCGCGGCGCCGGGAGAACACCCGGTCGCGCCTACGGGCGGGGGTGTCAGAAGTCATGGGCTTATGTCCCTCTGGTTTGAACCTGAAGCTCAGCGGATTGCGGCGGCGTTCACTTAAGCCAATAGATCATGGCGTACAGCGCGATCCAGACGACGTCCACGAAGTGCCAGTAGTAGGACACGACGATCGCGGACGTTGCCTGCGCCGGGGTGAAACGCCCCATGGTCGTACGGATCATGTAGACGATGAAGGCGATGAGGCCGCCCGTCACGTGCAGACCGTGGAACCCGGTGGTCAGGTAGAACATCGAGCCGTACCCGTCACCGTTGAGCTTCACGCCCTCGTGCACCAGGTTGCGGTACTCGTTCGCCTGGCCGAGCACGAAGATCAGGCCCATCACGAAGGTGATCGTGAACCAGCGCCGGAGCGCGAACACGTCACCCTTCTCCGCCGCGAAGACACCCAACTGGCAGGTCACCGAGGAGAGCACCAGGATCGTCGTGAACGTCGTGGCGTACGGGATGTTGAGCTCTTTGGTGTGCTCCGCCCACATCTCGGGTGCCGCTGCGCGAATGGAGAAGTACATGGCGAACAACGCCGCGAAGAACATGAGCTCACTGGAGAGCCACACGATCGTCCCGACGCTGACCATGTTCGGCCGAGTGAGCGAGTGGATCCGGCTCTTGTCGATGGCTGCCGCTGTCACGGGCTCATTATTCCCCCGCGACAGGTCCAAGGTCAGGCGGGGTCCCTAATCCGGCACTGTGGGCAGCCCGGAATATTCGGTGACCAGGGGGTAGGTCTAGCTTCGAGGGGTGCAGTCAGTCGAAATGGCCCCGCTGGCGGACGCGAGCAGGGATACTGAACTTCCGCCGTTCACCGCGGCGGCCATCTTCACCCACTTCCACCTGATCAGCCTGATCGCCGTGGGGTTGCTGGTCTCGGCGGCGCTCTACCTCTACGGGGTCCAGCGCCTGCGGCAGCGCGGTGATCATTGGCCACCGGGGCGGACCGTGGCGTTCCTCGCGGGTGGGCTCGGCTCGATCGCGCTGGTGTCGGTGACCGGCATCGAGGCGTACGACACCACGCTGATCTCCGTGCACATGGTCCAGCACATGGTGCTCACCATGGTCGGGCCGATCTTCCTGGCCCTGGGCGCACCGACCACTCTGGCCCTGCGCGTCCTGCACGCGAAGCCGCGGAAGACCCTGCTCGCCGTGGTCCACAGCCGATACGTGCAGGTGCTGACATTTCCGCTGGTCGCGTTCGGCATCTTCGTCGCGAACCCGTTCGTCCTCTACTTCACCGGCCTGTACCGGCAGACCCTCGAGCACCCGTGGCTGCACGAGTTCGTGCACATCCACTTCCTGATCACCGGCTGCCTGTTCTTCTGGCCGCTGCTGGGCCTGGACCCGCTGCAGAACCGCTGGCCCTACCCGGGGCGGGCGTTGTTGATGGTGCTGTCTGTGCCGTTCCACACGGTGCTCGGGCTGACGATCATGCAGATGCCCGACCTGCTCGGCGGCGATTGGTACCCGAACCTGCACCTGAGCTGGATGGATCCGCACAGCGACCAGGTCACCGCGGGCGGCATCCTGTGGGCCGGCGGCGAGATCGTCAGCGTCACGATGCTCGGCATCCTGGTCATGCAGTGGATCCGGCAGTCGGAACGCGAGGCCCGGCGGATCGACCGCGCGCTCGACCGGCAGGAGCTGGCCGAGGCGGCCACCGCCGCGACGCCGGAAAAGGCCGCCCGACCGGACCCCGACGCCGGATAACAGATCCGATACGATCCGTGGGACCTCCGAGGTGAAGTGGGGCACAAAGATGAGCGACACTGCCACTAGTCAGTTCACGGTTCTGCTATACAGCGACGACGCCGCGGTGCGCGACCGGATCCGGCTCGCCATCGGCCCGCGTCCGGCGGCCGACCTCTCCGTCGAGTTCACCGACGCCTCCTCCTGGGAGGAGTGCCGCCGGCTGCTCGACGACTACGAGATCGACCTGATGGTGCTCGACGGTGAGGCGACCCCCGCCGGCGGGCTCGGCGTCGCCCGTCAGACCAAGGACGAGTACCAGGACCCCCCGCCCACCTGCGTCGTCATCGCCCGCGCGGCGGACCGCTGGCTGGCGGCGTACTCGCAGGTCGACGCGACCCTGCTCGCCCCGCTCGACCCGGTCACCACCGGGCAGACCGTGGCGAAACTGCTCCGCGACCGCAAGGCCGGTGCGGTGCCGCTGGGCGCCCTGCCCCGCACCTGACTCCCGTGAACTGACACCCCCCGACGGAGGCCCCGCCATGGGTGCACGCACCTGGCCCAACCTGACCATGTCCCTGCTCCGCGGCGAGGAGCTCGCCACCACGGACACGGCCTGGGCGATGGGCGAGATCATGGCGGGCAACGCCACGCCGGCCCAGATCGCCGGTTTCGCGGTGGCGCTGCGCGCCAAGGGCGAGACGCCGGCCGAGCTGGCCGGCCTGGTGCAGGCGATGCTGGCCAACGCCACCCTCGTCGAGCTGCCGGCCGAGGTCCGTACCTCCGCGGTCGACGTGGTCGGCACCGGCGGCGACCGGGCCAACACGGTCAACATCTCCACGATGGCGGCGATCGTCACCGCCTCCGCCGGGGTCACGGTGGTCAAGCACGGCAACCGGTCGGCGTCGTCCACCACGGGCACCGCCGACCTGCTGGAACACTTCGGGATCCCGCTGGACCTGGGCCCGGCCGGGGTGAACCGGACGGTGGCCGAGGCCGGCATCGGCTTCTGCTTCGCCGCCCGCTACCACCCCGGCATGCGGCACGCCGCGGTCACCCGGCGCGAGCTGGGCGTTCCCACGTTCTTCAACATGCTCGGGCCGCTGACCAACCCGGCCCGGCCCACCGCCGCCGCGGTCGGCTGCTTCGAACCGCGGATGGCGCCGGTGATGGCCGAGGTGTTCGCCCTGCGCGGCGACTCCGCCCTGGTCATGCGCGGTGAGGACGGGCTCGACGAGTTCACCACCGCGGCACCCACCCGGGTCTGGATCGCCCGCGACGGCAAGGTGGAGGAACTCCTCGTCGACGCCACCGAGCTCGGCCTGGCCCGCAGTCAGCCGTCCGACCTGCGCGGTGGGGACGTGGCCTTCAACGCGGACGTGGCCCGGCGCGTGTTCGCCGGCGAGCACGGCCCGGTCCGCGACGCGGTGCTGGTCAACGCGGCGGCGGCATTCGCGGCGCGCAGTGGTTTCCCCGGCGACTTCCGGGACACGCTGCGGGCCGGCATCGCGCGGGCCGCCGAGGCGATCGACTCGGGGGCGACGACGGCGCTGCTGGAGCGGTGGGTTGCCGCTGCCCGGGCCGCCAAAAAAGCCGAATAACCCCTTCCCGTACGCCGTCGAGCCGCCCGTCCGCACCCGCCGCCCGCCGGCACCACCCCGCACAGCTCCCAGCCTCGCCTCAGGCTCCGGCTGGCACTCGGGGGTGCTTCCCATGCCCGGGACAGCGCTGAGTACCAGCGCCTCCGACGCAGTCCCCCACCGCCACCCGGGTGAAGGTCGGGGTTATCGTCGGCGCCGTGCGGGGGATGGAGTTGAGGTGTGGGAGGCCGGAGCCGGAGTCACTGCGGCACTACTTGCTGAAAAATCCTGAAAAAGACCGCAACACGCCGCTGGTGATGCTCGGCATCCGCCGGTGGACGTGACAGCGTCTGAAGGACATTCGGGTAATCCCACCTTCCGAACGAAGGAGAAGCCCGTGCACGAACGCGAACAGCGCTGCGTCATCTGCGACGGCGACATGCTCTTCGAGACGCCGCCCTGCGAGGACGGTCACGACGACTGCCCCGAACTGGTCTGCACCCGCTGCGGTGCGGCCGAGGTGATAGCCCCGATCGTCGTGCATCTGTGGATGGAACCCCAGGACCGTCCGCGCCGGGTCGCCCCGCAGCAGCGCACCGCCGCCGCCTGACCCGCATCCGACCGGAGCCCGCGCCCACCAGCGCGGGCTTCGTCGTCCCGGCGCCCGCTCCGCCCCAAGCCCCAGCCCGCGCCCACCAGCGCGGGCTTCGTCGTCCCGGCACCCGCTCCGCCCCAAGCCCCAGCCCGCGCCCACCAGCGCGGGCTTCGTCGTCCCGGCACCCGCTCCGCCCCAAGCCTCAGCCCGGCCTCCCGAGCAGCCCTCCCGGCCGCCGAACCACCTCTCAGCACCGGCTGAGGAGCACGGGCTGGGCGTCACAGGAGCTGATACGCCCCTGCGAGCCAGCCGGGAGCGGGGGCGCGCTGCCACCGGACGCCCGGCTCGCCGGCTCCGAGAAGCGGGACTTCCCCGGCTACGGATGCTGGGGGCGGGTTTGTTGCTCTGACCGTGACCACCCACGGACGTCGCCCTTGCGGTCTGAGCGTTCTGGGCGCCCTGCGCCCTGCTCGGACCGGAAGGGTCCCCGCGGGAGCGACGATCGGCGACCACAGCGGAGCTGGGACATGAAGAATGTGATCTTGACTGGAAGTGATCGGACAGCACGAAGCCCGCGTCCCTGAGAGGGCGCGGGCTTCGCGGTGAGACCGAAGATCAGTGCTCGGCGGGCTGCCGGGTGCTGGAGTAGTACTCGAAGAGCATGCCGCACGCGGTGAAGATCACCGCGATCAGGCCGACGGCCAGCAGCCACCACATCCAGAAGACCAGGCCCAGGCCGGCGACCGCGGCGGAGAGCGCGATGCCGAACGGCCAGTACGAACCGGGGCTGAAGAAGCCCAGCTCGCCGGCGCCCTCGGCGATCTCGCCGTCCTCGCGGTCCTCCGGGCGGAGGTCGATGCGGCGGGCGACGAACCAGAAGAAGCCACCGCACATCGAGCAGAGCAGACCGGAAAGGATCAGCGCGACCGTGCCGACCCACTCGACGCCGCCCTCGAAGCTGCCGCTGACGCTCTCGCCGCCGTCGCCGCCGGGGGCGGTCGAGCCGGTGTAGATGCTGTAGACGGCCGCCGCGCCGAAGAGGAACAGGGCGACACCCATGAAGATCTTGTATTCGGTACGCATGTCAGTCCCCTACTTCCCCGCGGCGACGTTCGAGTCGCCCTGGTTCCAGCTGTGCGTGCCGCGGCGGGTGTTGAACGGCTGGGTCTTCGTCGCGTAGGGCTCCTCGCCGATGGCGGTCAGCGCGTCCTGAGTCGACTTGCCGGCCTTCTTCGCCGCGAGGAACTGGTCGAACTTGTCGGGCGTGGTCGCGACCAGCTCGAAGTTCATGAACGCGTGGTACGTCCCGCAGAGCTCCGCGCAGCGGCCGACGTAGCGGCCCTCCTTGTCGAGGGTGACCTCGAAGACGTTGCGGATGCTGCCCGGCATGACGTCCCGCTTGAACAGCAGCTCCGGCACCCAGAACGAGTGGATGACGTCGGCGCTGGTCTCCTCGAAGCGGATCTTCTCGTGGGTCGGGACCACCAGGATCGGGATCACGTCCGACGAGCCGATGGTGGACGCGACCGTGCCCGCGTCCTTACCCATGCCGTCCCGGTAGTTGAACTGCCAGTTCCACTTGAACGCCTTGATCTCGACGATCTGGTCCGGGTTCTTCGACAGCTTGTCCACGTCGGTCTGCACGATCGCGGTGTAGTAGAAGAGCACCGCGACGATCAGCACCGGCGTGACCGTGTAGAGGACCTCCATGGGCATGTTGAACCGGGTCTGCACGGGCAGCTCTTCGCCGCGCTTGCGGTACCGGATGACACACCAGAAGATCAGGCCCCAGACGCCCACGCCGACGATCAGCGCGGCGATCACCGAGGCGATCCACAGGTCGTACATCTTGTGCGCCTGAAGGCTCACACCCGGGCCGGGCCATCCGAAGTGGCCGAACTTGCTCCCGACGTCCTCGACCGAGCACCCGGCGAGCATCGCCAGCAGCAGCGCGCCACCGAGACCCAGCCCGGCCGCCCGGCCAATCGCCCGCGGCCGTGTGGCCGAACTCCTTGCGCCCACCTGCTTCTGCCTCCTTAGCAGCGCCGCCCGCGTGGCCGAAACCGGACACCTAGCGGCAAGGCTCACCGACGGTCGCACACTACTCGACCTGGAGCTGGCTACCCGCCACCGGGGGCCTCACGCCAAGGTCGGTGAAGAAAGACCAGTCAACCGGACGATACCGTTCCCTCTGTGGATTACACAGGCGATCCGGCCGTCTACATGGACGCGGCCAGCGCCGCGCCGCTGCATCCGATGGCGCGGGAGGCCCTGCTCGCGGCGCTCGCCGACGGCTGGGCCGACCCGTCACGGCTCTATGCGGCCGGGCGGCGGGCCCAGCAGCTGCGCGAGGCGGCCTCGGCGGTGGTCGCCGAGATCCTGGGGGTACGGACGGACGAGCTCTCCTTCTGGCCCTCCGGCACCGCCGCGGCGCAGGCAGCGGTGCTCGGCGGCCTGGCCGGGCGCAAGCGGGCCGGTCGCGTCCTGGTGCACTCGGCGATCGAGCACTCCACAGTGCTGCACGCGGCCGGGACCACTGAGGCCCGTGAGGTGGGAGTGGACCGCCTCGGTCGCCTCGACCTGGGCGCCTGGTCAGCCGCGGTCGCCGGGCCGGGGGTCGCGCTGGCCGGCCTGATCAGCGCGAGCCACGAGGTGGGGACGATCCAGCCGGTGGCCGCCGCCGCGGAGTACTGCGCGGAATCCGGGGTACCCCTGTTCGTCGACGCCGCCCAGTCGGTCGGTCGCGTGCCGGTGCCGCCGGGCTGGTCGCTGCTGAGCGCGAGCGCGCACAAGTGGGGCGGCCCGCCGGGCGTGGGCCTGCTGGTGGTCCGCAAAGGGGTGCGATGGATCTCACCGTCCCCGCAGGATGATCTTTATCGCCCCCACGCGCCGGGCACGGCCGACCTGCCGGCGATCGTGGCGGCGGCGGCGAGCCTGCGGGCGGTGGTCGCGGAGGCCCAGAGCGAGGCGGTACGGCTGAGCGCGCTCGTCGACCGCATCCGGGAGCGGGTCGCGGCCACCGTCGAGGACGTCGAGATCGTCGGGGATCCGATCGAGCGGCTCCCCCACCTGGTGACGTTCAGCTGCCTCTACGTGGACGGGGAGGCGCTGCTGCACGCGCTGGACCGGCACGGGTTCGCGGTGTCGTCGGGTTCGTCGTGCACGTCGTCGACGCTGCGGCCGAGTCACGTGCTGGAGGCGATGGGCGTGCTCAGCCACGGCAACGTGCGGATCTCGCTGCACCGGGACACGACACCGGAAGAGGTCGATCGGTTCCTGGCGGTGCTGCCCGGCCTGGTCGCGGAGATCCGGAAGGAGGCCGGGTTCTGATCACCCTGAACTGCCTGGGGCAGAAGTGTCCGTTGCCGATCATCAAGCTGGCCAAGGCGATGCCCGGGGTGGCGGTCGGCGAGATCGTGCGGGTGCTCGCCGACGACCCGGCCGCGGCCAACGACATTCCCGCCTGGTGTCGCATGAAGGGGCAGGAGTTCGTCGCCGGCCACGGCCAGACGTTCGACGTGCGCCGGATCAGCTAGCCATCGCCGCCGAGCGCAGCGGAGCAATCAGGCCAGGTAGGAGACGACCTGGGGAACCGGGTCCTTCGCGAGGTACGTGTCGACGACCAGGCGCGGGCCCAGGTACGGCTCGTACTCCGACTGGCGTTCCAGGACCCGCACCCAGTCGGGCACGCCGTCGTGGTCACGGGCCTCGTAGCGCGACTCGACCCGCCGCCGGTGCTCCGCGTCGTCGCCGCAGACCACCTCGACCACGCGCAACGGCACCGCCATCCGCTCGGCCAGGTCGATCCACAGGTCGCGGGCCGCCTTCACCGGGTTCACCGCGTCGATGATCACGTGGTGACCGATCTTGAGCTGTTCCTCGGCGAGGGCGGCCACGACGCCGTAGGCGGCATGACCGGGGCGGGACTCGTGCACGGCGTACCGCTGCAGGCTGAAGTCGACGATGTCGACGGCGAGCACCGCGGCCGGCAGCTCCTTCGCCACGGAGCCGGCCAGGGTGCTCTTGCCGACCCCGGGCAGGCCGGCAAAAACGGCTAGGACCATGGTTGGAGTGTCTACCCTCAGGCGGGCAGGTGCGGCGCGATCTCGGCAGCGGCCGGCTCGCCGTAGGCGGCGGTGAAGCGCTTGAGGAAGTCGGCCGGCTTGATGTCGTACTCCTGGGTACCGACGGTCTCCAGCACCAGGGCGGCGACCAGCGAGCCGACCTGGGCCGACCGCTCCAGGCCGAGACCCCAGGACAGGCCGGAGAAGAAACCGGCCCGGAAGCCGTCGCCGACACCGGTCGGGTCCTCGCCGATCACGTCCGGGACGACCGGCACGTGGAGGCGCTCGATGCCCTTGCCGGTGATCTCGACGCCGTCCTTGCCGAGCGTGGTGACCCGGATCCGGACCTCGTCGAGCACCTGGTCGGAGGTGAGGCCGGACTTCGACTCCAGCAGGGAGCGCTCGTACTCGTTGCAGAGCAGGTACTCCGCGCCGCGGATCAGGCTCAGCACGTCGGACCCGTCGACCCGGGCCAGCTGCTGCGACGGGTCGGCGGCGAACTTGTAGCCGCGGGCGCGGCACTCCTGCGAGTGGCGGATCATCGCGGCCGGGTCGTTCGCGCTGATCAGGACCAGGTCGATGCCGCCGAGGCGCTCGACGACCGGGGCCAGCTCGATGTTGCGGGCCTCCGACATCGCGCCGGCGTAGAACGAGGCGATCTGGTTCAGGTCGTCGTCGGTGGTGCAGACGAACCGGGCGGTGTGGGCCACGTCGCTGATGTGCACCGAGTCACAGTCGACGCCGTGCCGCTCGAGCCAGGACCGGTAGTCGGCGAAGTCGGCGCCGACCGCGCCCACCAGGATCGGCCGCAGACCGAGCTTGCCCATCCCGAACGCGATGTTGGGGGCGATGCCGCCGCGGCGCACGACCAGGTCGTCGACGAGGAACGAGAGCGAGACCTTGTGCAGCTGGTCGGCGATGAGCTGGTCCGCGAACCGGCCCGGGAAGTGCATCAGATGGTCGGTGGCGATCGAGCCGGTGACGGCGATCTTCATGGCGGCCCTCAAGGATTGGGAACGGGGTCGTTACGCCCAGAGCCTACCGGGCGGTTACGCAGAACAGGCCGCCCCGTGAACGGGACGGCCTGCACCGGGAAAACCGATCAGTGGAACGAGTCACCGCAGGCGCAGGAGTTCTGCGCGTTCGGGTTGTCGATGGTGAAGCCCTGCGCGTCGATCCGGTCGGCGAAGTCGATGGTGGCGCCCGCCAGGTACGGCGAGGACATCCGGTCCACCACGACCTCGACGCCGTCGAAGTCGCTGACGACGTCGCCGTCGAGCGACCGCTCGTCGAAGAAGAGCTGGTAGCGCAGGCCGGAGCAGCCACCGGGCTGTACGGCGATGCGCAGGCGCAGGTCGTCGCGCCCTTCCTGCTCGATCAGGGCCTTGACCTTCACCGCGGCGACGTCGGTGAGGATGACGCCGGTCGGGGCGGTCGCCTCGGTCGACTCGGTGTGCGCTTCTGTGGTCACGTAGGTATCTCCCTGCCAGGTTCAACGCGATTTTGCCCGGGTTTCCGCTGCGGGTAAACACAGGCGTGTGCCGTACCAGGCAACGCTAACTCCATTCCGGGAGATTCCCAATCTCAGCCGTCACAGTTCACCGCCCGGCCGACCACCCCGGCCCCCGCCCTTGAAACGGACTAGGGGCGACTCCACTGACGGGAGATGCGTTCCGCGAGTTCGCGCAGGCCGCGCGCGGGTTCGGCCATCGCCTGCCCGACCGAACCGAAATGTTCCACGAGCGTGTGCGTCTCGGTCACCCCGGCCGCGGACGCCTCCCGGTGCCCGGTCTCGTTGCGCCCGGCCAGCACCACGCAGGGCAGGCCACGGTCGCGAGCGCCGGCCGCGATCCCGGCGACCACCTTCCCGCGCAGCGACTGGTGGTCGAAACTTCCCTCGCCGGTGATCACCAGGTCGGCCGCGTCCAGTTCGGCGTTCAGCCCGATCAGGTCGCCGACCAGGCCGATCCCCGACGTGACCTGCGCGCCGAGGGCGATCAGGGCGGCACCGAGCCCGCCGGCCGCGCCTCCCCCGGGCCGCGACGCGAGACCCTCGAGATCAAAGGCCTTCTCCAGTACGCCGGAGAAGTGCTCCAGCGCGGCATCGAGCCGCAGCACGTCCTCGCGGGTCGCGCCCTTCTGCGGGCCGAAGACGTTGCTGGCGCCGTGCAGGCCGGTCAGTGGGTTGTCCACGTCGGTGGCCGCGACCAGCGCGACCTGACGGAGCCGGGGCACGCCGCCGAGCGCGACCGCGGTGATCAGCGGGGCGCCGCCGTAGGGCAGGGCGTACCCGGCCGCGTCGATCGGGGCGGCGCCCAGCGCGGCGAGCATGCCGGCGCCCGCGTCGTTGACCGCGGAGCCACCCAGTCCGACCACCACCCGCGTGGCGCCGCTCTCGACGGCCGCGGCCAGGAGCAGGCCCAGGCCGTACGACGTAGTGGTGCCGGGATTTCGCTCCTCGGCGGTGAGCAGGTGCAGGCCGCACGCCTGAGCGCTCTCCACGTAGGCCGTGCCGCCGGTGAGCAGGATCTCGCCGCGCGCCGGACGTCCCAGCGGGTCCACGGTGCGCACCTCGATCCGGCGCCCGTCCAGCGCGGCGGCCAGCACCTCGACGAAGCCGGGGCCGCCGTCCGCGATCGGGCGCAGCACCAGCTCGTCGGAAGGGACGGACCACCCGTCGGCGACGGCACGGGCCACTTCGGGGGCGGAAAGGGTACCGGCGAACTTGTCCGGACAGATCAGTACGCGCACCCCAGGAGTGTGGCAGCACACAGCCGCCTTCTCAGCCCCTGTGCAACGATGATTTCGTGACGGCGACCTGGACCGAACCCGGAAACACCCCTGTCGCGCTGCTCCTTCTCGGCAAGGGCACCGACCCGGCGAGCGAGCGGGGCGTCGACTGCCCCGGCGACCTGCCGGCCCCCAGCGACCCCGACCTGGTCGCCCGCGCGACGGCGGCCAAGGCCGCTCTCGGCGACCGGGTCTTCGTGCTGGGCCATCACTACCAGCGCGACGAGGTGATCCAGTTCGCCGATGTCACCGGCGACTCGTTCAAGCTCGCACAGCAGGCCGCGGCCCGGCCGGAGGCGGAGTTCATCGTCTTCTGCGGCGTGCACTTCATGGCCGAGAGCGCGGACATCCTGACCAAGCCCGAGCAGCGGGTCATCCTGCCCGACCTGGCGGCCGGCTGCTCGATGGCCGACATGGCGGTGCTCGGTCAGGTCGAGACGGCCTGGGAGCACTTCCAGGACCTCGGCATCGCCGGCGACATCGTCCCGGTGACCTACATGAACTCGTCGGCCGACATCAAGGGCTTCGTCGGCCGCAACTCCGGCGTGGTCTGCACCTCGTCGAACGCCAAGCGCGCGCTGGACTGGTCGTTCGAGCAGGGCTCGAAGGTCTTCTTCCTGCCCGACCAGCATCTGGGCCGCAACACCGCGGTGCTGGAGATGGGCTTCGACCTGGACGACTGCGTGCTCTACGACCCGCACAAGCCGCACGGCGGGCTGACCGGCGAGCAGCTGCGCAACGCCCGGATGATCCTGTGGCGCGGGCACTGCTCGGTGCACGGCCGGTTCACCATCGACAGCGTCCGTGAGGTGCGCGAACGGGTGCCGGGCGTGAACGTGCTGGTCCACCCCGAGTGCCGGCACGACGTGGTCCGCGCCGCCGATTACGTCGGCTCGACGGAGTACATCATCAAGGCGCTGGACGCGGCCCCCGCCGGCTCGGCCTGGGCGGTCGGCACCGAGCTGAACCTGGTGCGCCGGTTGGCCCTGGCCCACCCGGACAAGCAGATCATGTTCCTCGACCGGACGGTCTGTTACTGCTCGACGATGAACCGGATCGACCTCCCCCACCTGGTGTGGACGCTGGAGGAGTTGGTCGCCGGCCGGGTACCGAACGTGATCACGGTCGACGAGAAAACCGCGCGCGAGGCGCGTGTCGCGCTCGACCAGATGCTCGCCCTTCCGTAACTCTCCGTAGCCGGGCGATTCCCGTACCGTTGGGTAATTGCCCGGCTACTTCGTTTCCCCGCCGCGCCAGGACTGGCGAACTTGTCACTCAGCGCTATGCTTCCCCGGTTGCAGAAACGGGTACCCCCGCCCGAGTTCCTGCCCCTCGATCACCGGGCGAACACGCCCGCCGGCTGGAGGTTACGTTGACCGACGATGTCCTGATCGTGCACGGCGGTACGCCGCTGCAAGGACAGATCCGGGTCCGTGGCGCCAAGAACCTCGTCTCCAAGGCGATGGTCGCCGCCCTGCTCGGCGAGTCGCCGAGCCGGTTGTACGACGTCCCCCGCATCCGCGACGTCGAGGTGGTCCGCGGTCTGCTCGGGCTGCACGGCGTCAAGGTCAGTGACGGCGCCGAGGACGGCGAGCTCGTCATGGACCCCACGAACGTGGAGAGTGCCAGCACCGACGAGATCAACGTGCACGCCGGCTCCAGCCGGATCCCGATCCTGCTCTGCGGCCCGCTGCTGCACCGGCTCGGGCACGCGTTCATCCCGGACCTCGGTGGCTGCCACATCGGGCCGCGCCCGATCGACTTCCACATCAAGGCGCTGCGCGAGTTCGGCGCGATCGTCGACAAGACGCCCGAGGGCATGCACCTGAGCGCCCCGAACGGGCTGCACGGCGCCAAGCTGGAGCTGCCCTACCCGAGCGTCGGCGCGACCGAGCAGGTGCTGCTCACCGCGGTCCGCGCGGAGGGCGTCACCGAGCTGCGCAACGCCGCGATCGAGCCCGAGATCATCGACCTGATCTGTGTCCTGCAGAAGATGGGCGCGATCATCACGGTGCACACCGACCGGGTGATCGAGATCCAGGGCGTGCCCAAGCTCTACGGCTACGAGCACAAGCCGATCCCGGACCGGATCGAGGCCGCCAGCTGGGCCGCCGCCGCGCTCGCCACCCGTGGCGAGATCGAGGTGCTCGGCGCCCGGCAGGCCGACATGATGACGTTCCTCAACGTCTACCGGAACATCGGCGGTGAGCTGAAGATCACCGACGACCGGGTGGCTCGCGAGGGCGTCACCGGCGCCGAGGGCGGCATCAAGTTCTGGCACCCCGGCACCGAGCTCAAGGCCGTGGCGCTGGAGACCGACGTGCACCCGGGCTTCATGACCGACTGGCAGCAGCCCCTCGTGGTCGCGCTGACCCAGGCGCGCGGCATCTCGATCATGCACGAGACCGTGTACGAGCAGCGGCTCGGCTACACCGAGGCGCTCAACTCGATGGGCGCGACCATCCAGGTCTACCGGGACTGCCTCGGCGGGACCCCGTGCCGGTTCGGCCGCCGCAACTTCATGCACTCCGCGGTGATCGCCGGCCCGTCCAAGCTGCACGCGGCCGACCTGGTCATCCCCGACCTGCGGGCCGGTTTCGCGCACCTGATCGCGGCGCTGGCGGCCGAGGGCACGTCCCGGGTCTACGGCGTGGACCTGATCAAGCGGGGCTACGAGGACTTCGAGCAGAAGCTGGCGGCGCTGGGCGCTCACGTCGAGCGTCCCTGAGCCTTTTAGCTGCGGTTTCGTTGCGATCAACGGCGCGGTGTGTGGCACACCGCGCCGTTTGGCTACGCTCGTGTCGTGTCCCCGCTGTTTCGCCGTAAGGCTGCCGACCTCGTCGAAGACGCCACCACCTCGGTAACCGAGGAGGCGTCGGCCGACAACCGCCGCAAGAACTACACCCCGAGCAAGAAAGAGCTGGGTGTGGTCACGCCGAAGCGCGCCCCGCAGGGCCGCCGGGTGGAGGCGGCGCCGGCCGACCGCAAAGAGGCGGCCAAGGTGATGCGCGAGAGGCAGCGCGTCGAGCGGGCCGAGGCCTCCGAGGGCATGCGCAACGGCGACGAGCGTTACCTGCTGGCCCGCGACCGCGGCCCGGAGCGCTCACTGGTCCGCGACATCGTCGACTCCCGGCGCACCGTCGGGTCGTTCTTCATCGCCGGCGCGGTGGTCGTGATGGTCGGCTCGGTGGTCCGGCTCCAGGTCGTCCAGATCGCCAGCAACATCCTGTGGGCGCTGCTCGCGCTGGCCGTCGTCGTCGACAGCATCTTCATCTCGCAGCGGATCAAGAAGGTCGTGAAGGCCCGCTTCCCGGAGACCGGGCAGCGGATGGGGTCGCTCTACCTCTACGGGATCATGCGGGCGCTGACGTTCCGCCGGATGCGTGTCCCGAAGCCGAAGGTCGAGCTCGGCGCGAAGATCTGACCCGGTCGAGGTCGGGCCCGGCGACCACGTGACGGTCCCGGGCGACGTGCCGCACCGTTACGAGGCCCTTCGAACCCTCCTGGGCGGTCCTCGTCATGGAACACCGCTAACCGGCGTAGAGGCGGGCCACCACGTCCTCGATGTCGGGCTCGACGACCGACAGGTCACGGATCGAGACGGCGGCGACCAGGTCGGCCACGGCGGCGCCGGCGGTCACGCCGTCCAGCGCGAACGTGACGCGGTGACGGTCCGCCTCGACGGCCACCAGGGTGGCGCCGGGCAGCTCGAAACCGTCCGGGAGCGGGGACGACAGGTCGGCGACGAGGCTGCGACGAGAACCGTACCGGGCGTGCAGGGCCTCGATCGTCCCGTCGTGCACCACCCGGCCGTGATCGATCACCACCAGGCGCTCGCAGAGACGCTCGATGTCAGCCAGGTCGTGGGTGGTCAGGACGAGCGTGACGTCGCCGGTCTCGCCGAGCTCGGCCAGGAACGAACGGACCGCCTGCTTGCTGACCACGTCCAGGCCGATCGTCGGCTCGTCCAGGAACAGCACCTTCGGGCCGTGCAGCAGCGCCGCGGTCAGCTCGCCGCGCATCCGCTGACCCAGTGACAACTGGCGGACCGGGGTGGCCAGGAAGTCGTCGAGGTCGAGCAGCTCACGGCAGCGGCGCAGCCGGGCGGCGTGCTCCGCGGCCGGCACCCGGTAGATGTGCCGGAGCAGGGTGAACGACTCGTGCAGGGGCAGATCCCACCAGAGCTGTGAGCGCTGCCCGAAGACCACGCCGATGCGCAGGGCCAGCTTCGTGCGCTGCGGGACCGGGCGCAGGCCGCACACCTCCACCGAGCCACCGGACGGGGAGAGCACGCCGGTCAGCATCTTCAACGTGGTGGACTTCCCGGCGCCGTTCGGCCCGATGTAGCCGACCATCTCGCCACCCGCGATGCTCAGCGAGACTCCGGCGACCGCCTCGACGGTGCGTTTCTCCCGCCGGAAACGGCCGCTTTTCACGCGTACGGCGAAATCTTTTCGAAGGTCTTCGGTTTTGATCATGAGCCGGTGCTCCTGTACTGACGGATGCCGATGCGCCAGACGATGGCGGCAAGGCCGGCCGCGGCCAGCGCGACCAGCGGAGAGGCGAACCCGGCCCAGGCCGGGAGACCGAGCGGATCGGCGCGGCCGAGAAGCGCCAGCGCGGGCTGATAAGAAACAAAGGCAAAGCCCAGCGCGTACGCGAAAAGACCGCGGAACGCCGGCCCGTAAACGGTGATCGGATAGGACGCGAAGTCGCGCCCGCCATAGGTGAACGCGCTCCCGATCTCCCCCGACTCGACCCACCAGAACGCGAGGCTCGCACTGATCACGAAGATCGCGCCCATGAACACCGCACAGGACAGCGGCGCGAGCGTGAGCAACAACACCCGGGACGGGGTCCAGGCGATGTCGTTGAGGCCGAGCGCGACCCCCAGCATCGTCAGGCCGAACACCACCCGCAGCACCTTGCGCAACGGCAGGTCCATCAGCACCAGCTGCGGCAGCGCGCCCAGCGGGCGGACCAGCACCGCATCCAGGGTGCCGGCCCGGACGTACGTCTTCAGGCGGTCCACGTTCCCGATCGTGAAATCGGCCAGCGAGAAACCGGCCGACGTGAGGCTGGTCATCAGCAGCGCCTCCGGCAGCTCGAAACCACCGATCCGGTTCGTCGCCCGGAACAGCACCAGCACCGTGAGCACGTCGAAGAAGGTCGCGCCGACGTTGACGGCCATCTCGACCACGAACGACACCCGATAGGAGAAGGCCGCCCGGGCCTGGGCGCCGGCCAGCGCCACGTACGCCCTCAGCTCACCCACCCTGCACCACCAGGCGACGCTCGGCGCGTTTCTGCACGAACCAGGCCAGGGTCAGAAGTACGACCGCCCAGGCGGCCTGAAGCGCGACCAGCCCCGCCTGCAGGGCGAGCCCGTCCCGCTCGGCCGCCACGTCCAGCGGCGTCTGCAGGATGCTCGGCATCGGCGTGGCCAGCCACAGCGTCACCGCCAGCCAGTGCGGCAGCAGCCGCAGCGGGAAGTAGAGCCCGCCCAGCACCCCCGCGCAGAGCACCCACAACAGAATCGGCCCGCGGGCATCCTGCAACCAGTAGGCCGACGCGTTCACCAGATAGCGGCAACCGAAACTGACCACCACCGCCAGCAGCACCGACACCAGGAACAACGGAACCGTCGACCAGCGCCCCGGCAGGTGCAACGGGAAACACAGGGCGCCGACCACCACCGGCACGACGAACCGCGTGAGCATGCCGTGCGCGGCCCGGCCCAGGTCAGCGGCCAGGTAGGTGATCAGCGGGGAGACCGGACGTAACAGATCGGCCGCGACGTCGCCCGTCCGGATACGTTCGGCGAGCTCCGACCAGCCCCACAACATGACCACACTCAGTAGTCCCTGGCCCAGCCAGACGTACGTGGCGAGCTGCTCCGCGTCGTACCCCGCGGGCCGGCCGCCGAAGGTGCTCGCCGCCACCGCCAGCAGGACATAGCAGCGCAGGTAGCCGAAGACAACATTGGTGAACGTTCCGGCTATGGTGGCCTGACGATAGGTGGTCCAACGCCGGAAACCCGACCCGGCCAGTGCACCGAAAGTAGTAATCGAGAAGCGCTTCGGACCGTCCGGAGAGATCGTGAGCACGCTGGCGTCCTTCCCGGCCACGCCGCTAGTCTCCTTTCCACCGACCCGCAGTGAGCCGGGAGACTCTACCCGGGTCTCCGGTCCTTTTTTGATACCCCCATGGAGTTCGCCGTGACGGTGCGTTGCCAATCGCCGGGCCCGGTCGCCCGATGAACGGTTGGAGCTCCCGCCCGGGCGGCGAAGGCTGGGACGACGAGCCCGCGTGGGTCTACGAGATCACCTGGGAGTGGGAGCCGCTCCCCGGACAGCGCTACCCCGGCGACCCCGGGCGTCGTAAGGCCGTGCACACCCCGGTCTACGAGGCGTCCCGCGGCGGTCAGCCCGGATCGGCGCCGGTCAGTTCGGCGCCGGGCGGCCCCGGTCACCCGGGTGGTGCGCAAGGCGGCCCGGGTCAAGGCGGCGGCGCGGCCCAAGGTCGCGGCCGGATCCCGGCCGAGGATCCGCAGCGGTACGGCGGAGGGCCGCGCGACTCGCGCGACGACCCCTCCTGGAACCGGCCGTACGGGGAGCAGCAGCGCCATGGGAGCACGCCCGTCTACGGGCGCGGAAACCCGCCGTCGGTGCCGGTGACGCCGGGACGCGTGCCCGGGGCGTCGGCTCCCGTCTCGCCGGGACGGCCCTCGTCCGGGCCGGTCTCGCCCGGACGGCCCGGAGCGTCCGGGGCGGCTCGGGTGCCGCAGTCGCCGGGGCAGCGGCCTCAGGAGAACTGGGGTGGGCGGCCGGCGCAGCCCCAGCAGCAGCCCCAGCAGCGGCCTCAGCAGCCGCAGCAGCAGCCCCAGCCGCAGTGGAATCGGGACGGGTACGAGTCGGCTGGTGGGCGGGCCGGGTTCGGGCCTGGACCTCAGCGTGGGCCGGTTCCGCCCGGACACGGGCAGGCCGGTCATCCGCAGTCCGGCTCGCGGTTCGTGGAACAGCCCGGGGTACAAGGGCGGCCACCTCAGGGGCGGCCCGACTCGACCTACGGGAGCGCGCGCCCTGCTCCGCCGGAAGCATTTGCGGCTCGGGGTGGGCGCGATGGGCGTAGCCCGGAATCGCCGTTCGATCTGCGGCCCGCTCCCCAGGACCGGAACAGTCCGGCTCCGGCGCGACCGGCGGCTCAGCCGACCCGGATGACGCCGCAGCAGCCGGCGGTGCCGCCGGCAGCGATGTACCCGGGTGGGCAGGGGCCCAATCGGCGGGACGAGCGCGAATGGGGTGCTGGTCAGCCGGGACCCGGCGTCGCACCGGTCTCCGGCATCGCGGGACCCGGCATCGCACCCGTCTCCGGCATCGCGGGACCCGGCATCGCACCCGTCTCCGGCATCGCGGGACCCGGCATCGCACCCGTCTCCGGCATCGCGGGACCCGGCATCGCACCTCG